>NZ_JBFAAE010000013.1:0-169266 GCF_040639575.1 Streptosporangium sp. NPDC023825 | reverse complement strand
CGCCTGGATCGCCGACTGGAACGACAACCCACGCCCATTTGTCTGGAAGAAGACCGCCGAAGAGATCCTCGAATCACTCGCCAGATATTGCCGACGAATTTCTGACGCAGGACACTAGGACCTCGTCGTCCGCCGGACCCGCCCGGGGCCTGGTTCCGGCGGGGCCCGGTCAGGCAGGGCCCTGTCCAGGCGGTGCTTTCCAGGGGCCGGGCCTCACCGTCCGGGCCTGGTTCGGACCCGCCCGGGACCGGTCCCGGCGGGTCAGCCCTCCCCGTCCCCGTCGAGTTCCATCGCCCGGTTGATGTCGACGAGCGAGTCCTCGTAGCGGCCGAGGGAGCGCAGGACCTCGCCCCTGCGGATGTAGGCCCAGGTGTACTCGGGGTCGAGCTCGATCGCCCTGCTGAGATCGGCCACCGACTCCTCGTCCCGCCCGATCTCGTGCAGGACCGCGCCGCGGCTCGCCAGGGCGCGGTCGTTGTCGGGCTCCAGCTGGAGGGCGTGGTTCAGGTCTCCGAGCGCCTCGTCGAACGCGTCCATCATGCGGTGCGTCTCCCCGCGCGAGACGAGCGCCCAGACGCTGTTCGGCTCCAGGCTCAGGGCGTGGGAGAAGTCCGTGATCGCGTCCGCGTAGCGGTCCATCTGGTAGTACAGGTCGCCGCGGGCGTTGTACAGGTCGGCGTCCTCGGGAGCGAGCATTATGGCGCGCATCAGGTCGGTCTCCGCGTCGTCGTACCGCTCGAGCCCGCGCAGCAGCCTCGCCCTGTCGCCGAGGAGCCAGACCTGGTCCGGGGTCAGCTCGATCGCACGGTCGAAGTCGGCCAGCGCCTCGGCGGGCCGGTGGAGCGCCGCGTGGGCCTGGCCCCGGCTGCCGATCGCGAACGCGTACTCCGGATCGATCTCGATCGCGCGGTCGAAGTCGGAGACGGCCTCCTCGAACCGCTCCATCCTCCGGTACAGCTCGCCCCGGTTGGCCCACGCGATGTCGTCGGCGGGGTCGAGCCGGAGCACCTCGGTCAGGTCCGCGGCGGCCTCTTCGAAGCGCTCCATCTCCGTGTAGGTCTTGGCACGCTCGATGAGCAGCCTCCGCCGCTGCCCGCCGTCCCCCGAACTCGCCTCACTCACAAACTCAGCCCTCTCTCTAGATCACCAGCGATCGTAGGCGGTGATGCGCCAATAAAGCATCACATTTCACCATGTCGACCTGGTCGTGAGCGAGACGAACGCCGTTCAGGCGGGGGTGCGGCAGGTGGGGTGGCACAGCCGCCTGGCGAGGGCGGACAGGAAGACGTCGATGATCTCCTCGGGGCCTTGGGCGACGTGCAGGGAGCCGTTGGTGACGGAGGTGACCTGGGTGAGGGCCGCGCGGTCGAGGTCGGTGCCGAAGGCGAGGACGACGACCTGGACCGGCGCCTCGGGGTCCCACTCCTCGCGCAGCGCCCGCACCAGGCCGGTGCCCGAGACACCCTTGCCGTCGTCCTTTCCCGCCGTGATGACGACGAGGGTGTTGTTCATGTCCTCGTCGTAGACCTCGGTCATCTCCCGGAACCCGGCGAGGATCGAGTCGTACAGGGCGCTGGGCTGCTTGGAGGAGGCGCGCAGGGTGCGGGTCAGCTCCTCCAGGCGGCCGCGCCGGACGACCTGCCCGCCGTCGGGCTCGACGACCGGGCCGATGCGCACCCGCTCGCGCTGGTCCCTGCCCCTGGCCGAGGAGAAGTCCCACAGGCCCATGTGGGTCGAGTCCGGGAAGAGCTGCAGGCCGAGCCTGGCGGCCTCCAGGGCGACGGTCAGCCTGGTCTTCCCCTTCTGCCCCCTGATCGGCTCCGCCATGTGCCTGCCGGTGTCGGTCATGACCAGGATGTTGGTCGGCGGGGCGAGCCTGCTCCACGCCTCCAGCGCCTCGTCGATCATGGCGGGCAGGATGGTCGGGCGGGTGCGGGGCGCCTCGGTGGGGATCTCGGGACCGGGTGAGTACGGGCCCAGGGAGCCGTCGGCAGAGCGGAACCCCGCCCTGCGGGCCCCCTCCTGGGTCTCCGGGGAGCGCAGCCAGGCGGCGAAGGCCCGCGACCCGCTCGCCTTCGCCTCGTCGGAGGAGGTGACCACGTACGGGTAGTCGAGGTTGATCGTTCCCTCGCGGGGGTGCAGGGCGACCACCGGGTCGTCGGAGGGCAGGCGGTTGTGCGCCCACACCGCGGACTCCGGCACGATCACCACCGGCCGCTTCCAGAAGGAGCGGTCGTCGACGGTGGCGAGCATGCTCCGGTAGTCGGGCGCCGACCCCGCCTGCGCCCAGCGGACGAACGCGGTGAGCGCCCGGTCGGCCTCGGGGCCGCTGCCGACCACGTCCCTGGCCGCGGCCACGGTGGCGATCCCGGCCCCGGCGAGCGACGGGTCGGGGACGCGGACCACGTCGGGCTCGTTCTCGTTGGGCCGGATCCGGCCGCGGGTGGTCGAGGGGAAGACCATCCGCCAGTTCATGTCGGTCCTGCCCAGGGCGAAGCGCCGGGCGAGGGACTTGCGGGTGGCGAAGACCAGGGGCGAGGTCGCCACGACGGTCTCGGTTCCGGCCAGGTTCGCGGCCCCCTGCTTGCGGGCGAGGCGGATCCAGGCCGAGGAGTCGGAGATCCAGCCGTCGGGACGGCGGCTGAGCACCCCCGCGGTGCCGCCGAGCAGGGTCCGCAGCACGGTGGCGGGCGGCTGCTCGGTCACCTGCACCAGCACGCACCGGCCGTCGACGCCCGTCCGGCTCCGGTTGAACCGCCCCGCCGCCTCCATGACGGCCGGGGCGATGTCGATGGCGGCGGCGACGCCGACCAGCACCGGGTCGCGGGACGAGCACGAGTTCCCCACCCGGCCGGACACCAGGGCGGCACCGCCCACCAAGGCGACCGCGACCGCGACCGCCGCCAGTGACAGGCGCAGGCGAGCCTGACGCCGGCGCCGCTCGATGCCGGCGGCCACGCGGTGTCGACCGGAGGAGGACAAACCCGTACCTCTCCCTACATATGCCTACAAGGGAATGATGATTGTGCCCACGAACCCCTCACGGAAGACGGACAGATGTAGAACTCGTTATAATTTCGCCGACGGCTCCAGGGAGAGCAGCGGGAGGGCGTTGGGGCGGACGCTGCGGCAGACGCCGTCGCTCGCCCTGGCCGCGGCCACCCGTCCGGCGTCCGGCACGCCGTAGGAGGTGGTCCGCTGCCGGACCGGCCTCCCGGTCGGGGCGACCATGGCCTCGATCTCGCTGATCGTCTTGAACGAACCGTTCTCCGACCCGGCCATCCTGCTGATCGTCTCCTCCATCAGCGTGCCGCCGAGGTCGTTGACCCCGCCCAGCAGCACCTCGCGGCAGAGCCCGTCCTGGAGCTTCACCCACGAGCACTGGATGTTGGCGATCGCGCCGTGCAGCAGGACGCGGGCCAGCGCGTGCACGGCCCGGTTCTCCCGCGCCGTCGGCCCGGGGCGGGCGATCCCCGCCAGGTAGATGGGGGCGCTGTGGTGGACGAACGGCAGCAGCACGAACTCGGAGAACCCGCCGGTCTCCTCCTGGATGCGGCGGATCAGCCGGATGTGCTGCACCCAGTGCGCGTGGTTGTCGACGTGGCCGTACATCATCGTGGAGGTCGTCGGGATGCCGACCCGGTGCGCGGTGGAGATCACCTCGACCCACTCCCTGGTGGGAAGCTTGCCCTTGGTCAGCACCCAGCGGACGTCGTCGTCGAGGATCTCGGCCGCGGTGCCCGGGAGCGAGTCGACGCCCGCCTCCCTCGCGGCGACCAGCCAGTCCTCGATGGACAGGTTGGTGCGGCTGGCGCCGTTGATCACCTCCATCGGCGAGAACGCGTGGACGTGCATCTCCGGCACCCTGGCCTTGACCGCCCTGGCGATGTCGAAGTACGCGGTGCCGGGCATGTCGGGGTGGATGCCGCCCTGCATGCACACCTCGGTCGCCCCGGCCTGCCACCCCTCCCAGGCGCGGTCGGCGACCTGCTCCAGCGAGAGGGTGTAGGCGTCGGCGTCGGTACGGCGCTGCGCGAAGGCGCAGAAGCGGCAGCCGGTGTAGCAGACGTTGGTGAAGTTGATGTTCCGGTTCACCACGTAGGTGACGTCGTCGCCGGCCGCCTCCCGGCGCAGGCCGTCGGCGATCCGGCAGAGCTCGTCCAGCGCCGCGTCGTCGGCACCCGCTCCGTTCTGGTCGCCGGCGAGGTCCAGCAGGACGAGCGCCTGGGCGTCGCTCAGCCGCGCCGGGTCGCTCTCGGCCTGCCTGAGCGCCTCCCGCACGTCACCCCGCACGATCGAGGAGGCGGCGGGCAGACGCTCCCGCAGCGCCTCCCAGTCGCCGTACACATTGTCGAAGTCGTCGCGGCGGTCGGCGCTGCGGCCCTCGGTGTCGACGGCCGTGTGCAGGTCGACGCGGCCCACGGAGACGAAACCGCCGTCCGGCTCCTGCCAGGGGCGGCCGGTCGGGACCGCGTCCTCGCGGGCGAGCCCGGTCTCCGGGTCCGCCAGGGCGGCCACGTGCGCGTTGAGCCTCGGGTCGAGCCAGGGCTCCCCCGCCAGCACGAACTCGGGGTAGATGGTGAGCCGCTCGCGCAGCGCGAACCCGGCGGCGGCCGTGCGGGCGGCGAGGTCGTCGATCTGCGGCCAGGGACGCTCGGGGTTGACGTGGTCGGGCGTGAGCGGCGAGACGCCGCCCCAGTCGTCGATGCCCGCCCTGATCATCAGCTCGTACTCGGAGTCGACCAGGTTCGGCGGGGCCTGCACCCTCATCTTCGGCCCCAGCACCAGCCGGGTCACCGCGATGGTCGCGGCCAGCTCCTGCAGGTCGGCGTCCGGCATGCCGCGCATCGCGGTGTCGGGCTTGGCGCGGAAGTTCTGGACGATGATCTCCTGGATGCCGCCGTACTCGCGCGCCACCCTGCGCAGCGCGAACAGCGACTCGGCGCGGTCCTCGACCGTCTCCCCGATGCCGATGAGGATGCCGCTGGTGAACGGCACGTTCGTCCGCCCGGCGTCCTCCAGCACGCGCAGCCGCACGGCGGGGTCCTTGTCGGGCGAGCCGTAGTGGGCCTGCCCCTTCTCCTCGAAGAGCCGCCGCGAGGTCGTCTCCAGCATCATGCCCATGGAGGGCGCGACCGGCTTGAGCCGCTGCAGGTCCTGCCAGGTCATCACGCCCGGGTTCAGGTGCGGCAGCAGCCCGGTCTCCTCCAGCACCCGCACGGCCATCGCGCGGACGTAGGACAGCGTGTCGTCGTAGCCGTGCGCGTCCAGCCACTCGCGGGCCTGGTGCCAGCGGTCCTCCGGCCGGTCGCCCAGGGTGAACAGCGCCTCCTTGCACCCCATCGCCGCACCCTGCCTGGCGATCTCCAGCACCTCGTCGGGGCTCAGGAACAGGCTTTCCAGCTTGTGCGGCGCGGTGGCGAACGTGCAGTATCCGCAGCGGTCGCGGCAGAGCCGTGTCAGGGGGATGAAGACCTTACGGCTGTAGGTGATGATCCCTTGCCGCCCGACCGCCTCCAGGCCCGCGTCCCGCACCCTCCCGGCGTGGTCGAGGAGGGTCTGCAGATGTTCGTCCCGCGCGTGCAGCAGGACGGTGGCTTCGGCGATATCGAGAGCTTTGCCGTCGCGGGCCCTGGCCAGAGCCCGGCGCATCGCGTTGTCGGTGGGGTTAGCGCTCATGACGGCACAGTACGGCGCGACACGAACGTATGGGGCGGCGGGTGCCCGCTCGGGCGGATCGGCGTCTCTCCAACATGCGGATCTCGTTGTCAAGACTTCGCGGCAGGGGAAGGGCGGGAGCCGCCGCGTCTCGTCGCATCTGAGGCATGATCGCTGAGATTCGCGTTCCGCGCCGCCGGTTCCGCAGGCCGATGTCGCCGCCTCGTCCGGCCTGTACGGCGTGCCGGTCTCGGATGATCGTGGCGCGTCATGCCTCCTGGCGGGCCAGCCATTCGGCGTGCTGGTGGGTGGTGCGGCTCCACAACGTGTCGATGCCCTCGGGGCCGAGGTCGGCCAGGGGGACCCCGATGTCGTCGGCGAGGGCGGCGGCGAACGAATCCCGGTCGCCGAGCACGCGGCGCTCGACATGGGTGCCGTCCAAGGTTGCGACGGTTACCGTGCGGGCCAGCAGCGTCACCGAACGTTCATCCCAGAGGCGGTAAGCGATGAGCAGCCGTTCCATGAGGGAGCCTGCGGCGCGGGTGGTCGCACGCCGGGTGAAGTCGGCTAGCCGGCGCGGAGCGGTGCGCAGGTCGTAAGAGCGGATGGACCCGCGCTCATGGTGGTACCAGCGCCACGTAGTGGCGTCGACGCGCTCCAAGCGATAGGTCAGCGGCCCCTGGTGGTGGACGCCCTCACGCAGGGGGAGGGGTTCCACGAAACCGTCCGCGATCCCCACGTCGGCCAGCCATGTGCCGGCGTCCAGGTGGACCAGGAGCGCGATGTGGCCGCCCCATTCCGTCTCGCCGCCCGAGCGCCGCCGCACCGCGGCCTCGTGCACGGTGACCCTGAATCCGGCGCCGCGCAGGAGCAGCGCGAGCGCGCCGTTGAGTTGGTAACAGGTACCGCCCCGTCGGTCGGGGCCGAACTTGGCGATCAGGGCCGACGGCTCCAGCCGGATGTCCCGGCCGAGTTGGATGTCGATGTTCTCGTAGGGGACCGTGCGCCGCCACGCGGCGTGCAGGGCCCGCAGGGTTTCCACGTCAGGGCGGAACGGTCCGCTGTGGCCGATGCGCTCCAGGATCGCGTCGATGGACATGGGGATCTCCTTCGCATAAGTGGAGAATTTCTTCCATTTCTGAAGCTATCAAAAATCGGAGAAAAAATTCCACTTATGATGGGCAGGTGACCGCTACCGACCCCGCGGCCGGGCTACGAGCCGACGCGCGCCGCAACCGCGAGAGGCTTCTCGCCGCCGCCCGCGGCCTCATCGCCGAACACGGCCCCAAGGTGTCTCTGGACGACGTCGCGCGCCGAGCGGGCGTGGGCGTGGGAACCGTCTACCGCCGTTTTCCCCACCGAGACGCGTTGATCCAGGCCATCGCCCTCGACGACTTGCGCCGGGTGGTGGACACCGCTCAGGCCGCCGAGGCCGAGGAGCCCGATGGCTGGGGCGCCTTGCGCCGCTTCGTCCGCACGACCACCGCCGACCTGCTGCTGGCCTACCGCCTTTCCGCCTGGTTCGCGTCGGCCTGGGACGCTCTGCGCACCGACCCGGAGAACGTCCGGCTGCGCCGGTCGCTGATGCAGGCCCTCGACCGGATGTGGAGCCGCGCCCAGGCCGAGGGCGCCGTGCGCCCCGACCTCACCAGCGGTGATTTCGCCCTCCTCCTGGCCCGAGTGCTGCGCCCGCTGCCCAACCTGCCCGACGGGGTGGACGATCCCGAGCGCTCCCTCGCGATCGTCCTCGACGGCCTGCGCACCAGTACCCCCACTCCGCTTCCGGGGCGAGGCCCGACGGCCGACGACCTCGACGTGCCCTGAGACTCGAGCCGAAGAACCCTCGGAGCGAGCGGCCGGTCTCATCGTGACCTAGGCATTCGTACAGATGCCTCACCTTCGTTGCAGGTGCCCGGCGACGACCGCCCAACCGACGAACCAGTGGCTCTCGCGCCGAAAGGCCGGCCGTCGCTCCAGCGGCAGACAGCGGAACACCGCCCGCGCCGAACCGGTGAGTGCCGGGCCGGGGACCCGATACTTCAGATCTTCTAAAGCATGCGGTCAAGCAAGTCTCGATAGACGTAAATACTTGCAGGCGCATAAATTAGAGATGTCACCAGGAACCCCGCATTCGCGGGAAATCCACCCGGATCCTCCGAGGAGACCCCCTCGGACCCCGCCCGGCAGGAGCCGAAAATGATCGCATTTCTCATCGTCCTCGTCGCCGTCGCCGTCCTCGCCCCGCTGATCGGCGCCGACACGCGCGACAGCCTCGACTGGCATCGCGACGAACCGTCCCCCGACGAGGGAGCGCTCAGAACGACCGGTAGTCGCGCACGGGCATTCTCGGCCCGCGAGCGGGTGGCCGCACACCGCCCAGCCCCAGCAGCCGGCTGACCCGGTGCCGGTGCCCCCGGTAGGGAGCGAGCAGCCGCAGCATCCGCGCGTCGTCCACCCGCTCGCCGCTGAGCGACCAGCCGACCAGCGACGGCAGGTGGAAGTCGCCCACCGAGACGGCGTCCGCGTCGCCGTGCGAGCGCTGGCGCACCTCGGCGGACGTCCACACCCCGATCCCGGGCAGCGCCCTCAACAGCCGATCCGCGTCGGCGCTGCCCTCGATCGCCTCCAGCTTCCCCGCGTGCCGGGCGGCGTTCGCGATCGTACGGGCCCGCACCGCCTCCGCCCCCGCGCGGTGCCAGTCCCACGACGGGATCGACCGCCACACCTCGGGCTCGGGGAAGACCCTCATCCCCTCGGGCGCGGGACCCGGCGCGGGCTCGCCGTAGCGGCCCAGCAGCCACCGCCACGCCCGCCACGCCTCGGTGGAGACCACCTTCTGCTCCAGCACGGCAGGGACCAGCGCCTCGAACACCCGCGACGTCCTGCCGATCCTGAGCCCCGGATAGCGCCTCGCGGCGTTCCGCAGAACCCCCGGCCAGTCGTGGCCGGGAACGAACCCCGACACGTCGTCGCCGGCGCCGAGCAGCGCGGGAAGCGTCTCCAGCATCCACTCCGCCCCGGGCCCCCACGCGGCGGCCGCCACCCGTCCGCCCGTTAGGGCCACGCGCAGCGTCCCCGGCCCGTCGGGAGTGCGCGAGGTCCGCCAGAAGACCCCGCCGGGCGCCGTCCTCAGGGTGGGGTCGCCGGTCCCGCGCCGGTGCGGGTCGAGGGCCAGCGCCAGGTCGACCGGCCACGGCGCGCACCACTCACGTTCCCTCACGAAGGTGCCCGCGCCGCGAACGGTCAGATGTCGCTGGAGAAGCGGATCGCGAACTCGGGGAGCACGACGCCCGGCCACACCCGGCTGCCCGCGATCAGCTCGTTCCCCGAGCCGACCACGGCGCCGTCGCCGAGGACCACGTCCCTCAGGACCGCTCCAGAGTGGACCCGCGCCCCGAGGCCGACCACCGAGTCGACCACGACCGCGCCCGAGTGCACGACGCAGTCGTCCCCGAGCACGCTGCCGCTGATCTGCGCCTCCGACTCCACGACCGCGCGGGCGCCGATCACGGAACCGCCGGAGACCTTGGCCGCGGGCGAGATCATGGCACCGGGCAGGGCGAGGAAGTCACCGGTGGGGCCCGGCAGGGCCGGTGAGGCGAGACGGCCGAGCACCAGGTCGCGGGAGCCCTTCACGAAGGCGGCGGGCGTGCCCACGTCGAGCCAGTAGGAGGCGTCGGCATGGCCGAGCACCAGGGCGCCGTCCTCGATCAGGCCGGGGAAGGTCTCGCGCTCGACCGAGACGACCTCGCCCGCCGGGATCGTGTCGATCACCGAGCGGGTGAAGACGTAACACCCGGCGTTGATCCGGTTGGTGACCGGATTGGGGGTCTTCTCCAGGAAGGCGGTCACCCGCCCGTCCTCGTCGGTCGGCACGCACCCGAAGCGCGAGGGATCCTCCACCTCGGTCAGGTGCAGGGTGACGGCGGCCTTCCTGGCGACGTGCGCCGCGACCTGCTCGCCGATGTCGTGGCCGGACAGGATGTCACCGTTGAGCACCAGCACCGGGGCGTCGGGACCGCAGGTCAGCGCCTCGGCCGCGTTGCGGATGGCGCCGCCGGTGCCGAGCGGGACCTCCTCCGTCATGTATTCGAGCGAGAGTCCGAACGCCTCGCCGTTCCCGAAGGCCTCGGAGAACATCTCCGCCCGGTAGGAGGTGGCGAACACGATGCGCCGCACGCCGGAGGCCCTCGCCTTGGCGAGCTGGTGCGCCAGGAAGGGAACCCCGGCCGTGGGCAGCAGGGGTTTCGGGGTGCCGAGCGTCATCGGGCGCAGGCGCGTCCCTCGTCCACCGACAAGGAGGATCGCCTCTAGATCGGGCAAGGGGGTCTCCATCATTCCGCGAGGTTAGCTCACTACTCGGCCGCGCGCTGGTAGGAGAGCAGGTGCGCCTCGGCCGAGGCGTCCCAGGTGAACTCCTTGGCGCGGGCGATCCCCGCCAGGGACAGGGCCCCCCTGCGCTCGGGCGACGAGAGCAGCGTGCGCAGCGCCTCGGCGATGCTCTCGGCGTCGGGCTCGGTGTAGGCGACCGCGTCGCCGCCCACCTCGGGCAGCGAGGTGCGGTGGGTGGTGAGCACCGGCGCGCCGCAGGCCATGGCCTCCAGCACCGGCAGCCCGAAACCCTCGCCCCGCGACGGGAAGGCCGCGACCACCGCCCCGCCGAGGAAGCCGCACAGGTCGGCGAACGACAGGAAACCGGGACGGAGCACCCGCACGGTCGAGGGGACCTCCTCCACGGCGGCGTCCACCTCGACGTCGCGGATGCCCCCGGCGAGCACCAGGGCGGGCGGCTCCGGGATGTTCTCGACGGCGCGCACGAAGCCGCGGATCAGGTTTGGCACGTTCTTACGCGGCTCCAGCGGGCCCAGGAAGGCCACGTACGGGGTGCCGTGCAGGCCGAGCCGGTCGGAGGCGTGCGTGATCTCGCGCTCGGACGGCGGGTGGAACAGCGCCGGGTCGACGCCGTGGTAGGCGACGTCGATGCGGGTCGGGTCGGCCGAGAGGATCCTGATCAGCTCGTCCCTGGTCGCCTTGGAGGGCACGATCACCCGGGTGGCGTGCCGGACCGCGGTGCGGGTCGCGGCGCGGAAGAACGCCGCCTTGACCGCGTCGTGCTGCAGCGGCTCGGTGAAGCAGGTGAGGTCGTGAACGGTCGCCACGGTCGGCAGGCCCGAGCTCAGCGGGATCGAGTAGTAAGGGGCGTGGATGACCTGGGCGCCGACCTGCCGGGCGAGGAACGGCAGACCCGTCTGCTCCCACGTCAGGCGCGCCGCCCGGTTGGTGATCCCGTGCGGCCCCGGCACGATCCGCGCGGAGGGCGCCAGGCCGGCGTATCTGGCGGCGTCGGCGCGCTGGCAGACGACCGCGAGGTCGGCGCCCGCCCTGTCCAGTGCGGCGACGAGTCCATCGACATACCTGATCAGCGCACCGCGATCGGCCGGAACCGCGGCCGCGTCCACGAGCACTCTCGGCGGCAAGAAGGATCGCTCCCCTCATGATCCAAGGCGGGACGACCGTCCCCTTCTTCTGTTTACTCTATTGCCAGACTCTCCGGAACCGTGGGGGAAATCACACTGCTTTTCCCGAAGCGTGGCCCTTCCGGGACCCCTCGGCGCGGCGCGCGACCAGCCCCGCGAGACCCGCGCAGAGGAGATCGCCAAGAATGATCACAATCCGGGAGCAGAGCGCCGCCGCGATGGCCGATCCCTGATCCAGAACCGGCGCCAGGACGGCCACCATCGCCACCTCGCGCACCCCCGCTCCCGCCGGGACGACGAACGTCATGATCCCCAGGCACCACGACAGCGCGAACGCGCCGACCGAGAACAGGACCGCGGGAAAGCCGGAGGATCCGAGGTCGTGGACGATCGCCGCCAGGTGCAGCCCGTACGCGATCCAGCCGAGCAGTGCCCAGCCCAGCGCGGTGAACATGCCCCTGCGGGTGAGCGGGCGTTCCAGTGGCTCGCGTTTGAGCTTCCGCAGCCCGAACCCGAGGACCGCGTTGACCACCCTCGGCTCGAAGGCCACCGCGAGCACCGGGATCAGCAGGAACACCCACGCGTACGGCGCCACCGACCCCGGCATCGCCGCCAGCAGGGTCACCCCCGAGACCACCAGCCCGCTGCCGAGCTGCACCGGCAGCGTCAGGAAGAACGCCGCCGCGCTCCGCGACCGGGGCACGCCCAGCTCACGGCCCATCTCCATCTGGGCGATCACCGGCCACAGCGAGCCCGGGATGTACTTGCCCAGCTGGCCCACGAAGAAGACCTTCGCCCCGTCGCGCAGGGGCAGCGGCGAGCCCAGGTCGGCCAGCAACGCCCGCCACGTCATCATCCCGCCGCCCAGCGCGGCGAGCACCGCGACCAGCGACAGCGCGAGCGACGTCCACGACAGCCGGGCGAACCCCGCGCGGATCTCCTCCCACTGGCCCACCACCACCCACGCGCCGAACCCGAGCGCGACGAGCAGGAAGGCGACACGGACCACCCGCCTCAGGGTGGACCTGCCGGATCCGGTGCCCGCGGTCACCGGGGACCCGCCGGAGTCGCGGCCGGGGCCGTACCGGCTCCGGCGGTCACGGCGCGTCTCCCGGCGCGACGACCGAGGAAGGGCTCACCGCAGGCACGTGGAGAGCTCACAGGGGACGTACCGGCTCTGGCGGCCGGGGCAGGGAGGGGCCGGCCGGGCGGCGGTCGCCCTTGGTCGCCACCCACAGGTAGGTGGGCACCACCGGCAGCAGGGCCCGCAGCACCGGGCGGGGCAGCCTCGACAGCACCCCGCCGGCCACCCGTCCCACCAGGCCGGGGAAGAGCTCGTTCCCGGCGAACGCGGCCGGGGTGGCGAGCACGGGGAAGGTGTAGTCCCACACCCGCAGGCCGCGCACCATCCTCCGCAGGCCCCGGCGGGTCCGGTAGCGCTCGTAGTAGCTGTCGGCCCGGCCGGAGAGCCGCACGTAGCGGTCGGCGAGCGCGGGCGGCAGGTAGGACAGGAACGGCAGCTTGTAGTGCGGCTCCATCACCCCGAGCCGGTTGCCCAGCCCCAGGTAGAGGACGCCGTCGTCGGAGAGCACCCGGCGCATCTCGGCCATGATCGCGTCCGGGTCGACCACGTGCTCGTAGATGTGGTTGAAGACCAGCACGTCGACCGAGCCGTCGGGGAAGGGCAGCGCGGTGCCGTCGGCGCACACGAACTCGACCCGCTCGCCGAACCTCTGGGACGCCTTGCGCAGGCCCGGCACGTCGATGTCGACGCCGAAGGTGCGACTCGCGCCCGCCGCGGCCAGCTCGTCGGCGATGAAACCCGCCGAGCAGCCGATGTCGGCGACCGTCAGACCGGCGAGGACGTCCTTGTCCCTGCCGAGGAAGTGCCCGAGCACCGCGACGATCTTCGCGGCCTTCCTGCGGCGCTTCTCCTCGTCCAGCATCGCCGCCTGGAACTCGGAGTACTCAAGCTGCGCGACCCGCTCGGCGCTCATCACTTACTCACCGTTCCTCTTCTTCCCTCCGCGTGACGCGGTCCGCCACCGCTCCGCCACGCCGCCCAAGAGTACCGGTGACCGGTGACCCTACCGCCGGGTAAGGAGACCGTCGTACCCTGGGCGGATGCTCAGCCGACTGCGGTCAAGCCGCCTCCTGCGGGTGCTGCTCGCGCTGGTCGCGGTGGGTTTCCTCGGCTACGGCCTGGTCAGGAACCGTGACGAGACGGCGGCCGCGATCTCGCAGCTGTCGTGGTGGTCGCTCGGCGGCTCCTACCTGTCGGTGATGGCCGGGATCGGCGTCATGGTGCTGGCCTGGCGGGCGGTTCTGGCCGGGATGGGCTCGCCGCTCCCCCTCGGGAGCACCGCGAGGGTGTTCTTCGTCGGCCAGCTCGGCAAGTACGTGCCGGGCAGCGTCTGGGCGTACGCCGCGATGATCGAGCTCGGCCGCGACCACGACGTCCCGCCCCGGCGCATGTTCGGCTCCGTCTCCTTCGCCCTGCTGGTCTCCCTGGGCTGCGCCCTGCTCGTCGCGGCGGTGACCCTGCGCGAGACCCTGACCCGGGCGACCCAGGCGTGGTACCTGCTGGCGCTGGTCCCCGTCATCGCCGTCTGCCTGCACCCGGCGGTGCTCACCTTCGGGCTCAACCTGGCCCTGCGGGTCGCCCGCCAGGAGCCCCTCGGCCAGGGCCGGCTGCTCAGCGGCAGGGCCGTGCTCGTCGCGGTCGCCCTCACGGTCACCGGCTGGCTGGTGTACGGCCCCCACCTGCTGCTCCCGATGGCCGACCTGGGCGCCTCGGGCGCCTCCCTCTATCCGGTGGCGGTCGGCGCCTACGCGCTGGCCTGGGCGACGGGCATCGTCACGGTGATCGTCCCCGCCGGGATCGGCGTCCGCGAGGGGGCGCTGGTGCTCGCCCTGGCGCCGGTGCTCGACTCCCCCAGGGCGCTGGTGGCCGCGGTGGTGTCGAGGGTGATGTTCACCCTGGCCGACCTGAGCTGGGCCGGGATCGGCTTCCTGTGGGGACGCCTCTCCGGCCCCGCGGACCGTCAGCGCGAGGAGCCGGAGTCCGAGCCCGAGACCAGCGTCTCGACGTAGGAGGCCCAGTACGGCTCGGGGTCGACGGCCTTGACCCCGGCGCGCAGCCGCTCGGGCTCGCCCGGCCGGTAGAACGCGGCCAGCGCGGCGCGCAGCGCCTCCACCGAGCCCGGCTCGACCAGCAGCCCGTCCACCCCGTCGGTGACGTGGTCGCCGAGCGTCCCCGCCCGGCTGGCGACGACCGGCACCCCGTGCTCGTGGCCGAGCCACACCTGCTGGCTCGCCGTCCCGCTCCGGTAGGGCAGGACCAGCGCGTCCACGTCCGCGAACAGCCCGGGAACGTCGGCCGAGGCCACGTACCCCGGCCGCAGCTCCACCCGCCCGTCCAGCCCCAGCTCGGTGACCAGCGCCCTGGTCGTCTCCTCCAGGCCGCCCCAGAACTCCCCGGCGACCCGCAGCGACACGCCCTCGGGCAACGCGCGCAGCAGCAGGTCCAGGCCCTTGTAGGGCCGGACGAGGCCGAAGAACAGCAGCCTGTCGTGCACGCCCTCGGCCGGTCCGCGGCGATCGGCCCCCGAGGGAAGGTGCGGGGCCATCTCGGCCACCCGCACGGGCGTGGCCGCCAGTTCGCGGGCCTTGCCCGCCTGTCCCTCGGAGTGGACGAGCACCGCGTCCACCCGGCGCAGCAGCGCCTTCATCAACGGCGTGTCGTACGGCTTGCGCTCGTGCGGCAGGACGTTGTGGCAGAGCGCCACGACCCGGGTCCGGCGGCGCAGGCCGTACAGGATGCCCAGGTACGGCGGGACCTGCACCGGGCTGAGGACGGCGAGGACGACCAGGTCGGCGCTCCGAAGCCGCCTCCCGGCGCGGACCCAGCCGTCCGGGCGGCGCCAGTCGAGGTCGCGCCGGACGTGCGGGAACGGCTCGCCGTCGGGTGTGTCGGCGGTCTGCTTCCCCGGATACAGGAAGGAGGGGTACTGCGCCCGCCACGACTCGATCACCACGTCGTGCCCGGCGGCCCGCAGCCGGTGGGCGAGCTCGGTGGTGTGCGCGGCCCCGCCGCCCTTGTAGGGGTACGTCGGCCCGACGACGGCGATCCGCACTACTCGCTCCTGGAGCGCACGATGAGGTCGGCCAGCAGCGCCAGCGAGCCGATGAGCAGGCCGGACAGGAAGATCACGATGGTGTTGCTGGTCAGGTAGAACCCGTAGCGGACGATGTCGACGACGCCCTTGACCAGGCCGATGCCGACCAGCCAGAGCGCGGGCGGCATGAGGACCTTGAGCGGGTTGAAGTACATGACCATCCGCAGCACCTGCAGGATGTAGCGGTAGGCGTCGGAGACGAAGCTGAACTTGGACTTGCCCGCCCGCTTGCTGTAGCCGATCGGCAGGTAGTAGACGTCGTGCTGGTTCGACAGGAACGACAGCGTGATCGTCGTGACGCAGGAGAACCCGGGCGGCAGCAGCCTCAGGTAGGGCTTGGCGACCGACTTGCGGAACGCCCGCAGCCCGCTGTTGAGGTCGGGGATCTTCTGCCCGGCCAGTCGCTCGGCCACCTTGCGGATGAACCACTTGGCCGGGACCCGCAGGAGCTTGTGCGAGCCCTCCTCGCTGGTCCGCGCGCCCACGACCTGGTCGATCGCCGGGTCCTTCTCCAGGATCTGGATGAGCTCGGGGATGCGCTCGTTCGGGTACGTCATGTCGGCGTCGGTCCACACGACGATCTCGCCGTTCGCCTCCTGGGTGCCGATCCTGCGCACCGTGCCGGAGCCGCCGTTGCGGTGGAAGGCCCTGATCCGCATGTTCGGGAACCTGGGCGCGGCCTCCTGCAGCCTGGCCAGGGTCTCGTCGGTGGAGAAGTCGTCCACCGCCACGAGTTCGTAGGTGTATCCGCTGTGGTCCATGGCCTCGCAGATGCGCTCGACCTCGGCGATGACGTGGTCCTGCTCGTTGTAACACGGCAGGACGATGGTCACGTACGGCGTTGCGTCCACGGCTGATCCACTCTCGGGCTCTCGGGCATGCTCTCGACGGGCGAGGATACTCTGCCCGGGCGGGACCCGAGCGCACATCACCTTCTCGGGACGGCTTCCCGGTGTGGCTTTGGGCCGCTCCCACCGGACCGGCTCATTCCCCGCCCATACCCTCCGTCACCCGGAGGCCACCTGTTTCCCCAGCCCTGCCGACAACCACGCGTTCGTTCCCGATCCAGTGGTCTTGACACAGCAACTTCTCGAGAGGAAGCAATGTCTCAGGGAAGTTTCGCGTCGGCCGGCAGAAGAGTGAAGGCGTCCGCCCCGTTGAGCGGGGCGATCACACGGAAGTGCCGTTCGTCCAGGGTAAAGATCGTCGCCGTGTCGTACCGTGCCGCCAAGACGACGTTCATGCAGTCGGTGACGCCCAACTTCAGATCCGCGTAACGCGTGTTGACCGTGACCGCGTCGTCGAGTTCCCTTTCCCCGCTTGGCACCAGGGTGTAGGCCCCCCTTGCCACATCCGAGAGGAATCGGTTGGCTGTGGCAACGCCAAAACGCTTGGTCAAAAGGTAGTCGGTTTCGGCGATCACCATGTGCGTGATCAACATTGGCCGCCTGAGCTGAGAGAGCACCTGCACACAGGCAAGGTGTTCAGCGGCGGCCGAGTCGATCGTGGCCAGGATCGCCCCGGTGTCCGCGACGATCACTCGCCGAATCCGTCAAGATTCTCGTCGGCGCGGGAGGCCCACACGGGATCTCCGCTGGAGGCGTAGCCCACGGCGGGCATGACTCTCCTGGGTTGACGTAGCGGAATGACCATGGCGATGGGCTCTCCCCTTTCGGTGATCGTCAGCGTCTCACCCGCCTTGACGCGGGCGAGGACCTGACTGGTTCCGTGCGTGAGGTCACGCACGCCCACCGTGTGGTCTTTGAATTGATCGTTGAACAACGGCTCACTCATGTGGCAATCGTAACTCCAAAGTGGTCACATCGGCAGGGAAATCGCGTTCCGACCAGCGAGGACGGCTCATCGGTTCCGTCTCTCACGTGTCCCTGTTCGCCCGCGGAACGGTCATCCAGACGTCGGCGGCCAGGGACCAGGTGCCGTTGGGGGCGTCGACGAGGGAACGGTCGTCCTGGCGGGTGCGGAGGTTCATGATGTGGACGGGGACGCCGTATCCGGAGAGCTGCCGGGACTCGGCGGCGAGCAGGACCGGGGTGCGTCCGGCGGCGCGGACGCGGGCGGCCAGGCGGGCGACGTCGGCGGACCTGGGGATGTCGGAGCGGTAGATGGTGAGCCGGGCGGCAGGGAGGCCGCAGACGCCCCGGACGACCTGGGTGAAGCGGGCGGCGGTGACACGCTCGATGACGAGCACCGAGGCGCGCGGCGGGAGGGCCGCGCACATGGTCTCGACCGCGGCGAGCTCACCGCGGTCGACCGGGCTGAACGCCGTCCCCCCCGAGGTGATCACCGGGGGGACGAGGAGGAGGACCGCCCCGGCCGCGGCGAGGCCCCTGCGCGCGCCCTGGCCGTACCCCGACCTCCGCGCCCTGTCGCGCGTCCAGCGCAGGCCCCAGACGGCGAGCAGGATCAGGCCGGGGATGACGACGGGGACCAGCCGCCGGGCGGCCCACGGGTGGTCGGGGGTGATGCCGGGCCGGTAGAGCGTGGTGACCGTGGTCCAGCCGATGACGGCGAGCGGCAGCAGCCAGCCGGGGGCCGTTCCCCTGACGAGCCTGCGCGTGAGCACGACCGCGGCGAGGACGGCCAGAAGCGCCGCGGGAAGCCCGATGTACCAGATCACCCAGTGCGCCGAGTTCTCGTAGTAGAGCCGGGAGCCGTCGAGCGGCAGGCGGTTGATCCGCTGGACGCCCTTGATGAACTCCGCGGTCGTCTGATCGTCCCGCGTGACGGGGTGCCGGACCACGGTCTCCAGCCACGGCCGGGCGGCGAAGGCCGCCGCGACCAGCGCGACCAGTCCGGCGGCGATCTCGGGCAGCCGCCGGACACCGGCCACCCGCCGCAGCGGGGCCGCGAGCCGCGGGGCGAGCGCCGTCACCACCACGGTGAGGACCACGACCGCGCCGCAGATGGCCAGCAGCGGGACGACCGAGTCCGACAGGTAGTCCAGGTACGGCCTGGACAGCAGGTAGGCGGCGGCCAGGCCCGACCCGGCCCCCGCCACCAGCCCGCCGAGCAGCGGCACGCCCAGCCGCCCCCCGTCGCGGTCCCCCACCCGGCTCAGGGCGATGAGCAGCCCGGCGTAGACGAGCACGGGGAGCACGTCGCGCAGCCCGTCGATCCTGACCAGGACGGCCAGTCCGAACACCAGCCCGGCCAGGGCGGCTCCCGCCCGTGCCGCCCCCTCACCGGGGCCGGGGCCGGAACGGAGTCTGGCCTCGGCGTCGTACAGCAGGGCGAGGCCGCCGAAGAGCAGGACCAGGGACGGGATCTCGCTGAAGGTCGTCCGCGAGGTGTAGAGGATCGGGAGGCAGACGGCGAAGGCCGGCGCGGCGAGGAGTGCCCAGCGAGCCCCGGCGAGCCGGGCGACGACCCCCGCGAGGACCAGCACGGCCGCCGCCCCCAGCACCGGCGGCACCAGCAGCAGCCCCGCGACGTCACCCAGCCAGGCGCCCACCGCGTGGAGCATCGGCGCCCCCGGCATGAACTGCGGCACGACCGCGCCGCCGGAGGCGTAGAAGCCCACGCTGTCGAAGTGGAGCGCCGGGTCGGTGCCGCCGAAGGCCCATTCCTGGGAGGGGATCGGCAGCGAGCCGTGACGGGCCAGCCAGACGCCGTACTGCGCGTAGGTGGCGGGGTCGCGGCGGACGATCAGCTGCTCGCCGTGCAGCAGGCCGTTGAAGATCCCGGAGGCCAGGGCGGCGGCGACCACCCCGGTGACCTGCCAGGCGGTCGCCTCGACGGTCTCCGGCAGGCGGCGCAGGCCGTACCGGCACAGCAGCGCGACGGCCGCCAGCCCCAGCGGGACCGCGACGAGCGGCCGGAACCAGCCGAGCAGCAGCAGCGGCAGCCCGGCCAGCAGCCAGCCCGCCAGGACGAGCACGGGCACGACGGAGACCACGGCGAGCACCCTGCCCGCCGAGGGCCTGCGCGTACGGTCCGTCCAGCCGGTGGTCATGATGCGAACCGAGCGTAGTGCCACTTCCGGCCCGCACCTGGCACGCCGGGCCCGTACCGGGGCCGCGTCCGGGCGGGGCCGGGTTCAGGCGAGGCCGGGTTCAGGCGGGGCCGGGCCGGGGCCGGGTTCAGGCGAGGCCGGGCCGGGGCCGGGTTCAGGCGGGGCCGGGAGCCGAGCGGGACCCGGGGGCGCGGACACGGGCCCGGCGCGAGCGCGGGGCCAGGTCGAAGCCGGTAGCGTACGCGCAGCGTTCGAGGAGGGGGACGAGTGATCGGGTGGGTGCGGCGGTGTCGCGGGTTCCGGGGCGACCGCGAATTTCCTGACCGCCGCGGGCTCCGGGGCCGCCACCTGCTCCTGGAGCACCGCTGGTTCCTGGTCGTGCTGGTCGCGGGGATCGCGCTGCGGGTGATCACCATGCTCGGCTACCGGCCCGCGCTCTGGTTCCCCGACTCCTACACCTACGTCGTCACCGCGCTGAAACCCCGGCCCGACCTGGTCCGCCCCGCCGGGTACCCGATGTTCATGCGATTGCTCGAACCGTTCCACGAGTTCGCCGTCGTCGCGCTGGCCCAGCACCTGCTCGGGCTGCTGATCGGCGTGCTGGTCTATCTCACCGCGCGGCGGCTGCGGGCGCCAGGCTGGGCCGCCGCGCTCGCGTCCGTCCCCTCCCTCCTGGACGCCTACCAGATCCAGCTGGAGCACCTGCTGGTCTCCGACACCCTGTTCGCGGTCCTGGTCGTGTCGGCGGCCTGCCTGGCCGTGCGTGGGTCCGTCGGGTGGCGTACGGCGTGCGGGATCGGGCTGCTGCTCGCGGCGGCGACGCTGACCAGGACCGTCGGGCTGCCGCTGGTGGCCCTCTTCGCGGCCTGGCTGATCTTCAGGGACCGGGGCCGGGTGCTCGCGGCGGGGGTGATGCTCGCCGCCGCGACGGTGCCGATCCTCGGGTACGGGGCCTGGTTCCACGCGACGTACCAGCGGATCGGCATCGTGGGCGCGAACGGCGTCTTCCTGTACGGCAAGACGATGACCTTCGCCGACTGCGGCGTGATGCGACCGCCGCCCGACCTGGCGGTGCTCTGCGACCCCCGACCTGCGGCGCAGCGGCCTCCCGCGCAGGAGTACGTCTGGGCGCAGGACTCGCCGCTGGTCAGGCTGCCCGGCATCACCTTCACGAAGACGAACGACACGCTGGCCGGGCGGTTCGCGTCGCTGGCGATCCTGAGCCAGCCGCTGGACTATCTCGGCTCGGTCGCCTCGGAGCTGGCCCGCTCGTTCACCGTGGGCCGCCCGGTCTACCCGGACCAGGAGATCTACGACTACTACCGGTTCCCGGCGACCCCGCCCGCGCCGCCGGGGCGCTATCCGGCGACGGTGGGCGCCGAGGCCGCGAAGCGCTACGAGAGGGGCCCGATCTCCACCCGGATCGTCGAACCGTACGCGGGCTGGATCCGTACCTATCAGGGAATCGCCGGACTGCCTGGCGCGGCGGTCCTGGTGATCCTGCTGCTACCGCCCGCGGCGGCGTGCGTCCGGCGCTTCCGCCCGGACACCACGGCGTGGGCGCTGCCCTGGTCGGTGGCGGTGGTGCTGCTGGTGATGCCGGCGGCGGTGGCGGAGTTCGACTACCGGTACGTCCTGCCGGCCGTGCCCGCCGCCTGCCTGGCGGCGGCACTTGTCGTACGTAAACCTAATTTCAGTAACATTCCTACTAATGTCCGCATTTGAGTATGCTGGCCGCCGGATCCATCATGGCGGTGTCAGGGGGCGGTCTTGGCCAAGTTCGCATCATCACGACTCCTGGCGCGCACCTCGTGATCTACCCTTTGGGCTCGATGATCGAGCACGAGCACCGGACGACGCCCCGTAGCGGGAGGCTCGCATGAGCGACCACCGGCAGGCGGCCGTCAGGGACCGCCGGAGCGAACCCGCCTCCCACGGCCGCCGCGGCGCGCGGCGCGCGGGAGGGGACGGCCCTCCCCCGGAGACCTCGCCGAGAGACCTCCCGACGCAGCCCAGGGAAGCGGCGCCGAGGAGCAAGGGCCGCAAGCAGCGGCGGCTCACCGGCGGCGCCTGGGCCGGCATCGCGGCGACCGGACTGCTGGTGCTCGGCACCCTGGGCGGCTACGGGGTCTACCGCAACACGGTCGGCAACATCGACGGTGTCGAGCTCGCCGGCAAGCTCGGCAACAACCGCCCGGCGCCCGTCAAGGGCGCGCTCAACGTGCTGATCGTGGGCTCCGACACCCGCGAGGGCGACAACCTCAAGTACGGCCAGAAGATGGCCGACGCGGGCAAGCGCACCGACACGATCATCCTCATGCACATCGCCCCCGACCGCGACAAGGCGACGTTCGTCAGCTTCCCCCGCGACTCGGTGGTCGACATGCCCGCCTGCCAGTCCGAGACGGGCGCACCGGTGGCGGCCCGCACCGAGATGATCAACGCCGCCTACAACGAGGGCGGCATCACCTGCACGATCACCACGATCGAGGCGCTCACCGACATCCGCATCGACCACTTCGTCGAGGTCGACTTCACCGGCTTCAAGAACATCGTGGACGCCCTCGGCGGCGTCAGGGTCTGCCTGACCAAGCCGGTCGACGACAAGAAGGCCAAGCTCCAGCTCCCGGCGGGCTGGCACCTCCTGGCGGGCGAGAAGGCCCTGGGCTACGTCCGGCTGCGCGGCTACGGCGACGGCAGCGACATCGGCCGCATCAAGCGCCAGCAGGTCTTCCTCAGCCAGGTGGTGAAGAAGGCCACCAGCAGCGAGCTGCTGACCGACCCCGTCAAGATGCTGAACTTCATCAACACCGCCGCCAAGTCCGTCCGGATGGACGAGGAGCTGGCCAAGGACACCGGCACCCTGCTCGAGATCGGGAAGAGCGCCCAGAAGCTGACCGCGGGCGGCGTCAAGCTGATCACCGTCCCGTGGGGTCCCCACCCCGACGACCCCAACCGGGTCGCCTGGGTGCAGCCGTACGCGAACCAGCTGTTCGCCGCGATCAAGAACGACACCGAGGTCACCCCGCCCCCGGACCCCAAGGCCAAGCCGGCCGTCAAGCGCGAGCAGGTCAGGATCCAGGTGTTCAACGGCACCGACACCCCGAACAGGGCCAGGGAGGTCGCCGCCGAGCTGGCCGACCAGGGCTTCGTGGTCACCCACGTCGGCAACGCCCGCCCGGCGACCGGCAACGTGCCCACCACCACGGTGCGCTACGCCAAGAAGGACGCCGCCGACGGCGTCTCGTACGGCGACGCGCTGGCCGCCAGGCTCTCCGGCGACAAGCGCGCCCCGGTCGCGGGCAAGGTCAGGCCGGTCACCACCGAGAAGTACGTCCCGTCCGTGGCGCCCCCGCCCACCCCGGGGGGCAAGGCACCGACCGGGCCGGTCATCCAGCTGGTCATCGGCGCCGACTGGCCGGGTGTCCGCGCCCTCCCGAAGATCCCCGACGCCCTCACGGACAAGGTCGTCGACAGCAAGACCAATCCCTGCACCTGACGCCCCCTTCGCGGCGGTCCGGCCGCCGTGACCGGATGCGGCTGGATGCGGCCGGGTGACCGGACCGGGCCGGACGGCGGTGCGACCGGCCGCCGCGTCCGCTCACCCGGCCGGGTGAGCGGACGGAACCGGACCACACGGACGAAGGCGGCGGAGCCCGGCGAACCGGGCATCATGCTCGGGTGGCGGGGAGTCACCGTCCGGGGAGGCGTCGGGAACCGGCTGTTCACCGGGCCGTGGACAGTCACGATTACCCGAGAACCGCCCGAATCAGAGTGCGTGTGTGCGACAGAGGGCGCACAGTCGGTTTAGGGTTGGTCAAGGCCGCGAGGCGAACGCCCGCCCGCACCTCCGGCCCGCCCCCGGGCACCCCGCCAGTCTGCCCGACTACTCCCCGGTCTCCGACAGATAGCTGAGCCTTCCCCTCGTGAGCGACATCCGATCCTTCCAGGTGCCGGCCCCCCAGGACGACGGCGGTTCCGAACCCGGCTCCGGCGGGTCCACCGGCGGGCAGGGCCGGAGATCCGCCCCGTGGCCCGGTCACGCGCAGGCGCCCGGCGGGCCCCAGCCCTCGTGGCCGGAGCCGCCGTCCCCGGATCCGGCCGCCTCCGGCAGGGCGTCCCGGCGCGACGCCGGAGTCGACCGGGAGGAGAGCCCCGGCGAGGTCACCGAGTGGGGGGCCTACCCGGCGTACCGCGAGCCGCACGCCGGCGGCCCTCACGACTCCCACGACCCGCTCGACCTGTCCAAGCCCCTGGACGCCGAGCCGGTCCCCCAGGAGCCCTCGTGGGGCCGCGAGGAGCCCTCGTGGTCCCAGGAAGGTCCGGCGTGGGCGCAGGACTCGTCGTGGGCGCAGGCGTCGTGGGCGCAGGAGGACCCCTCCCCCTCGGTCCCGCCGTGGGCGCGGGAGGACTCCCCTCCCTCGGTGCCGCCGCGGGCGCGGCAGGATCCCTCCCCCTCGGCGCCGCCATGGGGGCAGGAGGACTTCCCCCCGTCGTGGGCGCAGGACGGCCCCACTCCCCCGCAGGGCGCCCCCCAGGTGCCGGCCCCCCGGCCCGACTGGGCCCCGCCGCCCACGTCGCCGCGCGTCCCCCCGCCGCCGGGAGCCGCGCCCCCTCGGGCTCCCGGCCAGGCGCCCGCCCCCGGATATCCCGGGGTCCCCGGGGATTCCCAGCTTCCCGGACGGCCACGGCTGCCCGGAGAGCCGCAGGCTCCCGTGCGGTTCCCGGACACGGGACGACCGCCGTCCGCCCCGCGGCCCCGCCAGGAGCCGCGGCCGGCCGGTGAGCGTCCCTTCTCCTACTGGGAGAACACCAGCCGGGAGAGCGAGCCCTCGTTCTGGAGCCAGGGCCCGCAGGCCGAGCAGGAGCTGCGGGCCGAGCGCGAGCGCGAGCCGGTCGCCGAGGAGGAGGCCCCGGCCCCCGCGGCCAGGAAGAAGCGCGAGCCCTACCTCGACAACGTGAAGTTCGTCCTGATCGCCCTGGTGGTGACGGGCCACTCGCTGGTCCCCACCCTGAAGGCGCACTCGGCGGAGGCCGCGTACCTGTTCATCTACATGTTCCACATGCCGGCGTTCGTGCTGATCAGCGGCTACCTGGGCCGCAACTTCTGGAACTCCAACGCGAAGATCAACAAGCTGGTCGACACCCTGCTGATCCCGTACGTGGTCGTGGAGATCGGCTACGCGCTGCTCCGCTACGGACTTGGCCAGAAGTGGACGCTGACGATAATTGATCCGGCCTGGCTGAACTGGTATCTGCTGGCACTGGTCCTCTGGCGGATCTCCACGCCCATCTGGACGCGGATGCGGCAGCCGCTGCTGGTCGCGGTGGTCATCTACATGGCCGCGGGCTTCTCGGAGATCTCCGGCGACTTCAGCATCGACCGCTTCTTCGGCCTGCTGCCGTTCTACGTGCTCGGCCTGCTGCTCAAGCCCGAGCACTTCGACCTGCTCAAGCCCCTCTGGGTCAAGATCACCTCCGCGGTGGTCCTCGCCGGCGCCGCCGGGGTGGCGATCGTCATCGCGCCCCGCGTCCCCCTCGACCCGATCTACTTCCGCTACAGCTTCAAGGCCATGGACATGTCCTGGTGGCTGGGCTTCGGCGTACGCGGCGCCGTGCTGGTCGCGGCGCTGGTCATGACGGTCGCGGTGCTCGCGCTGGTGCCCCGGGGCGAGACCTGGTTCTCCGACCTCGGCACCCGCACCCTGTACGCCTACCTGCTCCACGGCGTCGTGGTGGTCATCGCCAAGGACCAGGGCTGGCTGAGCTTCCCCTGGCTGTACGGCCCGCTGGGCGTGGCGGCGATCGCGTGCAGCTCGCTGGCCCTGGCCATCGTGCTGTGCCTGCCGGAGACCCGCAAGCTCTTCAAGTGGATGCTCGAACCCCGCCTGGTCTGGCTCTACCGCCGCCCGTCCCCGCCCGCCGACACCACCGCCGCTACCACCGCACCGGCCGACGCCGCACCCGCCGCCAGGGAGAGTTCAGCGCCAGTTACCCGGTAATTAACCCCCCACATCCGGTGATGACGGAACGAACCCTCAGCATCGGGATATGCGGGTATGCGTCGCGACAATCGCTCATCACCCAGAGGACGCCCGGATCATGCATCGGCAGATCCGGTCGCTCCTCGACGCCGGGCATGAGATCACCTACGTCGCCCCCTTCACCGACTGCAACGTCACCCCGGATCCCGGGATCCGGGCGATCGACGTGCCCCGGGCGACCGCCGGGCGCCGCAGGCGGGCGCTGAAGGCCGCCCGGGGGGCCCTGAAACGCGGGGTGGAGGGCGCCGACCTGCTGGTCGTACACGACACGGAACTGCTGTTCCGCCTGCCCAGGCGCCGCCCCGCCACCGTCTGGGACGTGCGAGGAGACGGCGGGAGCGCCTGGGGCGCTGACGCGCCGGGCACCGGCCTCGGCCTCCCCGGCCCCCTGCGCCGGACCCTGCCCGCGCTGGTACGCCGGGTCGAGGCCCGCGCGGAGCACCGCCTGCACCTGATCCTGGCCGAGGACTCCTACCGGGAGCGGTTCTCCGGCCCCCACCCGGTCGTGCCCAACGCCGCCTACGTGTCCCCGAACCCGCCCCCGCCGCCCGGCCGGAACCGGGTGGTCCACGTGGGCCACCTCTCCGAGGCCGGAGGCGTGGCCGAGCTGATCGAGTCGGCCCGGCTGCTGCTCCCGTACGGGATCAGGCTCGACCTGATCGGCTCCGCCGACGTCCGGATCAGGCCGCTGCTGCGGGACGCGCAGCGGGAGGGCCTGCTCGACTGGTACGGCTACGTGCCCAACCGGCACGCGCTGCGGATGGCCGAGGGGGCGATCGCCGGCCTGTCGCTCCCGCACGACGCGCCCGGCCCCCGGCCCGTACCGGCCAAGATCATCGACTACATGTCCCGGGGAGTCCCGGTGATCACCACCCCCCTGCCCGCCGCGGCGTCCATGGTCGAGAGGACCGGGTGCGGTGTCGTCGTCCCCTTCGGGGACGCCCGGGCGGCGGTACGCGCGGTGCTGGCGTTGCGGGACGACCCCGAAGGGGCGGCCGCGACGGGCGCGCGCGGCCACGCCGAGGCCCTGGCCCACCACAACTGGCCGGACCACGCGGGCGCGTTCGTCGGGCGGCTGGAGGAATGGGCGGGCAAACCAGTGACGTCCGGCCTGGAGATTGGTGTACTGGAGGCATGGCACGCCATCTGATTCAGGGGCGCGAGGTCACCATGCCGGTCCGCGTCCGCGACGTCATGGTCTGCAGCGCGTCCTACCTGGTCAGGGCGGACGCCGCGCGGGCGGTGATCGCCTACTCGCATCTGGACGTCGCCGAGGTGCTACCCCGCAAGGCCCTGTGCACGCTGGTGTTCGCCGACTATCTCGACAGCGACCTGGGCGGCTACCACGAGTTCGGCGTCGCCTTCCTGGCCAGGCCCCCCGGCTCCGGCCACGTTCCCCGCGGGGGGCTGCGCGCGAACCTGGCCGAGCTGCACCGCACCGGCGCCGGGGCGTTCGTCCACTGGCTCCCGGTCGACCAGGGCTTCACCCTGGAGGCGGGTCGCGCCATCTGGGGCTTCCCCAAGGAACTCGCCCACATCGATCTGCGCATGTCCTCCCCCTACAAACGGTGCATCGTGCGCAAGGACGGCCGCCTGGTGCTGGACCTGCTGATCAAACCGGGCGTCCCGGTGCCGGGCACCGG
This sequence comes from Streptosporangium sp. NPDC023825, assembly GCF_040639575.1. Classification (NCBI taxonomy): domain Bacteria; kingdom Bacillati; phylum Actinomycetota; class Actinomycetes; order Streptosporangiales; family Streptosporangiaceae; genus Streptosporangium; species Streptosporangium sp. NPDC023825. The sequence goes on along the minus strand of NZ_JBFAAE010000013.1, from coordinate 142,293 downwards.
CATGATGACCCCCCTCGACGCCTACAGCCACCTGGACGGCGTCACCCGCCGCATCCCCTGGTCGCTGTCCCCCCGGGGGATCCGCACGCGCCCCGGCGGCGCTCTCATCCGCCTGGGCAACCATCCGATCGCCAAGGAGCTGAGCGAGCTCGGCCTGCCCAAGCGCGCCCTGGTGACGAGCACGGTCGCCCACCTGGCCATGACGCTCGGCGAGGCCAAAGAACCCTGAGGGCACTGAGGGCATTGAGGGCTCGGGGAGGAGCCGCCCGCGGGATCAGGCGTCGAGTTCCAAAAGGGGCAGCTCGGCCCTCGTCGGCAGGCCCTGCCAGTCGCTGGGCCCCGACGAGGCGAAGGCCGCGAGCAGGCCGCCCCGGCGCAACCGGTCGGCCGGGTGCAGACCTTCCAGCAGCGCGCTGAGATAGCCCGCGACGAAGGCATCCCCCGAGCCGTTGGGGTCGACCACGGGCGTGGAGAGGCTGGCGGCGTCGTGGCGGACACCGTCGACCCGCACGCTCGCCCCCCGGGCGCCGCGGGTCACGATGACCTCGCGATCCCCGGTGAGCGCGGGCTTGACCAGGTCGAGCTCGGTCTGCCGGACGAACAGCACGTCGGCCGAGCAGGCCAGCACGCTGAGGATCTCCTCGGCCTCGCGCAGGTCGGGCCAGAGCTGGTCGTGGTAGTCGATCGCCACCGAGACCGCGACCCCGGCGGTCCGCGCGGCGCGCACGGCGGCGTGCATGGCGTCGCGCGCGCTCAGCGCGGCGGTGATCCCGCTGACGTGCAGGACGCGGGAGGCCGCGATCCGGTCCACCGGGACGTTCCCCTGGGCGAGCCTGACGCCGGTGCGGTAGTACGTGACCCTGGACGCCTGGCCGAGCCTCGACTCCTTCAGGAGGATCCCGGTCGGGGACCCCTCGTCCACCCGGGCGTCGGAGACGTCCACGCCCTCGCCGCGCAGCGCGGTGAGGATCCTGGCCCCCAGCTCGTCGCCGCCGACCTTGCCCAGCCAGCCCACCCGGTGGCCGAGCCGCGACAGCCCGACCGCGACGGTGAACTCGGCCCCGGCGACGTCCAGCCTGGCCTCGTGCTCGTGGCGGATCCGGCCGCTGGTGACGACGCCGAACGCCTCGCCGAGGGTGTAAACGTCCACTGCGGATCGGGGATCAGACGATCGGCGGGCGGCCGAGGCGGAGCATGCGCCAGGCGGTGTTCCAGCCCATGGGACGGCGCTCGCCCGCGGGCTCGCGGAGCCCCTCGGTGAAGCCCTTGAACCAGGCGCGCAGGGCCGGCCTGGAGCGCTCGCGGACCAGGGTCAGCACGATCCAGTTGAGGAGGTAGAGCGCGGCCAGCGCCCAGGGAAGGTTGCGGCGGGCCAGCCAGACCCGGTTGCGGGCGTTGAGGCGGTAGAAGTCGGTGTGCCGGGTCGGGGGGACCTGCGGGTGGTACATGACCGTCTGGGCGTCGTACTCGATGCGGTAGCCCTCGCCGAGGAGCCTCCAGGCCAGGTCGGTCTCCTCGTGGGCGTAGAAGAAACGCTCGGGGAGACCGCCGACCTGGAGGAAGGCCGAGCGGCGGATGGCGCACGCGCCGCCCAGGAAGGTGGTGACCGGGGAGGACCGCTCGGGGTCGCCCGCGCGCAGGCGGGGGACGTGGCGGCGCTGGCCGATGCCGCCGTCGGGGTCCTTCACCCTGAAGGAGACGACCGCGAGGTCGTGCTCGGTGGAGAAACGCTCCCGCAGGTGGGAGACGAGCCCCATGTCGGCGTACCAGCCGTCGTCGTCGAGGAAGAGGACGACGTCGCCCGAGCACTCCTCGACGCCGCGGTTGCGGCCCGCGGGAATGCCCGCGTTGTGGTTCAGCCGCACGCTCCTGATCGAGGCCGAGGAACCCGGGGGCACGGTGGCCGACAGCTCGGGAACGTCCGTGCCGTTGCCGACGATGACCACCTCGACGTCACCGTCGACCTGGTTCAGCGCGGACTCGACCGCCCGGTCCAGCTCGGGGACCCGGTTGCCCATGGTGAGGATGACGCACGAGATCTTCAACGGGTCATCGTCCTGACGCGTCGAGAGCACGTACGGAGCATACTTTCATGACCACCGAGTCTGCTGGGCCGGGAATTCTGGCGGGGCTGGAGTTTCCCGGTATACCGGAGTTTCCTGGCATACCGGGGGACAAGCGTATCGGAACCGCTGGCGAACACCTGCCAAACAGCGGGGTGTTCGCACTTACGACGCGCCCGGACGCCATCCGGTTCCTCATGAAAGCCGCCTGGACGCCAGGATGCTGATCAGATGCAGGATCGTCTGCAGCACGGCGACGACCACGCAGGCCACCACGAGGATCCTCGTCGCCGCCAGCCCTCCGTTGAGCGCGTCCCAGATCGCGGCGACCACGATGAGGAGGGACAGCTCGACCGCCTGCACGATCCGGTGGAATTTCAGCGCCGCGGCCGCCCTGCGCGCCATGCCCAGCCCGCGCGACCGGAAGTGCTCGGCCGAGGACTCGGTCGCCGCGACCAGCCCGGAGCGGGCCCGGGCCACGTCGACCAGGTCGGTCTCCGCCTTGATCAGGATGGCGCCGAGCGCGGCGGCGAACCCGGTCACGGTGTACCAGTCGGGCAGGATCTCCGACGCCCGGAAACCCAGCCCGATGAGGATGGCCGCCTCGGCGAAGTAGTGGCCGACCCGGTCGAGGTAGACGCCGGTGATGGAGGTGCGGCCGGTCCAGCGGGCCAGCTCGCCGTCGGAGCAGTCGAGCAGCAGGTAGAGCTGGACCAGCAGGGCCGCGAGGACGGCCGCCCAGAGCCCCGGCAGCGCGAGCACCGCCCCGGCCAGCAGGCCGGTGAGGATCATCAGCCAGGTGGTCTGGTTGGGGGTGATCGGCGTCTTGGCGAGGAACCAGGTGACGTAGATCGACAGCTTGCGCATGTAGAGCGCGCCGGCCCAGTGCTCGCCGCTGTTGCGGTCCATGGTCGAGTGCGGCTGGGCCACCGCACGGAGCTCAGCGACCGACGGCCCGGACATAATCCTCCACCCGATCGTGAATCTCCGGCTCCGACAGGCGCAGGTGCTCGAGGATCGTGTAGCGGCCGGGGCGCGTGGCCGGGGCCAGCATGACCGCCTCGGTGAACTGGGCCGGGGACAGCCCCACGTCGACGGGGGTGACCGGCAGCTCGTGCCCGCGCAGGCAGTCGACGACCTGGTTGAGCCTCCGCGAGTCCTCGCGGAGGAAGAAACAGAATGCGGCACCTATCCCGGCGAGCTCGCCGTGGTTGGAGGTGCCGGGAAAGAGCTGATCCACGGCATGCAGGATCTCATGGTCTCCGCCACTCGAAGGACGCGAGGACCCGGCGACCACCATCGACATGCCCGACAGGATGAGCGCCTCGGCCAGCACGGTGAGGAACGCGTCGGACTCGATCGAGTCGGATCTGCCGATCACCGCCTCCGCCGAGGTCCTGGACATCGCGCAGGCCAGGCCATCGATCGGCTCCCCGCGCTCGCTCGCGCCGAGCTGCCAGTCCTCGATCGCCGAGAGGTTGCTGACCACGTCGCCGACCCCGGACCGGACCAGCGAGGCGGGCGCGTCGTGTACGAAATCGAGATCCACCATGATGGCCAGCGGCATGGGCACGCCGAAGGAGCCCTTGCCGCCGTCGTGCGTGAGCGAGGCCACCGGCGAGCAGATCCCGTCGTGCGACAGGTTGGTGGCCACCGCCACCATCGGGATCCCGGCCAGCGACGCGGCGTACTTGGTCACGTCGATGGTCTTGCCGCCGCCGATGCCCACGACCGCCTCGTACGCGCCCTTGCGCAGGTCGGCACCGAGCGAGATCGCCGCGTCGACCGAGCCGTCGGGCACCCGGAAGACCTGGGCCTCGCCGAGCGAGGGAGTGATCACCGAGGCGATCCGGTCTCCCTGGCCCGCGCCCACGGCCACCGCCACCCGCCCCGAGGTCGCCACCCTGCTGTCGGCCAGCAACGAGCCCAACTGGGCGACAGCGCCCCGGCGCACCTCCATGGACAGGGGGGCCGGGAGCATCCTGGCTAGTATCGGCACGCGATCTCCCGCGCCTTGGCGAGGTCGTCGTGGTTGTCTACCTCGACCCACGGGACGTCGCCGATCGGAGCGACGGCGATCTTCTCGCCGCGGGCGACGAGCTCCTGGTAGCCGTCCTCGTAGTAGAGCTGCGGGTCGCGCTCGAAGGTGGCCTGGAGGGCGTCGGCGAGGCGGTCGCCGATGCCCGGCCGGATGAGCGTGGCGCCGATGTACTCACCGGCGGCGGCGGGCGGGTCCATCAGCTTGGTGATCAGCCGCAGGTGGCGGTCGCCGTCCAGGGTGACCTTCATCTCCTCGTCGGCGAGCTTCTTGACGTCGTCGACCGCGAGCAGGATGTCGGTGGTCGCCGGCGCGGAGAGCAGCGTCTCCTCCACCGAGACGGGGTGCACCGTGTCGCCGTTGACCAGGAGCACGCCCTGGTCGAAGTAGTCGCGCGCGCACCACAGGGAGTAGGCGTTGTTCCACTCCTCGGCCTTGTCGTTGTGCACGAGGGTGAGCTTCACGCCGTGCCGCCGTTCCAGCTCGGCCTTGCGCTCGTGTACCGCCTGCGCCTGGTAGCCGACGATGACCACGACGTCACGGAGATCGGCCGCCGCGAGGTTGCGCAGCGAGATGTCCATGATCGTGGTGTCGCCGTCGACCGGCACGAGCGCCTTGGGCAGCGTGTCCGTGTACGGCCGCAGGCGTCGTCCGGCCCCGGCGGCCAGCACCATTCCCAGCAACGTGCACTCCTCATTCGGGTGAGAGCCTCCCGGCGGGCACTCCTAGGCCCCAAAGATTAGTTGCCTTCGGACCCTGATCGTGTAATCCGGGGTTCGCCGGACGTTCTCAATCGTGTGCGCCGAGGTCGGCCGCGTCCACCCCGGTGTTCACCCCGGTGTCCACCCCGACCCGCGGGGCGGCCAGCCAGCAGGTGACGCTCTCCCAGGAGAAAAGGCACCACAGGTAGAGCGCGAACAGGGCGAACACCAGCGTGACCTGCCCGGCGAGCCCGCCGAGGGCGATCAGCAGCATCCGGCCGTCCCAGCCGAGCCCGGAGGTGGCCAGCCAGGACGGCGGGTAGACCCGCTGCCTCAGCCGGTAGACGACGTCGTAGTGGTGGAAGGCCATCGCGCCGAGCAACATGAAGATCAGCCACGGCGGCACGCCGTGCGCGAAGCCCACCGAGGCCACGAAGCCGTACTCGGTGAGGCGCAGGATCGGCGGCACCAGCCAGTCGAGCCGGCCGTCGTGCGGGTGGGAGCTTCCGAGACCGGCCAGCAGCAGCGCCACCGCGGGGGCGAACACCGCCGGCCCGTCGGTGCCGGCCACCCCGACCAGCAGCAGCACCCCGGTCACGAACATCCCGACGATCGCGGGCGGCAGCGGCGGGAGCTGCCCGGCCACCAGGGCTCCCATGCCCCTCGACAGCACCCCGTCGTCCCGGTAGGCGACCACGACGCTCCGCGGCACCGGCGCCATATGCACAGAAATCATGATCGCACCTGTTTTCCCACTCGTCGGGCGGAGGATCCGTCCCGCCGGTCGCGGACCCCGTCGCCCCGGGTCATTCGTCGTGCCGGTCACGGGTCCCGCCGTTCCGGGCCGTTCTTCGTGCCGGTCACGGGTCCCGCCGTTCCGGGCCGTTCTTCGTGCCGGTCACGGGTCCCGCCGTTCCGGGCCGTTCTTCGTGCCGGTCATGGATCCTGTCGTCCCGGGTCATCGGCTGAGCGACCTGCCCATCCGGCCGAAGAGGATGTAGAGGGCGGCGATCCCGCCCCAGGCCAGCAGCGCGATGAAGGTCACCCGGGCGTTGAAGAGGGCGGCGGTCACCGCGATCAGGGCCATCCGCTCCCCGATGGGCAACACGATGATCTTCTTGAACCAGCGGGTGAGCGACGCCTTCTCCATGGCCCGCGAGAGCCGCACGACCGCGTTGCCCGCCCCGGGCCCGGCGCCGTCCCCTGCGGCCGCCCTGCCCAGAGAGTCCGCCCGCCCGCCTCCGGGACCCGCCGTCCGCTCGTCCCCGGGCCCCGCCCGCTCGCCTCCGGCACCGGCGGCCGGTGCGCCGGCCCCGTCTTCCCCGCTCTCGCCCGCGCCCGGTGTCCGTCCCGCGTCGGCCCCCGCGAACGCGGCCCGCCGCTCCGGCCGGTACGGCGCCACCGACCGCCTCGCGTCACCGGCCGGGTCGGCCAGCGAACCCGCCGTCCCGGCCCAGGCCGCGCCCACCCGGCTCGCGTCGGCGCGCGCCCCCGAGTACGAGAAGTCGATCGTGTGGCGGAGCATCTGCAGGATCATCGCGGACACCGCCAGCGCCCAGATGCCGTCCGGGCCGCCGCCCGCGACGTCCAGCCCGGCCGCGTACCCGATGGCGAGGCCCAGGTAGACGGCGTACTCCTTGACGCGGTCGAAGGTGGCGTCCAGCCACGCCCCGAGCGGCGAGAAGGTCCGGGTGTAGCGGGCGAGCTGGCCGTCGACGCAGTCGAGCACGAACGACAGGTAGAGCAGGACCGCCCCGGCGATCAGACCTGGCCGGGTGCCCACGGAGAACCAGATCGCGGCGAGCGCGGCGAAGCCGACGGAGATGCCGGTGACCGCGTTCGGCGTCAGGCCGAGCCCGGCGACCGACTTCACGAGGTGCCTGGACCAGGAGCTCACCCCGTACGTGGCGAAGAAGCCGTCGCCGGTCTTGACCGCGGCGTCCAGCCGGGCCTCGCCCTCGTCGACCTCGGCCAGCCGGGACACGGCCGCGTCGGCGTCCGCCTGCCCGGCCATCCGGTCGGCGTGCAGGCGGCCGAGCCTGGCCGCGCGCACCTGGACGCCGGAGCGGACCAGGCCGACCAGGAGCAGGCCGGGGGCCTCGCCGCCGTCCATCGGGCCGAAGGCGCCCGTCTCGGCCAGCTCGGCGAGCCTCTCGGCGGTCTCGGCGAAACCCGCGAGGTCGGACACGCCGACCTGGAAGGCGCCCCTGAAGGTGCCGTTGGTCTCGCCGGCCTCGTGGAAGGAGGTGCCCGCGGCCACCACGGACCTGCCGTCGGTCCTGACCGGGGGGCGCGCCGGTCCCGGGGCCGCGCCCACCTGGTCCACCCGGCCCGCCTCGCCCACCAGCGCGCCGGTGTCGCGGGCCGGGTGCTCCACGAGCATGGCCAGCGCCTCGGTGTGCGCCACCAGGTCGCCGGCGACCACCAGCACCGGGCCGATGGACGAGCGGGCCACCTTCGCGATCCTGCGCAGGTCGTCGGCGAGCCCCCTCGACCCCTCGGTCCCGATCATGTGGGTACCGCCGGGCGCGTGGATGATGTCGCTGGAACGGGCCACCACGTGCACGTCCCGTACGGGAAGGGAGGCGAGCTGGCCGGTCAGCCTGTCGAGCAGGGTCCCGCCGGAGCACCTGAGGCCGGACGTCTCGGTGGTGGCGAGCACGACCGCGACCGCCTGTGAGGCGTCGGACGGGGCGATGGCGTGAGGGTCAGGCAATCCGGGCTCCTTCGTATCCGACGGGATCACCGTACGAATCGGGGAGTGCGCACTCAGCGTAGCTAGATCTTGACGGGATAGCACGGGAGCACGCCGGACGATCGGGTACGCACCCATTACGCTCGCCATATCCGAACTGTCAAAGGAATCTGATCGTGGCCGAACGTGAACCGCGTCCCCGAACCGTCGGTGTGGTCCTGGCAGGCGGCGTCGGCCGGCGCGTCGGCCACGACACCCCCAAGCAGCTGCTGGAGATAGCCGGCAGGACGATCCTCGAACACACCCTCGCCCTGTTCGAGGGATCACCGGAGATCGACGAGATCATGGTCCTGATGGCGCCCGGCTTCACCGGCGAGGTGGAGCGGATCGTCGAGCGCAACGGCTTCACGAAGGTCGGCAGGATCCTGGAGGGCGGCGCGAGCCGCCCGGAGACCACCTGGCGGGCGCTGCGGGCCCTGGGCGCGCGGGAGTGCCTCGTGCTGCTGCACGACGCCGTACGCCCGCTGGCGGAGCCCAGGATCATCGCCGACTGCGTCGAGGCGCTGAGGACCTTCTCGGCGGTCGAGGTGGCGATCCCGAGTTCCGACACCATCGTGGTGACCTCGCAGGGGCCGCACGGGGAGATCGTCAGCGACGTCCCCGACCGGGCCGGCCTGCGCCGCGTCCAGACCCCGCAGTGCTTCCGGCTCTCGGTGATCCGCGAGGCGTACGAGCGCGCCTTCGCCGACCCCGGCTTCGCCGACCGGCCGCCCACCGACGACTGCGGGGTGGTGCTGCGCTACCTTCCCGACGTGCCGATCCACGTGGTGCCGGGCAGCGAGCGGAACATGAAGGTCACGCACCCGGTGGACCTGTTCATCGCCGACAAGCTCCTCCGGCTCGCCGCGAGCGACGTCCCCGCCCGTTCCGGCACCGCCCTGCGCGAGGCGCTGGAGGGCAGGACCGTGGTGGTGTTCGGCGCGGACGGCGGCGCCGGCGCCGAGGTGGCGGAACTGGCCGGGCGGCACGGCGCCCGCGTGTTCCCCCTCCTCGGCTCACCTGGCCTCCCGCGGCCGGCGTGCTCCCCGGGGTCACCGGGGTCACCGCCCCCCTCGGGAACACCGGACCCCTCCGAGACGCATGACCTTCCCGGTACGCGGGACCTTCCCGGTGCGCCGAGCCTTCCCGGTACGCCGGACGGGGTCCGCGTCGACGACTTCCGGGCGGTGGCCGACGCGCTCGCCCGGGTCGTCAAGGAGACGGGCGGGATCGACTACGTGGTCAGCGCGGCGGGCGCGTCCCCGGGCAGGATCGACGCGGTGGACGACACCGCGATCGCCGAGACCGTGAGCCTGAACCACCTGGGCCCCGTCACCGTCGCCAGGGCGGCCCTCCCCCATCTCCGCGAGACGCGGGGACAGCTGCTGTTCCACGCCCCCTCCCGTGCCCGGGACGCGGCGGGAGACGGCCTGCGCTCCTTCGCGGGAGCCGCCGTGGCCGGCCTGACCCGGGCGCTCGCGGAGGAATGGGCCGGGTACGGGGTACGGGTCAACTGCGTAGATCCCGGGCGGGCCGAAGCCACGGCGCCGCCGGGCCCGCCCGCCCCGCACGCCGTCGCCCGCACCTCGCTGGACGTGCTCGCCTCCGGCGTCACCGGCCAGGTCGTCGACGCCCGCCCCTGAGCGGCACCCGCCCCGGGCCCCCGCCCCGACCGGCACGGTCCCGGACCGGCGCGCCTCCCCGGCACCCGTCCGGGCCAGCGCGGCCCTTTGCCCCCGTCCCCGCGGGCGCACGCTCCCGGCACGCGCCCCGGCGGGGTCAGCCGCCCGCGCGGCCGGGCTTGCCGAGCCTTCTCGGGCTCGTCAGGAAGCCCCAGCCCCACGACATGTGCATGGTGACGTAGACCAGCGGCAGCCGGACGAGCGCCGGGGCGGGCAGGCCGCTGCCGGTGACCGCGGAACCGGCCAGGATCGCCGCCAGGTAGCCGCCCGGGATCAGCAGTCCCGGCCAGAAGAACGGGGAGACCACCAGGCCCGCGAGGATGGCCAGCACGGCCATGGGCGGCGCCAGGTAGCGCAGGTTGATCGTGCCCTCGTGGGTGCGGGCGACCACCCTGCGCCAGCGGCCGTAGTGGAAGTACTGCTTGGCGAGCGCCTTGAGGTCGGGCCTGGGCCGGTAGGAGACGCGCATCCGGGGCTGGAACCAGACCAGGCCGCCCGTCTCGCGGATGCGGTGGTTCATCTCCCAGTCCTGGGCCCGCTGGAAGTGCTCGTCGTAACCGCCGACCCGCTCCAGCGCGGAGCGGCGGAACACGCCGAGGTAGACCGTGTCGGCCGGGCCGGCGGTGCCGCCGGTGTGGAACCGGGCGCCGCCGACACCGATCTTGGACGTCATCGCGCGGGCCACCGCCTGCTCGAACGGCGTGACGCCCTCGGCCGCCATGACGCCGCCCACGTTGTCGGCGCCGGTCTCCTCAAGGGTCTCCACCGCGACCTGGAGGTAGTCGTCGGGGAGCATCGCGTGGCCGTCCACCCTGGCGATGATCGTGTTGCCGGAGGCGGCGATGGCGGCGTTGAGCGCGTTGGGGGTGCGGCCGGTCGGATTGGGCACGACGACCACGCGAGGGTCGTCGGCGGCGATTTCGTCGGCGACCTCCTGGGTACGGTCGCGAGAGGGGCCGATCGCGAGAACGACCTCGATCGGTCCCGCGTACCGCTGCGAGAGCACCTGACGCACCGCCTCCCGCAGATGGCGCTCCTCGTTCAGCACCGGGATGACGATGGAGATGGGGGGCCAGACACGTGTCTCGGAAGACGACGCCGGCGCGGGCGAGTCGGGGAACTGCTTCATGGCGTCGCTCACGCTACTGTACGAACGGGTACCTCATCGACCCAGCTGGAGCCTAGGGGGCCATGCATGCGCGACCCGGAGGAGGATTCGGGTGTGCACGTAGGCGGCGACGCCTACGGCAGCGTTCGGGTGAACCCGAGGCGTGATCGCAGGTCGGCGAGGGGTGCCCGCACCAGGCGGCGCGGCCTCGTGATCGCCGGCGCGCTCTCGTGCCTGGTTCTGGGCAGTTCCGGGGTGACCTGGGCGCTGACCAATTACGCCACGACGAAGATCGAGGCGGTCGACGCGGGGGTCCCCGGCTCGCGGTCGAGCACCGGCGCCATGAACATCCTGGTGGTCGGCGTCGACAAGCGCGACGACCTCACCCGCAAGCAGCAGAACCAGCTCAAGCTGGGCCGCGAGACCGGCGAGCGCACCGACACCATGATGGTGATCCACGTGTCGGAGGACCACAGCAAGGTCACCGTGGTCAGCCTTCCCCGCGACACCTGGACGACGGTCCCCGGCAAGGGCATGCACAAGATCAACGCCGCCTACCAGCTCGGCGGCCCGAAACTCGCGACGCGCACGGTGCAGACCGCCACGGGCCTGACCCTGCACCACTACGTCGAGGTCAACGTGCTGGGCTTCATCGAGGTGGTCGACGCCCTCGGCGGCATCTCGGTCTGCACCCCGGTCCCGATCAACGACCCGAAGACCGCGCTCGACCTGCAGCCGGGCACCTACTCCTTCGACGGCGTCAAGGCCCTCTCCTACGCCCGCACCCGCGCCACCGCCCGCTCCGACCTCGACCGCATCGACCGCCAGCAGCAGGTGATCTCCGCGCTGCTGAACCAGGCGCTCAGCGGGGAGACGCTGACCAACCCGGTCAGGCTCGCCTCGTTCGTCGACACCGCCCTCGACACCATCCGGGTGGACGACGCGCTGCGCGGGGACCTGCTCGGCCTGGCCGACCAGCTCAAGGACGTCTCCACCGACGACGTCGCCTTCGCCACGGTCCCGCTCGCGGACGTCGACTACAAGACGCCGACCGGCGAGTCCGCCGTGCTCTGGGACAAGGAGGCGGCCAAGGAGCTGTTCCGCAGGATCGCCGCCGACGAGACGCTGGTCAAGCCCGTCAAACCCGGCAAGTCCACGCCCACCCCGGCGGCCTCCCCCTCGGCTCCCGCGCTGACCGTCGCGCCCTCGCGGATCGCCCTCAGGGTGCTCAACGGCACCACGATCACCGGCCTGGGCGCGCAGACCAGGGCCGACCTGCAGAGAGTCGGCTTCCTGGTGCCCGAGACCCCGGGCAACACCCCGCAGAAGGACTTCGACAAGACCGTCATCCGGTACGGCCCCGGGCGCGAGGATTCGGCGCGCACGGTCGCCGCCGCGCTGCCCGGGGCGGAACTCCGCCCGCTGGAGAGCCTGGGCGACGAGATCGAGGTGGTCGTCGGCCGGAAACACGCCCCGGCGAAGAAGGTCACCGTGAAGGAGACGGCCGCCTCGCCCGCCCCGAGCGCCACCCCCGCCGCGACTCCGACAGCCAGAACGGCAACGGACAATATCTGCAAAAAGTGAGCTAAGTGCATAACAACCTTCTGTCAGGGCAGCTAGGAAGGCACGGAGGTGATGATCGTGATCTCAACATTCGATGTTCAGACATGGCGCAGCGGCACCTGTGTGGTCGTGCAGGCGACGGGCGAGCTCGACATGGCCGTGGCTCCCCGGTTGCGAGCGGAGATCGACGGCGCCCTGCACGAGGCGGGCAGCCCGAACCTGGTGATGGACCTGACCGGAGTGCCGTTCTGCGACTCGGTGGGGCTGGGGGTCCTCGTGGGCACGCTCACCCGTCTCAAGGAGGCCCACGGCCGCCTCATGCTGGTGGTGAGCCCCGGCATGATCACCCACCTGTTGACGATCACCAATCTCGACCGGCACTTCGAGACGCGGGACAGCCTGCGCGAAGCGCTCGACGCCATGGCCCCGAGCCACTCCTCGGGCTGACCTCTCCCAGGTCAGGCCGGCTTTCCCAGCCGGCTCACGCTTCTCTCCCGTCATTCGGGAAACGGTTTCCCGCACGTCCACACCCCTGTGCCGCCGAGGCCACCAAGCTGTTTCCTTGAATAGCTGGCACATATGCAGGTTGGCATCTACACTTCGCTTCGAAGCTATACGATCACGGAAAGCGATGATTCGCACCGTTAGGGAGTATCGTGGCTTCAGATAGTCCACCCCCTCCGCGCCCGCACGACGCGACCGGGGAGACGACGATCTGAGGCCAGGCGTCAGAGCGACACCCCCTGGCCGGATACGTACATTCACGTGAGCCTGCAGGGAAGTGGGCGATGAACGCACTTCAACTCACGAGCGAGCACGCGGACGGCTTCGTGGTCATCACGGTGGCCGGTGAGCTCGACCTCGCCACCAGGCCGGACCTGTCGGCCTTCACCCAGGACGTCATCGACGTCCGCCCCGGCACGGTCATCATCGACCTGGCCGGTGTCACCTTCATCGACGCCTGCGGCCTGAGCGCGCTGATCGCCGTCAAACGGTACGCACGCGAGCACGACACGCCTCTGCTCCTGGCCGGAGCCCCACCGGTCGTCCTGAAGCTCCTGAAACTGACCAACCTCGACGCCTCCTTCACCGTGATCTCCCGCACGATGGCGATGAGCCCCCCACCGGGCTGCTCACAGGCCGCCTCGCACGTCCAGGCGACCAGCCCCCTCGCCGACCGCTAGGAGGCCCGGCTCAGGCGGACTCCCTGATCACCAGCGTCGGCTCGAAGATCCGCGAGGTCACCGGCTGGTCCGGATGCTCGATGTGGGTCAGCAGCAGCCGTCCCATCTCGGCGGCCATGTCCTCGACGGGGTGGCGGACGGTGGTGAGCGGCGGCCGGCAGGCCAGCGCCGCGCTGCTGTCGTCGAAGCCCACCATGGCCACGTCGCCGGGCACGCTGCGCCCGTGCTGGCGCAGCACCAGCAGGGCGCCCTGGGCCATCAGGTCGTTGGCCGCGAAGACGCCGTCGATGTCGGGATGCTCGGCGAGCAGCCGTTCCATCGCCACCTCGCCGCTGTGGAGGGTGAAGTTTCCCTCGGCGCAGGGGATGTAGGGATGGCCGTGCACGGCCATCGCCTCCTGGAAGCCCGCCAGGCGGTCCTGGCTGGCCGGGACGTCGAGCGGGCCGGAGATGGTCGCCAGCCTGCGGCAGCCCCGGGCGACGAGATGGTCGGCGGCCAGCTTGCCCCCGGCCCGGTGCCCGACGTCGACATAGCTGATCGGGATCGGCCTGGCCGGTCTGGCGAAGAGCACCGCGGGCAGCGAGGCGTCGGCGAGCAGCTTGGGCAACGTGTCCTCGGCGCTGATGGAGACCAGGATGGCCCCGTCGACGTTGCCCCGGCGCAGGTAGCTGACGACCTGGTCGCGGGTCTCCGGGGTGTCGGCGAACATCAGGATCGGATAGATGCCCAGCGGGCGCAGGAAACCGACGACACCCCCGGCCACGCGCCCGAAGAACGGATCGGCGAAGACGTGGCCGGGAAACGGGCTCTCCTCGCTGCTGCCCGCCCCGGAGACGATCAGGGCGATCGTCCCCGTACGCCGGGTGACCAGGGAGCGCGCGGCCTGGTTGGGAACGTAGCCGGTGAGGGCGATCGCCTGCTTGACCTTCTCCTGGATCGTGAGATCGACATTGCGGATCCCGTTGATCACGCGCGAGACCGTGGCACGGGAGACTCCTGCCGCCCGCGCCACATCCTCCAAGGTCGGGGGTGCCGACACTCGCGGTGGGCCTTCGCTCATAGGGCTTTTATAGCACAGCGAGAGAGCGCTCTCCCGAGAGCTCTCCCGAGGTCGGCGGCTCCGTGCCGAGAAGCACCGCCGCGCTCAGCGGCAGATCGGCGGCCGAGCGTCCGGCCAGCACCGTGAAGACGCCCTCCTCGGCCCGCCAGGCGTGATGCTCGGCCGACCAGTGCCGGAAGGCCCGCGCCGGGACCTCCACCGTGACCTCGGCGACCTCGCCCGGCCCCGCGTCGGCGAGGGCGTAGCCGGCCAGCCAGCGCGCGGGACGGGTCACGCCCGTCTCCGGACGGGACAGGTAGACCTGGACGACCTCGCGGCCGACGCGCTCTCCGGTGTTGCGCAGCCGTACCCGGACGGGCAGTGGGCTCTCCGGGGAGACGTCCCAGGGCGCGGAGACGTCCTCGTAGGACCAGGACGTGTATCCGAGGCCGTGCCCGAACCAGTACGCCGGCGGCTCGGGCCACCGCAGCCAGGCGCGGTACCCGATGTCGAGGCCCTCGGCGTAGGCGAGCGTCCCGTTCTGCGGGACGGTGGAGACGAGCGCCCTGTCGGCCCAGGTCGTGGGCAGCCGCCCACCGGGTTCGGCCCGGCCGAACAGGACGTCGGCGAGGCCGTGCCCCGCCTCCTGCCCGGGGAACCAGCTCAGGAGCACGGCCGGCGCCTCCTCGCGCCACGGCAGGATCATGGGACCTCCGGAGTTGACGACCACGACGGTCGCCGGGTTGGCCGCGGCCACGGCCCGGACCAGCTCGTCCTGTCGTCCCGGCAGCTCCAGGTGGGTGCGGTCGGCGCCCTCGTTCTCGATCTCCTCCGTGGAGCCGACCACCACGACGACGGCGTCGCAGGTGCGGGCGAGCTCGACCGCGGCGGCCAGCTCCACCTCGTCGGCGCGCCGGGGCGGGTCCGCGGCCAGGACCGAGGCGATCCCGCTGCCGGGGTCGAGCCGCCGCCGGGAGACGAGCTCCACGTCCCGGCCCGCCGTCACGGGGAACCGGGCGCGCCGGTACGGCGGGGACAGGTGCACGGTGGCGGGGTCGTCGGTGTCCCGCTCCACCTCCTCGTCGACCAGGACGTGGCCGTCCGCCTCCAGCAGGACGTGCCCCCATCCGGCGACGGCCAGCTCCCACAGTCCGTCCACCTCCGGACGCAGCAGGGCGTGGATCTCGACGGTGGCGGCGGCGTCGATCCGCGCGGGCTCCAGGATGCGGCCGGTCAGCCGGTGCTCGGCGTGGATCTCGGCTCCGGCGGCGTCCAGCAGCCGGACCAGGACGCCGGGCTCACCGGTCAGGGGATCGCGGGCGTTGTCCGTGCCCAGCGGGGTCGGCCGGTCGTCGAGGTGCGGGCCGGGGCGGTGGAGCACCTCCGCCGTACCGGACAGCGCCTCGCGGATGCCGTCGAGGGGAGACACGACGGACACGGGGTACACGCCCGCGCTGCCGCCTCCCTGGATCCGGGCGGCGGCGGCGTTCGGCCCGATCACGGCGACCCTGCGCAGCCGCGCGGGGTCCAGGGGGAGCAGCGAGCCCTCGTTGCGCAGGAGGACGGTGCTCGCGGCGACGGCCCTGCGCAGCAGCGTGCGGGCGGCCCCGTGCCCTCCCCGCTCGCCGCCGTCCTCCCGCCCGGCGGCGCAGGGGAGGGTGGGCGGGGGGTCGGCGGCATCGGCGCCGAGGTCCAGCGCGCCGACCCGGGAGGCCAGCCGGAGCAGGCGCCGGACCTTGTCGTCGATCGCGGCCTCCGGCACCTCGCCCGCGCGCACCGCGGCGACCAGCGCCTCCCCCCAGGTTCCCTCCGGCCCCGGCATCGCGAGGTCCTGCGCGGCGCGGGCGGCGGGGCCGGTGGAGCGGACGCCGCCCCAGTCCGACACGACCACCCCGTCGAACCCCCACGCCCCCTTGAGCGGGTCGGCCAGGAGAGGACTCTCCGACATCGTGGTCCCGTTCACCCCGTTGTAGGCGGACATGACGACCCAGACGCCCGCCTCCACCGCGGCCTCGAACGGCGCCAGGTACAGCTCGCGCAGGGTCTGCTCGTCGACGCGGGCGTCGAGGGTGAGCCGTTCGGTCTCGGAGTCGTTGGCGACGTAGTGCTTGGCGGTGGCCGCCACCCCGCCCGCCTGGACGCCCCGGACGCAGGCGGCACCGATCCTGCCGGTCAGCAGGGGGTCCTCGGAGTAGCACTCGAAGTGGCGCCCGCCGAGCGGCGAGCGGTGCAGGTTGAGCGTCGGGGCGAGCAGGACGTCCACGCCCTTGCGCCGCGCCTCGCCGGCGAGCAGCCCGCCCAGCAGTTCCACCAGGTCGTCGTCCCAGGTGGCGGCCAGCGCGGTCGCGGAGGGCAGGGTCAGGGAGGTGCTCCGCTCGTCCCACCCCTCCCCGCGCACGCCGACCGGGCCGTCGGAGGTGACCATGGCCCGCAGCCCGATGCCCGGCTCCGCGTGGGTGGACCACACGGTCGCCCCGGTGAGCAGCCGCACCTTGCGTTCCAGGTCCAGCTTCTCCACCAGCCGGTCGAGCTCGTCGATGCCCACGTGTGTTTCCCTTCGCTGTCGGAGAGCGCTCTCCAGTACGTCACGGCGCTCCCGCGGTGTCAATGTCCGGCAACGGACACGCCGGGGCCCGCGTCGGGAGAGGCTCTGTCGAAAAAGGCCCTGTCGAGGAGGCCCTTGCCGGGAGAGCCCCTGCCGGCAAGGGCCTTGCCGGGAAAAGCACGTGCCCGGCCCCGGCCCGCGGGTGCCGGAGTCCGGGGCACCCGGGGCCGGAGCCGGGCACATGCGGTCAGGGGAGCTCGAAGTTCTCCGTGAGGGCGGCGCCGCGGTGCGGCTTGTACAGGTCGTAGCCGCGCGGGTTGCACTGGAGGCCACCGTTGATGCAGTGGGTCACCAGGGCGTCCAGGATGGCGGGGTTGTCCCAGGCGTTGAAGAAGTCGTAGTGCCAGGTGTAACCGCGCCCGCTGGCCAGCCGCGCCTGCGACAGGTCACCGCCGGCGGGGAAGGCGATCTTGAACTCCAGCATCGGCACCGCCACCGGGTGGCTGGGCGGGCAGTAGCCGGCGACGGGGTAGGACATGTGGCTCTTGTGGTCGGCGCTGTCGAGGTTGACGCCGTCCCAGCAGCTCGGCGCCTGGTAGCGGACGTTCACCTGGCTGCCCGCCACGCAGGACGTCGGGATGTCCCAGCTCTTGGAGATGTCGCCGCACTCGAAGCCCTCGACGGCACCCGGGGAGTCGCGGAACTCCGCCAGCGTCGCGGTCGGGCTGCCGACGACGAAGCGCAGGCCCTGCGGGAAGGGCCGCACCTCCCAGTAGCTGAGGATGCCGGACTTGTAGTAGATGACCTGGTTGCCGGTCGGCTCGATCAGCTGGTTGCCCTTGTAGAAGCTCGGGAACCAGTAGGCCGACCTGTCGTGCGGGTTGGTGCACGAGGTGCCGCCGCCGAGGAGCGACGACTGCGTGCTGTGCGCGTTGGTCGTCCTGTTGCCGACGAAGGTGTGCATGTGCGAGGCGCCGGGCAGGCCGGGGTAGATGATCGGGTCGTCGGGCCGGTTCGCCGTCGGGGAGCAGTTGGCCTGGAACTCGTGGTGCGTCACCTCGTCGGTGAACGTCGGCTTCGGCCTCGGGGTGACCGGGGATCCGCCGGTGCCGTACACCTTGAACTCCCACAGCGAGTAGCCGTAGCCGGTGCCCCGGGCGGTGCCGTACATCCGCACGTACCGGCCCGAGCCCGAGACGTTGAGGGTCTGGGTGCCGCCGGTGCCTGTGGTGGTGGAGTGGACGTCGGTCCAGGAGGAGCCGCCGGCCGAGGTCTGGATCTTGAACGACCTGGCGTACGCGCCCTCCCAGTTGAGGACGACCTGGGAGATCGTCGCGGTGGCGCCCAGGTCGACCTGGAGCCACTGCGGGTCGGCGGCGGCGCTGGACCACCGGGTCCCGTTGTCGCCGTCGAAGGCGGCCCCGGCGCCGTAACCGCCCCCTTCCGAGGAGGAGGCGGTCGCGGGCCGGCTCTGGGAGATCAGGCCGTCGGCCGCGCTTGCGGGGGAGATGATCGCCAGACCGGCCGCGACCAGCGTGGTGAGGGTGGCGGCTACCAGTCCCAGGCGGAACCTGACTGGACTTCGGGATGGGCGCATTGCCTCTCCTTCAGTGGGGGGTGGCCGTTGGGAACGGCGCAGGGAGAGCGCTCTCCTATGAGGTTGATCCCCTTTGTTGCGAATTGTCAAGATGACGGCCAACCCGATCTGAAACCCGCCGTTCACGTCACCGACACAGGGACACGCCCGCTTTGTCGCCGCGGACGCGTCGAAGGACGTGCGGAAAAGTGGACTTTGAAGGGGTATGTCCATCGAGACGAGGTTTCGGGTGCGTGATCAGCGCGTTTCGATCTCGCGAGAAGAAGGGCCTTGACACCGCTCGATCTCCGGGAGCACCCTCGATTACGGAGAGCGCTCTCCCCTCCTGTCGTCCCTTGGCAGGCATCCCCCTTTCGAGGAGAGATCGTGTATCCAGCTCGTAGTTCGGGCCGCTTCCGGTTGGGCCTGCTCATCGCCGCCCTGGCGGCACTGGTCCTGTCCGGCCTGGCGTTCCCCGGCCCCGCGGCGGCGGCCGACGGCCTGCTGTCGCAGGGCAGGAGGGCGACGGCCTCGTCGTCCGAGGGCGCCGGTTACGTCGCGTCGCTGGCCGTCGACGGGAACCTGACGGGCACTCGCTGGGCCAGCGCGTTCAGCGACCCGCAGTGGCTCCAGGTCGACCTCGGAGAGACGGCCACGATCAGCCGGGTGGTGCTGACCTGGGAGGCCGCGTACGGCAAAGCCTTCAAGATCCAGACCTCGGCCGACGGCTCCTCCTGGACCGACGTCCACTCCACCACCACTGGCGCCGGCGGCACCCAGACCCTGGACGTGACCGGCTCCGGCCGGTACGTGCGGATGTACGGCACCGCCCGGGGCACCGGCTACGGCTACTCGCTGTGGGAGTTCCAGGTCTACGGCAGCACGGGCGGCTCCCAGGAACCCGAGGAGCCCGGCACCTGGACCGAGGTGTGGAAGGACGACTTCAACGGCTCGGCCGGCACCTCCCCCTCGGCCGCCGACTGGATCCTGCGCACCGGCACCTCCTACCCCGGCGGCGCCGCGAACTGGGGCACCGGCGAGGTCGAGACCATGAGCGCCTCGACGGCCAACGTCTCCCTCGACGGCACCGGCAACCTGAACATCAAGGCGATCAGGGACGGCGCGGGCAACTGGACCTCGGGCCGGATCGAGACCCAGCGCACCGACTTCGCGCCGCAGCCGGGCGAGATGCTCAGGTTCAGCGCCCGGCTCAAGCAGCCCGACGTCGCGAACGCCCTGGGCTACTGGCCCGGCTTCCGCGCGACCGGCGCCGCCTACCGGGGCGACTACAACAACTGGCCGTCCGTCGGCGAGACCGACATCATGACCGGCGTCAACGGCCGCGACCAGCTGGCCAACACCCTGCACTGCGGCACCGCGCCCGAGGGTGTGTGCAACGAGTACAACGGCCGCACCAGCGGTTTCGCCACCTGTGACGGCTGCCGGACCGGCTACCACGAGTACGCGCAGGTCATCGACCGCACCAAGACGGACGAGGAGATCCGCTTCTATCTCGACGGCAGGCAGACCTGGGTGGTGCGCCAGAGCCAGGTCGGCGTCACCGCGTGGCGGGCGGCCCTGCACCACGGCTTCTACCTCCGCCTCGACCTCGCCATCGGCGGCTCCCTGCCCAACGCGCTCGCGGGAACCACGACGCCGACCGCCGCCACCACCTCCGGCGGCGTGCTCAGCGTGGACCGGATCTCGGTCGCCAGGCAGGCCGGCACCGTCCCCGCCGCGATGACCGACCCGGCGACCCCCGCCGGGCCGAGCACCGTCAGGGTGACCGGCTCGCAGGGCAACTGGCAGCTCCAGGTGAACGGCGCCCCGTACGTGGTCAAGGGCCTGACCTACGGCCCGCCGCAGGCCGCGGCCGACGGCTACATGCGCGACCTGGCGGCCATGGGCGTCAACACGATCCGCACCTGGGGCGTCGACGACACCCACACCCCGGCGCTGCTCGACAGGGCCGCCCAGCAGGGCATCAAGGTCATCGTCGGGCACTGGCTCAACCAGGGCGCCGACTACGTCAACGACACCGCGTACAAGAACAGCGTGAAGAACGAGATCGTCGCCAGGGTGAACGCCCTCAAGGGCCGCCAGGGCGTGCTCATGTGGGACGTCGGCAACGAGGTCATCCTCACCATGCAGGACCACGGCCTGCCGGCCGACGTGGTCGAGCAGCGGCGGGTGGCGTACGCGAAGTTCGTCAACGAGGTGGCGCAGGCGCTCCACGCCGCCGACCCCGGCCACCCGGTCACCTCCACCGACGCCTACACCCACGCCTGGACCTACTACAAGGCCCACTCCCCCGCCCTCGACCTGCTCGCGGTCAACTCCTACGGCGCCATCCACACCGTCAAGCCGGACTGGATCAGCGGCGGGTACACCAAGCCGTACATCGTCACCGAGGCCGGGCCCGACGGCGAGTGGGAGGTGCCCGACGACGTCAACGGCGTCCCCGACGAGCCGACCGACCTGCAGAAGCGGGACCAGTACACCGCCGGCTGGAACGCGATCAAGGGCCACCCCGGCGTCGCGCTCGGCGCGACCGAGTTCCACTACGGCCTGGAGAACGACTTCGGCGGGGTGTGGCTCAACACCACCACCGGCGGCTGGCGCAGGCACGGCTACCACGCGCTCAAGGCGGCCTACACCGGGCGGCCCTCGGCGAACACTCCCCCGGAGATCACCTCGATGACGGTCGGCTCGCGGACCGCCGTCCAGGCCGGGAAGACCTTCACCGTCGAGGTCGCCGCGACCGACCCGAACAGCGACCTGATCCGCTACAACCTGATGTTCGGCAACAAGCACATCAACGGCAACCGCGGCTTCGACAACGTCAGGTTCGTCCAGACCGGCCCCGGCAGGTTCACGGTGACCGCGCCGGAGCAGATGGGCGTGTGGAAGGTGTACGTGTACGCCTTCGACGGGCACGGCAACGCGGGCATCGAGCAGCGGTCGTTCCGCGTCGTCCCGCCGGCGGTCGCCGGGACCAACGTGGCGCTCGGCAAGCCGACCACCGCCTCCTCCTACCAGGCGACCGGCGACGGCGGTCCGTTCACCGCGAACCGGGCCACCGACGGCAGCTTCACCTCCCGGTGGGCCAGCGAGTGGGCCGACCCGCAGTGGATCCAGGTCGACCTCGGCGCGACCACCGCGATCAGGCACGTCCAGCTCGGCTGGGAGGGCGCCTACGGCAGGGCGTACCAGATCCAGGCCTCCGCCAACGGCTCGACCTGGACCAGCGTCCACTCGACCACGACCGGCGACGGCGGGTTCGACTCCGTCGATCTCAACGCGTCGGCCAGGTACGTCCGGGTGAACCTCACCCAGCGCGGCACGGCGTACGGCTACTCGCTCTGGGAGTTCGGCGTCTACGGCTAGTTCCTCTGGCTGCCCGTATGAACCCGATCGACGGTGCCGCTCTCACCGCGTCCGGCCCGCGACGGAGCCGCACGCGCGAGCGACAGCCCGTTCCGAGGACGCGCCGCCCGGGTCACCGACCCGGGCGGCGTGTCACCGGCCTCCTCCCGGAAGCCCTTCGGAAGTCCCGCGTCGGAAGTCCCGCGAGGCTTTGGTCCCGACCGTCAGGCAACGCGCGAGGAGGGCACCGCCCAGGTCCTGCAGGAGCCGGGGTCGCCGCTCCTGAAACCGCGGTCGAGCCAGTGGACGATGTTCTTGCCCCTGGCAGGTAGTAATCCTCGTCCACCAGGATCGCCGCCGTCCTCGTCGAGAAGCAGTAACGGGCGTTGATGTTCTTCTGCCACTTCCTCGCGAGAGCCGCGGCCACGATCGGCCGGGCATGATCGACGTGAGCCCGCACACGCGTCCATCCCCGTCCGCCATGTGCCCGTCCGGTTCACGGCCCCGAATTCTGGACCGTCACCAGGGTCTTACCGCAAGCCCCCCTGCCCGCTATACGTTGAAAGTGGCGAGGAGTCCGGGTGTTTCCGTGGGCCTGACGCGGGGGTTCGTCACCTGACGGAACCCGGCGTCGCCGCCGTGCGCCGGTCGTCCCCGACACCTCCAGACGCGCCGCAGAGAGCGTTTCCTGTTGCCGGATAAAGCATGACATATCAGCATAAAGATATAATCGACAACAGCAGTGCGGCTCCGTAGGACAACAACCCGAAACCTCCGGCACATAAGTCGATCTTTGTGGTCCGCCCTTTGACCAGGGCCTCTCCTTTCATCGATCAAGACAGTGGCCACATTAACCCCAAACCGCGCTTTTGGTCATAAAAGACTCGTCAGGGGAATGGGAAAATCTCGCGTCAGATCCCTGGAAAGAATGTGGGCTTCACCGCGCATCGACCCATTACAGTCGACCACAGGCATACCGTCACGCCCCGCGCCGGGCTCTTCCCCCGTTCCCGCAGCACGAGGACGCAAATGATCGAGATTCCTCTCCCCGCCCTCCAAGAACAGGACCTGAGCCTCAGATCCCTGGACGTAGCGCGATCCGAGGATTTCCCGTCCGCACCCGGCGATCGACACTCGCCGCCCCTCGGGGAGCACCTTCCGCCCCTTTCCGGCCGGATCAGCCTCGGCGGCCCTCTCGCGGTGCGGGTCACCCCCGACTACGTGGCCGACGATCCGGGCCTGCGCGCGTTCGTGGAGCAGGAGTACGAGCACGTCACCTACCACGTGGTGCACCTCTCGATCAGCTTCGCGGCCGAGCCCAGGACACCACGCCTGTCCACCGCCGACGTCAAACTGGCGCTGTCCTCGACATCCACCTCCGTCGAGCCGGTGGCGTGGTCGATGACACCAAAGCAGGTGACCGACGTGGCCCAGGTGGAGCGCAGGTTCACGCTCGGGCCTCAGCTGAGCCTTCTGGGCGCCGACGTGAGCCTGGGCGAGATCGGGCGGACCACCTCCAAGCAGCGCACCGACGTCTTTCTCCAGGCACGAAACGAGTTGCGCGCCAACCCGGAGTGGGCATTCACCAGCACCAAGACCATGGCCATAAATGGCTCATATCGCCTCATTTTGGTCGTACGAGGAGCTCGGGAAAGCGCGACCGGTATCAGCGTCACGATAAGCGCCTCCACCGAGGGAAACCTGCTCCGCCGGTACGGGAGAACGCTTCCCGATCCCCTGCGACTCGCGGCCGTTCTGTGATCACGGCGCGCCCGCGCCGACCGGAGACGAGACCACCACGCCGAGAAAGAAGTGACCGGGTGAGGGACGAATTCACCTCAGAGGAGATCACCGAACTCGCCGGCGCGTTCTCGCCCGGTTCCGAAGCCCGGTGGCTGCTCAGCAGGGCGGGATTCCCGCCCACCCTGATCCCCTCGATGAGAGACGTCAACGGCGGCGACTTCTGGTGGGCGGTGGGGCAGGAGATCGCACGCGGAGCCATGCCGGACGGCCGCCGCCGCCTCATGGCGGTGGCGGCGGAACGCTATCCCAGCAACCCGGTCTTCCGGGCCGCGCTGCGCGATGCGGCCCCCGAGACGGCCCGCCGCCCCTCGGAGACCGTTACGGTGACGCGCGTCATGGCGGTGGGTGCCAGCCCGCGAGATCATCCGAGAGTCCGCGCCGACCGGGAGGCACGGGCGATACAGGAGGCCGCCAGGCTGGGGCACCTGGACGTCCTGATCTGCCCGGCCGCCCAGGCCACCGACCTCAAACGCCTGAGAGAGTTCCAGCCGGACATCCTGCACCTGAGCTGTCACGGCGACGGCAAGAACCTGATCTTCGAGGACGTGCACGGCGGGGAGCACCCGGTGCCCGCCGGCGACGTCGTCGAGACGCTCCGCCATCACCGGGAGGCCGAGGGAGGCCACCTGCGGGGCCTGGTCCTCGGCTCGTGCCACAGCGTGGAGATCGCGTCCCGCTTCACCGAGGTCGCCGATCAGGTGATCGCCCATCGCGGCGAGCTTGACGACGCGTGCGCGATCGCCTTCGCCCGGCACCTCTACGAGGATCTGCACCGGATCCCCGACCTCGGCCGGGCCGCGCGGAACGCCGCGAGGGACGCCGTGAACACCGACCACTCCTGCACCGGCGTGCTGACCGGCCTCGTCGTCCTGCCGGAGCGGGGGCCGGGATGAACGCGGGCTTCGATCCGGCGGTCGCGGCCTGGGCCGAGGCCCACGCGGCGACCATCAGGACGCGCACCGCGCACCCAGCCGGCAGCGGGCCTCAGGAAGCAATCGGACCGGTGACCGTCAGCGCCGCGACCGAGGTCAGGGTATGGTCCACCGGCGGGATGCGAATACAGTCCCTGGCCGGAGTCACGCTGCCCGACGGGCGTCTTTTCCTCGCCACCGCGAGCTTCGACGGCATCGTGCGCATCTGGGACGGACACACCGCGACCCTCCTGCACACCCTCACCGCACACACCGGCCCGGTCAACTCGGTCGCCTGGGCCACCCTCCCCGACGGACACGCCCTCCTCGCCACCGCGAGCTTCGACGGCACCGCACGCATCTGGGACGGACACACCGCGACCCTCCTGCACACCCTCACCGCACACACCGACGCGGTCCACTCGGTCGCCTGGGCCACCCTCCCCGACGGACACGCCCTCCTCGCCACCGCGAGCATCGACGGCACCGCACGCATCTGGGACGGACACACCGCGACCCTCCTGCACACCCTCACCGCACACACCCGCCCGGTCAACTCCGCTGCCTGGGCCACCCTCCCCGACGGACACGCCCTCCTCGCCACCGCGAGCATCGACGGCACCGTGCGCATCTGGGACGGACACACCGGCATCCTCCTGCACACCCGCCGCAGTCCGGTCAGATCGGTCGCCTGGGCCACCCTCCCCGACGGACACGCCCTCCTCGCCACCGCGAGCTACAACGGCACCGTGCGCATCTGGGACGGACACACCAGCACCCTCCTGCACACCCTCACCGGACACACCGGCCCGGTCTACTCCACCGCCTGGGCCACCCTCCCCGACGGACACGCCCTCCTCGCCACCACCAGCTACGACGGCACCGCACGCATCTGGGACGGACACACCGGCACACCCCTGCACATCCTCACCGCACACACCGACGCGGTCCACTCCATCGACTGGATCCCCCTCCCCGACGGGGGACTGCTCGTGGCGAGCAGCGTGTCGAGCGAGGTCCACATGTGGGACATCCAGCTCGACCCACCCCCACGCCCGTTCTCCCCGGCTCCGGCCCTCGATCACCGTTCCGACTCGGCCGCCAGACCGCGAACCGTCCTGGAGAACGTCGAAGAGATAACTCCGACCAACTCGTCAGCCGAACTGGGAGCGGAGAAAACCGACAGGGTCGCGTGCGTGGCACTTGACGACGGACGGTTCCTCCTCGCCACCGCGAGCAGCGACGGCACCACTGTGCGCATCTGGGACGGACACACCGGCACACCCCTGCACGCCCTCACCGCACACACCGGCTCGGTCTGGTCCGTCGCCTGGATCGGCCTTCCCGACGGACACGCCCTCCTCGCCACCGCGAGCAACAACGGCACCGCGCGCATCTGGGACGGACACACCGGCACCCTCCTGCACACTCTCACCGCACACACCCGTCCGGTCTGCTCCGTCGCCTGGATCGGCCTTCCCGACGGACGTCTCCTGCTCGCCACCGGAAGCTACGACAACACCGCGCGCATCTGGGACGGACACACCGCAACCCTCCTGCACACCCTCACCGCACATACCGAGGACGTCTGGTCCGTCGCCTGGATCGGCCTTCCCGACGGACGTCTCCTGCTCGCCACCGCGAGCATCGACAACACCGCGCGCATCTGGGACGGAAACACCGGCACCCTCCTGCACACCCTCACCGCACACACCGGTTGGGTCAACTCCGTGTCCTGGGTCACACCGCCCGACGGACGACCCTTGCTCGCCACCGCCGGCGACGACCACACCGCGCGCGTCTGGGACGGACACACCGGCACCCTCCTGCACACCCTCACCGCACACACCGACAACGTCTGGTCCGCCGCCTGGGCTCCCCTCCCCGACGGACGACCCTTGCTCGCCACCGCAAGCGACGACGGCACCGCACGCATCTGGGACGGACACACCGGCACCGAGCTGTACCAGTTCTCGCTTCACGACGCCTACCCCGAGGGGATCGACTGGGCGCCGCTCCCCGACGGACGGCTGCTTCTCGCCGCGGCGCGTGGCCACGACCCGATCCACAGCCCCGCGCGCATCTGGGAACTGCGGCTCGATCCCCCGGTCGGCCACGCCTCGCCGACTCGGCAAGCACGTCCTCGCAGCAGGCCGGGGATCCCCGCCGAAGCCCTCCTCACCTTCGGCGGTGCCGGGGTGTGGCCACCGATCGGGCTGATCGACGACCTCGTCACGCTCACCGGCCCCCGATGGACGGGAGAGCCGGCGCTGAACGACGGGCGTCTCGGGACACTGGCCGAGCGGCCCGGCATCCGGCGGCTGCGTGACCTGGGATGGCCCCGCAGGGCCAGGCTCGCCTTCGCGGCGCTGCTGGTCGGCGGCCTCACCCCGCAGGACCGCTACGTCCCGCCCGCCGAGGCGGAGCCGTCCGCACTGCGGGCCGCGCTCGCGGCCTCCCTGGGCAGGCCGGGAAGCCGGTGGGGACAGACGGGAACGGATGTGGCCGAGCTGACGAGCGCCGCGGAGGAGATCACCACCCGTACGATCACCCTGCTGACGATTCTCGGGCCCGCCGCGTGCGCGACCGACCCCCTGCTGCCGCTGCGGCTCGCCCACCGGATCCCGCAGCTGCCGGCGCTGAACCAGCGGCAGCTCCGGTTCCTGGCGGCTCCCGCCGCGCGTGAAAAGGCGGGGGCGAGGCGGAGCGGCGCGGGAACCTCCCGCTACAGCCCCGGCACGGCGGACATCACCCGCCACGGGCCGCTCACCGCGCTGCTGGGCACCCAGCTGGCTCTGCCTCCCGACCTGATGGCGCTGCGCCACCTGGAGAACCAGCTGCTCTACCGCAGGCACCTCGCCCCGGTCCCGCCGACGCCGGAACCCGTCGTTCTGCTGCTGGACACGACCCCGCCCACCCACGGGCAGCCCGAGCAGGTGCTCCGGATGGTCGCGCACCTCATGACCACCGAGCTGTGGGAGCACGACCGGCGGCCGACGCTGATCTCGCTGACCGATCCGGGTGTCGCGGCGCCGCTGGCCGGTCCGGCGGATCTCGCGAGGCTCTGGTCCACCCGGACGCTGGAGCCTCCGCTGCCCGCGCTCCGCCGGGCGATGGAGACCGCCCGCGAGATCCCCTGGCCGGTCGTGCTGCTGACCCATCACCACACCGCGCAGGACGCCTATCCCATCACCGAACGGACACGACTGGTGACCACCCACCACCCGCCGGAGACCGCGCCGCGCTCCCCCCGCCACCCGCGCCACCGGCATCTTCCGCCGGACCCCACGCGCGAACAGCTGCGCGCCGCCGTCCACGCCCTCCTGCTGCCGTGACGGACGCGATGGACACGGCGGACACGCGCAACACGACGGACGCGACGCGCGGCGGGCCGGTCTGGCGGGAGGCCGTGCTGGGAGAGCCGTACGACGGCGGGCGAATCAGATGCGAGCTGTGCCCGTTCCGGTGCGTGCTCGCCGACGGCCAGGTGGGGGTGTGCCAGGTGCGGCGCAACCGGGCCGGGGTCCTGGAGACGGCCACCTTCACCGCCGCGACCGCCCACCTGGACGCCATCGAGCGTAAGCCGCTCTATCACGTACGGCCCGGAATCCGGGTGCTGACCGTCGCCGGCCCCGGCTGCACGTTCCGATGCGACTACTGCGTCAACCATCGCCTGTCGCAGTACGGCCGGGTGGACACGGCGCCGTGGATCGGCGATCCGGCGCGTCCTGGCGAGCTGGTGGAGCAGGCCGTCGCGGCGGGGGCGGCGGTGGGCCTGTCCTACGCCGAGCCGGGGCTGGCCCCGGAGCTGACACTGGCGCTGGCCGAGCACGCGGACGGCACGGGGGTGCCCCTCGTGTGGAAGAGCAACGGGTTCCTCACGTCCCGGGCGATCGATCTGGTGGCACCGGCCCTCACGGCGGTGAACATCGACGTGAAGGCGGCGGGCGAGGCCGAGCACAGACGCCTCACGGGCGCTCCGCTGAAGCCGGTGCTGGACGCCGTCGAACGGTTCCTCGCGGCGGGCGTGTGGGTCGAGGTGAGCACGCCGCTGATTCCGGGCACCTCGGCGGAACCGGCGGCCCTGCGCCGGATCTCCGGCTGGTTGCGCGGGCTGGGGCGGGAAATCCCCTGGCATCTCCTGCGCTTCACACCGGATTTTCGGATGCGCCGCCATTCACCGACCGTGCCATCCGAATTGAACGCGGCCCGGGAAATCGGACATGAGTCGGGATTGGATTTCGTCTACGTGGAGAGGGCTCTGGGCGCGGAAGGCCGCCACACCCGGTGCCCGGTTTGCGAAACGATGCTCGTGGAACGCGGAATATGGGAAACAATGGAAAATCACATCACGGGCGGTCGCTGTCCGCGATGCGAGAAGCAGGTTCCCGGCCGATGGGGGGATCCGTGACGGTCCGACATTCAGAAAGCCCTCGCGACGACAAAGGCGGCGGAGAGACCACATACGAATTCGTGGAGTCCCTGCCGGATCTCATCGACGCCTCGGAATACGGCCGGTATCCGGACGGCGGTCTGGTAAGGCTGCGAATCACGGTGACCGAGTCGGGTGTCGAATTGCTCGGAGACGGCATGCGCCCGGAGGCGGTGGAGGCACTCCTGGCCGCACTCGGCGGCGGCACGATGGAGCAGATGCTGTGCGGATAGACGAAACGGGCGCTTCCGCGGGTTCCGGTGCGGAGACCGGCTCCGCGCGTTCCCACGCTCCGGACGGGGAGAGCGGTGTTCTCCACGCTCGCGATCCCGGCGAGGAGGGCGAGTTCCTTCACGGCCTCCGGCTGGGCCTCGACCCCCAGCCCGCCTTCGCCGCCGCGGACCGCGGCGCGGCCACGACGAACCCCTCCTCATGGTGGAATCACCTGTCCTGCACGACCTGCGGCCACACGTTCCGGCGCGGTGACCGGGTGCTGGTGGACGAGGAGACCGGGACGGTCCGGCACGCCGAACGGGCGCTGGAGTGCGGAACCGGCCTCCCGGACGACCCCGGAGCCGTCCGGGAGGATCCGAAGGACCCGGACAACGAGGTCGCGGAGTTCTCGGTCGGGCTGCTGAGCGCCTGGCCTCCCGCGGTGCCGATCTCGCGGCTGGCGGCCGGAGACTGGAGGATCCCCCGGAGGGGTGCGGCGGGGAAGCCGCGGGGCTGCGGCTTCTGCGGTCACACCTTCCGGGCGGGCGAGTACGTCGTCGTGTGCCCTTGCAGCCCGGACGCCCCGAGGTGCGAGGCGGCGGTCCATCGTGACCCGGCCATCGGGCTGCCCTGCTGGGAGCGGTGGCAACCGTCCGGAGGACTCAGCGTGTGCCCGGTGACGCAGACCCGGATCGTCCGCGCGGGGGACCGGTGACCATGCCCGAGGTGACCATGCCCGAGGTGACCGGACCGGAGAAGACAGGGCCGGAGAAGACAGGGCCGGAGACGGCCGACCGGTTCGCCAGGCAGCGGACGATCCCCGGCTGGGACCAGGAGCGTCTCACGGCGGCGACCGCCGTCATCGTGGGCGTGGGGGCGCTCGGCAACGAGACGGCCAAGAACCTGGCGCTCGCCGGGGTGGGACGGCTCATCCTGTGCGACCCCGACACCGTGTCGGCCACCAACCTGAGCCGCACGGTGCTTCTGGGCCCCGGCGACGTCGGCAGTCCGAAGGTGACCGCCGCGGCCGGGGCGCTCCGCCGCCTGGTGCCCGGGCTGGAGGTCGAGACGCGCGCCACCGACCTCGTCGCCGGGATCGGCCTCGGCGAGCTCGCCGACGCGGACGTGGTGGTCGGCTGCGTCGACACGATCGAGGCCCGTATGCGGCTGCTGGGCCGGTGCGCGCTGGTCGGCGCCCCCCTGCTGGACGGTGGCACCCACCCGTGGGGAGGCGAGGTGCGGGTGCGCGTCTCGCCGGAGGAGGCCTGCTACGCGTGCACCCTGACGGCACACCAGCGCGGTGCGAGCGACCTGCCGTGGAGCTGCTCCGAGCCGGCCGGTGCCGGGCCCGAGACCGCCACGATCGCCACCACCGCGCTGGTCGCCTCGTGGCTGACGCTCGCCGCGCTCCGCCTGCTGTTCGGCGAGCCTCCCCCGTACCGGATCCTGAGCATCGACGCGATCGGCGGGCGCACCGCGCCGGTCGCGATCAGGCGCGACCCCGGGTGCCCGCTGCACCGGCCGCTGAGCGGTCCCGTGGAGCGGTCGTCCCTCGACAACCGGGCCACCGTCGCCCGGTTCCTGGACACGCTTCCCCCGGGCGCGGACCCGGTGACCTGGCAGGCGTTCCCGCTGCCCGGCCGTTGCCCCCGATGCCGTGAGGAGAGCTGGGAAACGCCCCGTGCGACGCCCACCGGCGCCACCGAAGCGACGGCCGCCGACGCCACGGGCACGGCGCCCGCCGGCGTCGCGCATCCGGCACCGGCCGGGACGCCGGGCAGGACGACCGGCGCCGTCGCGGACGGCGCCCCCGCCACGTGCGGGCGTTGCGGGGCACCCGTCAGAGGGAGATCGAGCGAGCATCTGCGCGACGCCGACCCGCGGGCCGGCCTGTCGGAGCTCGGCGTCGCTCCGGAAGAAATCCTGATCGTCGGCATGCCGGGAGGTGGGTTCACATGTCATCGGCTCAGATGAGGCGAGGATCGGGTGACGGGGAGGGACCGCGGGCGCAGGACATCCATCTCACCCCGGACAACCGGGACATCTTCCTGGAAGCCCTGGCCTCGACCTTCGGCAATTCGAGGGAGGCGAACCACGTATTGGAGGCGATCGGGTTCCCGATGGCCTCCGTCCCCGGCTTCGACAGACCGTTCGACTTCTGGAACGACGTCTTCAGGGAGTTCAACCGCGGGATCATGTCGATGCCGTATCGCCTCCTGCTCACCGCGTCGTTGCGCAGGTACGGCCACAACGACGGCTTCACTCGCGTGGCGGCCGCCTGCGGGCTCACCACCGGTGGCACCGGCGCCGGCACGGGGGCGGGGATTGAGACTCTCGAGGATCCTCCCACGTGCCACGTCATCGTCCGGGCCGACTCGGAGAGCGAGCGGCGGGCGACGGCCCGGTGGCTGACCGCGGAGGGACTGGAGCCCCGGGAGGTCTGGTCGACGCCGACCGCCGTCTCCTACCGGCTCGGCGAGACGGATCCCGGCGAGGTCCGGCTGGCCCTGGAGAACCGCCCCGACCTGGGCTGGACGGTCGTCCCGCCGGGTGCCCCCGACTATCTCCTCCACCGCATC
This sequence comes from Streptosporangium sp. NPDC023825, assembly GCF_040639575.1. Taxonomy (NCBI): domain Bacteria; kingdom Bacillati; phylum Actinomycetota; class Actinomycetes; order Streptosporangiales; family Streptosporangiaceae; genus Streptosporangium; species Streptosporangium sp. NPDC023825. The sequence continues at coordinate 110,756 of NZ_JBFAAE010000013.1, read as the reverse complement.
TACGTGGAGGGCCCTGACGGGAGGCGGTTCAGCGTCATCGACGCCCCGGCGCAGCAGACGGTCGGCAACCTCGCCGAGGAGATCGTCGAGCAGTACCGGGAGAACGGGGGCCTGCCGTCCGGCGACCGGCCGACGGTCGTCGACAAGGTCGGGCCCGCCGGGCAGGGCGAGCGGACGAACCCGGACAACACGCTGCACGAGGAGGGCGTCGGGGAGGACGACCTGCTCCGCGTGGGCTTCCAGGCGACGGCCGCCGCGATCAACCCGCTCGACCGGCAGGACGCGCTGTCCCGGGCGCGCAACCAGATCCGGGCGTACGCCAGGGCGCGGCCCGGTTTCGTCGTCCGGTCCAACTCCACCGAACTCCCCACCGAGTACGAGATCAGGTTCGAGGGGCGGAGTTTCGGTCCGCCGGTGTCTCGGGAGACCGAGCCCCTGGACATCGGCCACCACGTCGTGTCGATCCTTCTCGGCACCCAGTTCCCGCTGACCGCTCCCCAGGTCTTCTGGGAGTCGCCGATCTTCCATCCGAACGTCTTCCCGACCTACGAGTGCGAGGCCCTGCGGGGAAGACCGCACATGCAGGGGCTGGTGTGCCTGGGAACGCTCGCCGAGTCGTACAGCCCGTCGCTGGACTTCGGCGAGCTGTGCGCGACGCTGCGTGACATCGCCGGTTTCCGCAACTACAGCGTGTTCGTGCTCTCCGATGATCTCGATGCCGGCGGACCGAGAGTCCGCGGGGACTACTACGACGAAGAGGCGGCGTTGTGGGCGGTTTCGTCGGCGGGCCAGGAACGCATCCGGAAGATCGGCGGGGCGGTGGCCTTCTCGGCACCCCGGGCGCCGGGTCACTACCGCAACGTGATCAGTCCGGACGCATGAGTCTCACGATCCAGATCTTCAAGAGCGACGACTATCTTCCCGACGGCGAGATCCCGCTCCTGCCGCTGCTTCACGAGTTCTTCAGGCCGGTGATCGGGGAGGTCACAGAGGGACGGGTCACGTTCAGGCTCCTCTTCCTGGGAGTGAGCGACAAGGCCGTCCTGTCCGGCACGCCGTCGGTGGTGAACCTGCGGTCCAGCCACGGCTACGTCCAGGTCCAGATCCGCAGGGACGGGCAGCTCCTGTACCGGCATCCCCATCCCGTACGGGAGATCATCGCTCAACCGTTGCGGAACATGCTGGCGGCGCGCGATCCCGAGACGACCCACTGGGGGTTCGGCGTCCGGGGGCAGGCTCTCGACCGGATCCCGCTGGTGCGTCCCGCCCCGCGGGTGGCCAACGAGATCGGTGTCGCGGCACGTCCCCGGCGGGCGCGGCTGTTCCGGCTGGAGGAGATGGCCGAGCCCGAACCGCCCTGGGCCGGGCTGGCGGAGCTGGGAGTGGCCGTGCCCGAGGACGGGGACGCGGCCGATCCGGAGTCCCCGATACGCGTCGTGATGACCGAGGAGATCCGTATCGCGTTCGCCGAGACGTTGCCGTTCTCCTCAGAGGTGGAGGAGGGGGGTTTCCTCGCGGGAAATGTTTTTCGCGACGTAAACCGGGAGGGGGGGTACCTCGTCCAAGTGAATGCGGTCATTCAAGCTGAACGCACCGGAGCGTCGATGCTGAACTTCACCTTCACCGGGGAGAGTTTCCTGCGGATCAACGAGCAGATCGTCACCCGGGGGCGCGGCGAGAAACTGCTGGGCTGGTATCACACGCATCTCTTCCCGGCGACGGATTCGCTGGGGCTCTCCTCCGTCGACGTCGATCTCCATCGGTCGATCTTCCGCCAGCCGTGGCAGGTGGCCGCTCTGGTCAATATTTCCGATAATGGCCGAACGCTCCGCTTTTACCGAAATAACGGAAAAATCATGGCAAAAGCTCCTTATCTAACGGCGAGCGGATGAACGCCGAGATCACCGCCCAGCGGGTGCTGAAGTGGGCCGTGACGCGGGAGGGAATCCTGCCCAGCGGCCCCCTCTGGGAGACGGCGCGACTGGGCCGTCCCGGACGGGAGACCCGCGTGCTGGCGGGCGAGCTGGCCCGGCGGACGGCGGCCACGCTCGGGATCGGGGTTCCGGCACCGGGCGACGCGACCACGATAGGGCTGGGCACGGTCTTTCTGGCCGCGGCCGTGGGGGGCCGAAGACAGCCGGAGCCCGCGCGACGGCTCGCCGAACTCGCCCGCCCGGCCGGGCACCGGACCGTCGGACCGCGCTGGTACGACCTCGTCGCCCGGCACGGGCTGGTCGCGGCCGTGCTCCGGGACCGGCTCCCCCCGCCCTCGCCTTCCGGCACCACGACCACCATGTCCACGACCGTGTCCGGCGACGGCGACGAGCCCGAACCGCTCGACGAGATCCTGCTGCGCGTCTCACCGCTGAGCGCCGTGCTCCACCGGCCGCCGCTGAGGAAGCTGGCCGCGCGGGCCACCGGTGAGGAGGTCGCGACGGCGGTCCAGCTGCTCGCCCGGCCGCGCGGCGCGGCGACGCTCGCCTCGGGCCTGGCGCCCTGGTCCCCGGAGCACACCGTGCTGGGCTGGCGTGTCGAGCTCATGCGCAGGCTCCGCGCCGACCACCCCGACGCGGTCCTGGACATCCACTGCCTGGCGCGGTCGCGGCACGGAGCCGAATGGGACCGGCGGCTGAGCTGGGCCCGGCGCGCGCTCAACAGGCTCGGACCGCCGGATCCGCTCGCCATCGCCACCGTCGAGTTCTGGGCCCCGCTGTTCTCCGCGGTCCGCTCCGGCACGGAGCTCGCACGCGTGCGCCCCCTCCTCCAGGGACACGAGCGGGCACTCGAGCTCGTCCGATTCCACAACCTCGACAAGGTGGGCGCCCGATGACGAGGAAACGCACGATCACTCTCGCGCCGGCCGACCCCGACGCGTTCAGCGACCGCTACATCCTCGCCGAGACGGACGAACCCGACCTCACCCTCGGAGCGCTGCTGCACGACCTGCCGGCCCTCTCCCTCCAGCCTCTGGAACCCGCCCTCCTCGGGCTGCTCGTGCGCAGCCTGCTGATCGAGGTGGTCCGGGCGGAGCCCGGCACCCCGCTGTTCCTGCCACCGGGAACGAGCCTGGCCGCCTTCTCCGCGGGCATCCCCGGCGAGGGCGACGAAACCGTGCCCCCACCCGAGACCGATCCCCGTACGGACCCGGAAGAGGACGATCGGGTGCCGCCGGTCACCGACGCCCACCCCGAGCTGCTGAGCGAGCGCCAGGCCGTGCTCATCGCCCACGCCAGGGAGATGAGCACGGCGGCCTCCTACCTGGAGAGCGGCCTGTCGGTGCTGGTCCGCTGCGAGAAACTCCTGGTGGAACACCTCGCGCAACAGATCGCCGCCATGTCGGGCAGGCCCTTCCGGCGGATCCGGGTGCCGTCGGGCCACGACAGGCCCGAGTCGAACCCGCTGATGGGAGGCGGGCGCCGATCCGAGCTCATGGCCGGGCTGGAGAAGGCCGTCGTGGAGAGCGTGCCCGGGGATCTGGTGGTGATCCCCCAGCTCGACCTGCTGGCGGGCGGCAGCGACGCCTCGCTCAGCGGCGAGGCCAGGGAGCTCACGGACCTGCTGTACGAGCACAGCGAGCGGGTGATCCTGGCCTTCACCGACCCCTCGCTCGTCATCCCCGAGGTGCTCGCCAACAGGTTCGCCGTACGGCTGGCGATGGACATTCTCCCGCGCGAGGTACGGGGGGCGGACGGCAGGGCGGTCCCCATCGGACGGGCCCTGGTCACCCGCGAGGAGGCCGAACTCTTCACCGGGTTCGACCCGGCCGTCCTGTACAAGCACATCGCGGGCATGAACGCCGTACGGCTGCGGCACGGCATGCTCTTCGCCCACCACCAGCACCGGATGGCGAGCGAGTCGGTGGAGGTGCCGGGCAGCGGCCCCACCTTCACCAGCCTCCGGCCCGACCTGGCCGGGCCGCGCGAGGCCCCCACCTTCGCGGGACTCCTGCAGGAGTTGCGCACTTTCAAGGCGCGCACCTCCAGCGCCTTCGACGTGCCGAACGTGTCCCTGGACTCCATCGGCGGCTACGGCGACGTCAAGGAGGAGCTGAAGCAGGCACTGAAGATCATCAGCGGTGCCGCGGCCGCCGAGCACAAAGTGCCGGAACATCTGCGGCACGACCTGATACCGCGCGGTTTCATCTTCCACGGCCCTCCGGGCACCGGTAAGACCCTCTTCGCCAAGGCGATCGCCAGCCGGCTGGACGCCACGATCCTGGTGGTCTCGGGGCCGGAGATCACCGACATGTACGTCGGCGAGAGCGAGCGCAAGCTCAGGGACCTGTTCACCGAGGCGCGCCGCAACGCTCCCGCGGTGCTCGTCTTCGACGAGTTCGACTCCATCGCGGGCAGGCGCACCGGCCGCGACGACGGCGGCAGCCGGGCGGGCAACGCGATCGTCGCCCAGCTCCTCACCGAGCTCGACGGCTTCCGGCCGGAGGTGCCCGTGCTCATCATCGGCACGACGAACCGGATCGACATCATCGACGACGCGCTGCTACGGCCGAGCCGGTTCAAACCGATCAAGATCGACCTGCCGAACGAGCCCGCCCGCCTCGCCATCGCGAAGGTGCACGCCGAGCACTTCGGGGTGGACGTCAGCGAGCGCCTGCTGCTGACGATCGCCCGCGCGACCGAGGGCATGAACGGCGACGAGATCCGCTCGATCTTCAGGAACGCCCGTGCCGAGCAGCTGGTCGGCCAGGGGCGCGAGCCCGACGCCCGGCACCTCGGGGAGCTCGTCGGGAGGCTGCGCTGGGACCAGCAGCAACGCGACATCGACAAGCAGGACCAGAACGGGCGCGCGAGACCGGCGTCCGGGGAGAGAAGACGCCCCCAGATCCTGTGGGAGACCCAGGTGGGCCCGGCGGACGACGCGGACGCGACAGGCCCGGCGAACGCACCCGGCACAACGAACACGACAGACCGGGCACACCATGCGGGAACGCCCGCCTCGCACGACGGCGAAGGGAACGGCACCACATCGTGAGCGACACGACCCGCCCGGCACGCATGCTGGCCCGCACCTACGCGCAGCGGCTCAACGAGGTCAAGGAACGCTTCGTGGGCCGGGACCGGGTCATCGACCTCCTGGGGATCGCGGCGCTGTGCAACGAGCACGTCCTGGTGATCGGCCCTCCGGGGACCGCCAAGACCAGGCTGCTCAACGACTTCTGCGGAATGCTCGAAACCAAGCCCTTCACGTACCTCCTGACCCGGTTCACCGAACCCGCGGAGATCTTCGGGCCGATCAACGTCAAACGCTTCCAGCAGGACGGCGTCTACGAGATCAACACCGAGGGGATGCTGCCCACCGCCCGCATCGCCTTCCTCGACGAGGTCTTCCAGGGCAGTTCCGCGATCCTCAACACCCTGCTGACACTGATCAACGAGCGGACCTTCCACGACGGGCGGACCAGCGGGACGACACCCCTGATCACCCTGGTCGGCTCGTCCAACGAGATCCCCGACGATCCCGTGCTGGCCGCCTTCAGCGACCGGTTCCTGCTGCGCTGCAACCTGGACTACGTGGACGACGAGCAGGTGGAGGAGGTCCTGGCGCTCGGGTGGAAGGCGGAACGTCAGAGGATCCAGGCCGACGGCGTGGCGGCGGATCCGCACGGGAACCGCCTGTACGCCCCGATCTCCGCGTCCGACCTGAGAAGTCTCCAGCGGGCGGTCGGGGAGATCGACCTCACGGCCGTACTCGACCGGTACATGGAGATCATGCGGGTGCTGCGCGGGGAGGGGATCGCCTTCTCCGACCGGCGGGCGGTGAAGGCACAGAAGATCTTCGCGGCGTCCGCGCTGCTGGCGGGCCGGTCGAGGGCGGAACTCTCGGATCTGGCGTACCTGATCCATCTCTGGACGGCCCCCGAGGACGAGGAGTCGCTGCGCCGCATCGTCTCCGACCACGGCGTGCCGGTCGACGAGCCCGGCGGCCGCGTCCGCGAGGTGTACGAGATCGTCCAGGTCGACCTGGACGAGATCGTGACGCGGCGCGGACAGGTCGGCACCGAGCACGAGCTGCGCGAGCTGACCCGCCGGATCCAGCGGCTGATCACCGAGTTGCGGCGTGACCATCCCGACGAGGAGGCCGCGCTGGAGCGGGTGAAGCGGGAGCACCGCACGACACTCACCCTCCTGGGAGAACGATTCGGCAGGGAAGGACTGGGCTGATGTGCAATCCACGCCGGGTGCGCGTCCGGGCGACGCGCGAACTCGCCGAGGCATGGGGACAGGAGGTGCGCCGCCAGGTCACCCGGAGCGGCCGGACCGTCGGGGAGGCGCGGGTCAGGGAACCGCTGGCGTCCACGGTGGGCGGCCCGACCCTGACCGCCCTCACCGCCGTCCTCGCCAGGACCGAGGGCTGGACGCGGGGCGACGACGGCGTGTTCCGGCACGAGCTCGACGGAGGGCTGATCGCCTTCGACCCCGGCACCCGCGAGCTGGAGATCGTCGCCCGGGTGTCGGGCGAGGTCACCGGCGTCGGTGAGGCGTCCAGCGTGGTGGAGACCCGGGTGACCGACACGGTCGAGGCCGAGGGGGTCGGCACCTACTACGACGACAACTGGGGCGGCGTCACCGAGCAGGACGCCCGGCGCGCCGCGGAACAGAACCTGGAGCGGTCCCTGGCGGAGGCGGCCGAGGCGCGCCGTGCCGAGGCCAGGCGGGCCGCCGAGGCGAGCGCGGGCGACGAGGTGGAGTCGCGGGCGGCGCGGCGGGCGGACGAGGCGTTCGTGAGCGCGTCGGCGGCCAGGGAGGAGGAGCTCCGCGAGCGGGCCGCCGAGCGGCTGACGGCGGTCGGCGTCGAGGGGCGGACGCGGTTCCACCACGCCCTGGCCGAGGCGTACCGCGACGCGGTCCTCGCCTTCGCCAGGGCCAGGCGGGCCGACAACATCCACCACCGCGCCGAGAACGGCGTGCTGGAGATCGAGTTCGACCTGCAGATCTGATCCTTCAGGAGGCTGACATGCGTGTCCGGGTCAAGTTCCGCTACCGCGCCGAGACCGGCGAGGTCGAGATGTTCCAGATCGAGGATCTCCATGACGGGCCGCCGCTCGCCGACCACGACGCGCGCCACGACCGCGCCGCGGCCGACGTGGCCCGCGTCGTGGAGAACAACGCCCTCATCGAGGAGACGTTCCCCGGCGCCGAACCCGCCACTCCCCGGACAACCCGGACGGCCGGGGAAGGAGCCGGCGAGCAGAGGGAACAGCGCCTCCGTGACTGACCCCCAGCTGTACGAGAAGGCGGCCGACTGCTTCAGACGGGCGGGCCTCACTCTCGACGCGGCGCGTTGCTACCGGCTCGCCGGGGCGTACCGGCGGGCCGGGGAGCAGTACGCCGCCATCGGGGAGTACCGGGAGGCGGCCCTCGACTACGAGCGGTCGAACCAGGCCGACCTCGCGGCCTGGCTGCTGGCCCACCGGGCCGGCGATCCGGCGGCGGCCCGCGCCCTGATCGCCCGGAACACCTCGCGGGAGGCCGGCCTCACTCTCCATCAGCGGCTCGCGCTCGCCCGCTGCGCGATCGTCGACGGGGCACCGGCGGAGACGATCCCGCCGGTGATCGGTGACGTCTGCGCGGAACTGTCCGACCAGGACGCGCTGTACGACCGCTTTCTCGAGGAGTGGGCCGTGGCGCTGGCCGAGCACCTGCGACGGTACGACCAGGTCGCACTGGTGTACGCGGCGTCGGTGCGCGGGCGCCGGCACGGAGCCGAGACGCGCTGGGCGCAGTGGGCTCTCCGCGTGCTGGGGACCGAACTGATCATCCCGACCGGAACCGATCCGGTCCGACAGCCTGCCTGAGGACGATCGATGTCAGAGCGACGCACGCCGGGAACCGGAACACCGGACGGCACGGGACGTCCCCGCCGGGCGGCCGGTGAGGTGAGGGCGCTTCCCGAGCAGCCCCCCTCCGTCCCACCGGACCCGCCGCCGAGCCGGCAGGCGTCCGGCGCGGTGCGGGCCCTCGTACGTTTCGAGACGGCCTCGGCGGCGCTGGTCTTCGCCGAGCAGCTGGCCGGCGACCGGCCGATCGGCACGGTCGGCTGCGCGCGCGGCGGGCCGGGAGACCACTGGTGGGTGCGGAGCGATCTGCCCCTGGAGGTGGGCAGGGAGATGGCCGCCGTCTGCTCCGGCAGGCTCCACGTCCTGTCGGGGGACGTGCTCGTTCCCGACACCCCCGGCCGGGAGACCGTATCCGGGACCTCTCCCGCCCGCGCCGGCCTCACCACCCTCGACGACCTCGTCTCCGTCTCCGTGACGGACCTGGTGCGGCGAGCCGGGCTGAGTCCCGTCCGCCGCGAGCCGCTGCGCGAGGCGGTGCTGCTGCTCCCCGGGCACCTGGTGCCGGGTGTGGTCCGCCGGGCCCTGGACCTGCGGCTGCGGGCGGAGTACAGGCCGGTGGCGCTCACCCCGCTGTTCGAGGGCGGCACCGCCGAGCGGATCTCCTACGAGGTGCGCCTGCGCGCCGCACGGGAGACCGCCGTCCCCGGAGCGCTGCTGGCCGCGCTGGGACGCGACCCCTCGGTCCTGGTGTGCCGGTCCGTCGAGGAGACGCTGCTCGTGCAGCACGGAACCGGCACCCCGCTGTCGGACCGCTCCCTGGCCACGCTGGTCGACGACGGCGTCTGGGTGCTCGCCGGACCGGGGTACGGCTGCTCCCGCCTGCGCCCGCTGGCGGAGACGGTCGACGGGGCGGCTCTCGTCCGGCGCGGCGAGGACCACGCGCTCCCGGACATCGGCCCCGCCTCCGGACACGCACAGCCGTACGACGCCCACAGCGAACCGGCCCCGCGGACACTGACCCTGGTACGCGCGCCCACGCGCGGCGTGGCGGTCGACGCCGCCCTGCTCGACGACGCGGACCTCGAGTGCCTGCCGCGACTCCTGGCCGGGGAGCCGCTGGCGGAGTCCGCCTTCCTGGTACGCGGCCGGGACCGGCACCTCCTCACCGCACCCGGCGGCCTGCTGGAACACCTGCCGGTCGGCGAACCCCTGCACTGTGTCGGCCCCGGCGGCCTGTACGTCCCGCTGGGCCGCCGCATCGACCCCCTGCTCCCGGCGGCCGCGCGGAACGCCCTGTTCCCCACCGACGCCTCGACAGCGCTCGTCCTGCTCGCCTCGGCCGTCCTCGCGTTCGATCTGGAGACGCGCCTCCCGGTGTGGCGGCTCTGGGCGGGACCCGTACCTCCGCTGGACGAGCAACTGCCCCGGTCGGTCGCGGCCGAGTTGCGGGACATCGACGAGCAGGTGACACCGACCAGGCCGCAACCCCCCGCGCGGCAACCGTCAGGCTGGGACCACGTCTTCAACCGCCGGCCGCGCGAGACCCCGCCCGACTGGCGCGACGAGGCCTACGCGGCCGAACGCGCGAGACAGTACGCGGTCGCGGCGGAGCTGTACTCAAGGAACAACGACCCCCTCCGCGCCGCGCGCCTGTACGAGCGCGCCGCCGAAGAGTCATAGGGCCCGCCCCGTGGACCCCGCCCTCCGATCGTGGGCCGCGGCCCACGCCCGCACGGTCACCCCGCGGCGAACCGCCCCCGCCCCGCGGCAACCCCTCTGGACCCCGGGTGCCCCGTTCACGGTCACCACCCGGGAGAGGCTTCTGCTCACCGGTCACACCAGCGATGTATGGGGAGTCGCCGGGACGACGCTCTCCGACGGCCGTCTCCTCCTCGCCACCGGCAGCCCTGACAGCACCGCACGCATCTGGGACGGCCACACCGGCGCCCTCCTGCACACCCTCACCGAACACACCGACGCGGTCAGATCGGTCGCCTGGGCCACCCTGCCCAACGACCGGCTCCTCCTCGCCACCACAAGCTACGACCACACCGCACGCATCTGGGACGGCCACACCGCCACCCTCCTGCACACCCTCACCGCACACACCGACGCGATCTACTCCGCCGCCTGGACCACCCTGCCCAACGGACGACTCCTCCTCGCCACCACGAGCAACGACCACACCGCACGCATCTGGGACGGCCACACCGGCGCCCTCCTGCACACCCTCACCGCACACACCGACGCGGTCATCTCCGCCGCCTGGACCACCCTCCCCGACGGACGACTCCTCCTCGCCACCGCGAGCACCGATGGCACCGCACGCATCTGGGACGGCCACACCGCCACCCTCCTGCACACCCTCACCGCACACACCGACCCGGTCTACTCCGTCGCCTGGACCACCCTCCCCGACGGACGACTCCTCCTCGCCACCACGAGCAACGATGGCACCGCACGCATCTGGGACGGCCACACCGCCACCCTCCTGCACACCCTCACCGCACACACCAATGCGGTCTGGTCCGTCGCCTGGGCCACCCTCCCCGACGGACGACTCCTCCTCGCCACCACGAGCAACGACCACACCGCACGCATCTGGGACGGCCACACCGCCACCCTCCTGCACACCCTCACCGAGCAATCAGAAGTCCTGGGGACAGATTGGCTACAGGAGTCCGCCGGAGGGCTCACCTTGGCCATCGCCTGTGGCAACGACGTCCGTCTCCTGGAGGTCGCCGTCGATCCTCCGGTGCCACCACCCGTCCCAGCCCGGACGACCGAGCCGAGCGGCGCCCCGCCCCCGGCCGTGCTGGAAGGCGTCGAGAATGTCACCCCGGCCGCTCTCGCCGCGAGATCAGACGCCGTCTACTCCGCCGCATGGGCCCTCCTCCCCGACGGACGACTCCTCCTCGCCACCGGCAGCGACGACGGCACCGCATGCATCTGGGACGGCCACACCGGCACCCTCCTGCATACCCTCGAACACACCACCACGGTCTACTCCGCCGCCTGGGCCCTCCTCCCCGACGGACGACTCCTCCTCGCCACCGGCAGCGACAACGGCACCGCACGCATCTGGGACGGCCACACCCGCACCCTCCTGCACACCCTCACCGAACACACCGACGGAATCTGGTCCGCCGCCTGGGCCCTCCTCCCCGACGGACGACTCCTCCTCGCCACCACCAGCGACGACGGCACCGCATGCATCTGGGACGGCCACACCGGCACCCTCCTGCACACCCTCACCGAACACACCGACGCCGTCCTCTCGGCCGCCTGGGCCCTCCTCCCCGACGGACGACTCCTCCTCGCCACCGGCAGCGACAACGGCACCGCACGCATCTGGGACGGCCACACCCGCACCCTCCTGCACACCCTCACCGAACACACCGACGGAATCTGGTCCGCCGCCTGGGCCCTCCTCCCCGACGGACGACTCCTCCTCGCCACCGCAAGCGCCGACAACACCGCACGCATCTGGGACGGCCACACCGGCACCCTCCTGCACACCCTCACCGAACACACCGACACGGTCGTCTCGGCCGCCTGGGCCACCCTCCCCGACGGACGACTCCTCCTCGCCACCACCAGCGCCGACGGCACCGCACGCATCTGGGACGGCCACACCGCGACCCCGTTGCAACCGGTTCTGGAACATGCGGGCTGGGCCGACGGCGCAGACTGGGTGCTGTCGCCCGACGGACGCCTCCTCCTCTCGACCGGCAGTGCCGACGGTGCCCGGATATGGGACGTCCGTCTCTCACCACCCGTCTCCACCCCCGCCCCGGCCACCGGAGCCGCCGGCACTCCCACCACACGCCTCACTCCCGCCGTGACGGCGCTTCTCGCCTGCGGGGAGAACGACCTGTGGCCACCGCTGGGCCTGGTCGACGATCTGATCACCCTCACCGGCAGGAACGCCTCGCCCCCGCATCTGAACGACGGCCGGTTGAACGTGCTCGCCGACCACGAGGGCGTCAGGCGGCTCCGGGATCTCGGCTGGCCGCCCAGGGCCAGGGGCTCGTTCGCGGTGCTGCTGGCGGCCCGGCTGGCACCCGTCCCCGCGTTCGCGCTCCCCGAGGGCGCCGACCGGCCTTCGGCCCGCGCGGCGCTGACGGCCGGGCTGGACGCCGCGAGCTCGCCCGCCGTTCCCGGTGGCGTCCCGCCGGGCGAGCTGGTCGCGGCGGCCGACACGATGACCGCGCGCGTCGCCTCGCTGCTGACGATCATCGGTCCCGACGCGGCCGCCGCCGATCCCGCGTTGCCGTTGAGACTCGCCCACCACGCCGCGCAGCTTCCCCCGTTGAACCGCAGGCAGCTGAGGCTTCTCGGCGACCCGGCCGGAACCCGCAGGAACGCGCGGCGATCCGGGGGCGGGACCTCCCAGCACGCCCCGGGAACGGTCGGGGTGAGCCGTCACGGCACGCTCGCACAGCTGCTGCACACCCAGCTCGCCCTGACCGAGGATCTGTTCTCCGTCCAGCACCTCGGCGACCAGCTCCTCTACCGGCGGCACACCGGCGAGGTCCCGCCCGCTCCCCGGCCGGTGACCATGATCCTGGACACCACGCCCCCCACCTACGGAGCCCCCGAGCAGACCCTTCGCCTGGTCGCACACCTCGTCACCGTCACCCTCTGGGAGTACGGCGAACAGCCGGTCCTGATCTCGCTGACCAGGCCGGGGGCCGCGCTCAGGCTCACGGGCCGCGCCCAGCTCGCGCATCTCTGGTCGACCAGGACCCTCGACCCGCCGGGTTCCGCCCTCCCCGTCGCCGTCTCCCTCGCCCGGAGCACCGGCAATCCGGTCGTCCTGCTGGCCCACCACCACAGCCCCGGCCGTGCCTACGTTCCAGGACGGGACGAGCGGCTGATCACCACCCACCACCCGGTGGAGCCCGCGCCGCACGCGGCCACGCGCTCCGAGCACGTCCACCTGCCGCCGGACCCCACGGAGGCCGAGCTCGGCAGGGCCGTACGCCTCGCCCTCGCTCCCGCCGGACGGGACCGATGAGAGCGGGCTCGCAGCGCCGCACGGCACCGGCCCGCTCAGCTCGTCTCCTCGCTTCCGTCGTCCAGCGGGCCCGTTCTCGCGGCCGCTCTCGTGCGCTGTCGCCGCCTCACGGGAATGTCGCCGCCGTTAAAGCGCTCCGACGTACACCCAGTTACCCGCGTGCCGGGCGAAGCGGCTGTGCTCCTCCAGGTGGCCCGGCTCGCCGCGCTCGACGTAGTGGGCGCGGAAGCGGACGGCGCCCTCGGTGTGGAAGGAACTGCCGCCGGTCGTCTCCAGCACCTCCAGGCGTGTCCACCGGACCGAGTCGTCGAGCTCGACGACCGGTGGACGCGTCGACGGATGCCAGGTGCGCTGGAGATACCCGGCGTCGCCGACGCCGAAGGCGCTGAACCGCGACCGCATCAGCGCCTCGGCCGTCGTCGCGGACGCCTCGCCGCGGTGCAGCCGCCCGCAGCAGTCCCCGTACGTCGCGGGCAGCCCGCACGGGCACGAGGCGTCGGGCGCGGAACGGACTCGGGACCGTGGATCACGTCGTGGCACGTCCCCAGTATGCCGCGCGCTCCACCGGGCCCGTTCCCTGCGTCTCAGGCGCGGTCCGGTGACCTACGCGGTCCGTTTCCCGGGCTCGCCGGGCAGGCGTGGGGGCGCCGATCACCGTACCCGTCTCCGGTTCGGCGACCTACGGGACGTGCCCCTGGCGCCCGTCCCCGGCACCGCTCGCGCGCCGGGCGCGGATCGCCGTGATCAGGCAGGCGACGAAGGCGAGGGTGAAAAAGATCGCCAGCGGCCAGACAAGGCCGGGAACGGGATCGCACTCGGGGTCGTCCCACGGCACCCGTTTGAAGACGATGTCGCCGTCGTAGACCGGGCACCTGCTGTCAGGGTCGAGGTGGAGGAACGGCAGTTGCGTCAGACCGTAGGCGACCGTCGCCCACGCGGCGCAGGCCGATCCGGCCGCGAGCCCGCGCCAGAACGCGGGGCGCCGCGACGCCGTGCCGCCTCGCCATTGGGCGCGTACCGCCCCGACGCCCGCCGCCAGAGCGAGGACGCAGGCCGCCAGAGCGAACAGCGGCCACGCCGCGACGAGCGCCAGTCCGGCGACAAAGAGGAACCCCAACATAGAGGGGCGAATCTACACAAAAAGCGACGGAACGAGGCGTCGCCCGCACCGTCCATGCTCCCGTTTCTCAGTTCCCCGCCCGATGGTCGGGCCAGAGCCCCGTCGCCGCCAGCGCCTCCTCCGGGGACGAGACGTGCCTGACGCCGGCGACCGGATGCCCCTCGTGGTCGAGGATCCGCCAGCCACCGAGCTGGACCACGGGGACACAGCCGTGCCGCATCGCGAACGCCAGCTCGGACAGCGTGCCCCACGATCCGCCGACGACGACCACGGCGTCACCCGAGTTGACGATGACGGTGTTCCGCGCCTCCCCGACACCGGCCGGGATCACGATGGAGAGATCCGGATTGGCGCCCTCCCTGTCCGCCCGGGACAGGATGCCGACCACCGTCCCGCCCGCCGATCTGGCCCCGGCCGCCACGGCGGCCATGACCCCCGCGTAACCACCGCAGATCACCACCGCACCGCGCTCCGCCAGCAGCCTGCCGACCTCGCGGGCATTGGACTCGTCCTCGTCCGTGCAGTCGCGCGGGCCGCACACCGCCACCTGGATCGTCACGACGAGATCATGCCCGCGAGCGACGACCACCGACCGGGAATCCAGGGCGGATGTCGGCGATCTCCTCGGCCGAGCGCCGGGAAAGCTCGTCGCCCGACCAGGCAAGACGCTTCTTCCTGGTGCGGGTCTCCTGGCCGGACCGCTCGACCGGCTCTCAGAAGGCGTCCTCGTCGACGAGACGTGATCGTGGCATCCACGGGCACCCGTGTGCACGTCCGCGGCACGTGGAACCAAGGACCTCTCCCAGGACCCACCCTCCACATGCGAAACCCGGCCCGCGGGTATGGTCCGGGCCGGGTTCCGCCGATCGACGGCCTACTTCAGGAGCTGGCGGGCCATCACCATGCGCTGGATCTGGTTCGTGCCCTCGTAGATCTGGGTGATCTTCGCGTCGCGCATCATGCGCTCGACCGGATAGTCGCTGGTGTAGCCGTACCCGCCCAGGAGCTGGACGGCGTCGGTGGTGATCTCCATGGCGGCGTCGGAGGCGGCGCACTTGGCGGCGCTGGAGAGGAAGGTGAGGTCCTTCTGCGGCTCGCCGTGCATGGCCAGCTCGGACCTGGCCGCGGCGGCGTAGGTGAGCTGGCGGGCGGCCTCCAGCTTCATGGCCATGTCGGCGACCATGAACTGGACACCCTGGAACTCGGCGACGGCCTTGCCGAACTGCCTGCGCTCCTTGACGTAACCGATCGCGTAGTCCAGCGCGCCCTGGGCGATGCCGAGCGCCTGGGCGGCGATGGTGATGCGGGTGTGGTCCAGGGTGGCCAGCGCGGTCTTGAAACCGGTGCCGGGCTCGCCGATCATCCGGGACGCGGGGATCCGCACGTTCTCCAGGATGACCTGGCGGGTCGGGGAGCCCTTGATGCCGAGCTTGCGCTCCTTGGCCCCGAAGCTGACGCCCTCGTCGCCCTTCTCCACGACGAACGCGGAGATGCCCCTCGCCCCGGCGCCCGGCTCGGTGACGGCCATCACCGTGTAGTACTCCGACACCCCGGCGTTGGTGATCCACATCTTGGCGCCGTCGAGCACGTAGTGGTCGCCGTCGAGGACCGCGCGGGTCTTCATGGCGGCGGCGTCGCTGCCCGCCTCGGCCTCCGAGAGGGCGTACGAGAACATCGCCTCGCCCCGCGCGACCGGCGTGAGATAGCGCTCCTTGAGCTCCTCGGAGGCCGAGAGCAGCAGCGGAACGGTGCCGAGCTTGTTGACGGCGGGAATCAGCGACGACGAGGCGCAGGCCCGCGCCACCTCCTCGATGACGATCACCGCCGCGAGGGCGTCGGCTCCGGCGCCGCCGTACTCCTCGGGGATGTGCACGGCGTGCAGGTCCGCCGCGACGAGCGCCTTGTAACTGTCCGCCGGGAACTCCGCCGTCTCGTCGGCCTCGGCGGCGCGAGGGGCGATCTTCTCGTCGGCCAGGGCCCGGACCGTCTCCCGGAGCATCTCGTGCTCCTCGGGCAGTGCGTAGAGAGGGTAGCTCATGGGCAAATACTAGGACGTCCAACAAAATCTGGAGCGCTCCACCCCATGTGATATGTACTCCGGCGTTTGCGCAGGTGGCAAAGTAGAAGCGCTGGATGCCGGTACCCTGTCGGCAAAGAATTGGGCAGAACCGAAAGGAGCACCAGTGGCCTACCGCCTGACGATGGTGGGAACCGGATACCTCGGTGCGACGACGTCCGCATGCATGGCCGAGCTGGGCTTCGAAGTCCTCAGCCTCGACGTGGACGCGGAGAAGATCGACCGCCTGCGGGCCGGCGATCTGCCCATCTACGAGCCGGGTCTGCAGGAGATCCTGCGGCGCAACCTGGCCAACGGCCGGTTGCGCTTCACCACCTCGTACGAGGAGGCCGCGGCCTTCGGTGACGTGCACTTCCTGTGCCTGGGCACCCCCCAGAAGCCGGGAGAGTACGCGGCCGACGTGTCCTACCTGGACGCCGCGATCGAGTCGCTCGCCCCCCACCTGAACCGCGAGTGCCTGATCGTCGGCAAGTCGACCGTCCCGGTCGGCACCGCGCAGCGCCTCGCCGACAAGCTGGCCCGGCTGGCACCCATCGGCGCGGGCGCCGAGCTGGCCTGGAACCCGGAGTTCCTCCGGGAGGGCTTCGCGGTGAAGGACACCCTGCACCCCGACCGGATCGTGCTCGGTGTCGCCTCCGACAGGGCCGAGAAGATCATGCGGGAGGTGTACGCCTCCATGCTGGAGATGGGCACCCCGATGGTCATCACCGACTACCCCACGGCCGAGCTGGTCAAGGTGGCCGCCAACGCCTTCCTCGCCACGAAGATCTCCTTCATCAACGCGATGGCCGAGGTCTGCGAGGCCGCCCACGCCGACGTCAAGCAGCTGTCCCTGGCGCTGTCCTTCGACGACCGCATCGGCGGCAAGTTCCTGAACCCCGGTCTCGGCTTCGGCGGCGGCTGCCTGCCCAAGGACATCCGGGCCTTCATGGCCAGGGCCGGCGAGCTCGGCGCCGACCAGGCGCTGACCTTCCTGCGGGAGGTCGACGCGATCAACATGCGCCGCCGCGCCCGTATGGTCGACCTGGCCCGCGAGCTGGCCGGGGGCTCCTTCCGGGGCTGCACGGTCGCGGTGCTCGGCGCCGCGTTCAAACCCAACTCCGACGACATCCGTGACTCGCCCGCCCTGGACGTCGCCGTCAAGATCAGCGAGCAGGGTGGCCGGGTCACCGTCTACGACCCCGTCGCCCAGGAGAACGCCCGCAAGGCCCATCCCGGGCTCTCCTACGGCGACTCCGCCCTGGACGCGGCCAAGGACGCCCACGTCGTGCTGCTGCTGACCGAGTGGCAGGAGTTCATCGCCATGGATCCCGAGGAGCTGGGTTCCGTGGTGGCCTCCCGCAAGATCGTCGATGGTCGCAACGCCCTCGACGCCGAGACCTGGCGGGCCTCCGGCTGGCACTACCGCGCCCTGGGGCGCCCCTGAGCCCGGCCCGCCCTTCGCGCACCGAGCCTTTCGCGCACCCTCGGACATGACAACGGGTTCCCGGTTGATCCGGGAACCCGTCGGGTAAGCGTCGACTTCTCAGGGACCACATCGGTCACCATGGCCTTCTCACGTCACCGATTCCGCATCACCAGTAGTCCCAGCGGTACCAGCGACGCCAGCGACGACGACGGCGACGACGACGGCGCCAGTAAGGATCGTGGGCGGGCCAGCCCCCTCCCGGGAACATCGTGATACCCATGAGGACGCCCCCTTTCGCAGTAATCTCTCGGATACGACAATTACTACGATATGGGACATATAGCCGCAAAACGGACTAATCGCTTCTAGATTAGTTATAGAACGTTTTTGAGGGTTATTACGGTAAGACCACTTCCGTTGCGGCGAATGCGAGCACCTCGCGAAACCACTTCTTCCTGTGCGTTCGACAAAATGCCCTTTACCCTGGCGAGAAGCCGGCGACCGTGACGGTGAGCCCCGCGAGCACCGCTTCTTTCACCAGGCCGGACCGGTACGCGGTCCGAGCGCGGCCATCGGGTAAAGCTCCCGGAAGACGCCCGGCGAGAAGGCCCCGTCCTCGGCGGAGGCCTTCTACCGGTCCCGGTTCCGCCCGGTCAGTTGTCGAACTCGCCGAGCTTCACGCCCCCGACGAAGGCGTCCCACTCCGAGCGGGTGAAGAACAGCTTCGGCCCGTCGGGATTCCTGGAATCGCGCAATACGTAAAGAGAGCCCGAACCGGCCTTGTGGCCCTCCGCCGGGGCGTCGACCACGGCCACCTCGACGCAGTTGCCGCCGTCGTCCCCCTCCGGAGTCGCCCTGCGCCAGACGGCCCTGCTGAGGTCTGCTTCCACGTCGTCTCACCTTCGCTATGTCGGCGGTCGCCCGGTGGGCGGAGTGTTCGAGCGGATCGCCCCCGTGACCGGCACGCCTGCGCCACGTCCCGGGAGCACCCCGTGACGCATTCCTCCGGCACCGGGCTCCCACGAAGGGCACCGGTCTCCACGAAGGGCACCGGCTCCGTGAGCGGCACCGGTTCCGTGAACGGCGGCGGGTTCCACGAGGACAGTATCCGGACCGCCCGCGACGTCCGCAACGACAAAAGCGCAGGACGCGCGCCCGGCACGGCGACCCGCCCGAAAGGCCGTGCGACGTCGGCGGTGCCCGAGCCGCCCGACGCCGGTGGCGGCCACGGAACTCGTCCGGGCGTACGACGCCGGAGGCCGCGGGGGCCACGCCGGAGGCCGCGAGGGCTAGCGCGTCGAGACGGAACTCACCGTGGAGTCGACGGGCTTGCCGCCCTCACCCGCGCCCACGCTCCCCCATACCGCCAGCACCGCCATCGTGAGTCCGAGGACGGCGCGGATAGCGTTCCTCATGATTCTCAACCTCCGGGATATTTGAAGATCCTCCCCCTTCCCCCCGCGTTCTCTTCTATCCGCGATGCGGTCGAGCTATCGGTCAAAGATGGTGATATCAGGCGCCGAGCTGGGCGGCCTCGGCCCGGAGCCTCGCGCCCTTGGCGT
Source organism: Streptosporangium sp. NPDC023825 (assembly GCF_040639575.1). Taxonomy (NCBI): domain Bacteria; kingdom Bacillati; phylum Actinomycetota; class Actinomycetes; order Streptosporangiales; family Streptosporangiaceae; genus Streptosporangium; species Streptosporangium sp. NPDC023825. The sequence continues at coordinate 91,774 of NZ_JBFAAE010000013.1, read as the reverse complement.
GGGCTTGATCCTTGAGAGCGACCTGGAACGCCTCCATCTTCACCCGCAGCCCCTCGTCGGCGGCGGCGAGGATCCGCACGGCCAGCAGGCCCGCGTTGCGGGCGCCCCCGACGGCGACGGTCGCGACAGGGACCCCCGCGGGCATCTGGACGATCGAGAGGAGGGAGTCGAGGCCGTCGAGATACTTCAGCGGGACGGGGACACCGATCACCGGCAGCGGGGTCACCGACGCGAGCATGCCCGGCAGGTGAGCGGCTCCCCCGGCACCCGCGATGATCACCTTCAGTCCGCGCCCGGCCGCCTCCGCGCCGTACGCGATCATCTCCTCGGGCATGCGGTGCGCGGAGACCACGTCGGCCTCGAACGCCACCCCGAACTCGGCCAGCGCCTCGGCGGCGAGTTTCATCACCGGCCAGTCGGAGTCGCTGCCCATGACGATGCCGACGGTGGTCATTACGTCTCCTTGCCTCGCGGCCCGCGGGCCGCGCGCGTTTCGCGGTGGTGCCGTGGTCAACGCCGGTGTGGCGCTTTCGCCGGCGGTACGGGGGCTCCGGAGGATCTCGGCGCCCTTTCCGGTGGTGCGGGGCTTTCGGCGCTCCCGGTCCCTCGCGGTGGTGCGGGGCTTTCGGCGGCTCCGGTCCCTCGCGGTCCCGGTGCCCCGGCGGGCCGGGGGATGCGGGCCGGAAGGGCGAACCTGCCGGCCCGCCGGCTCAGGTGTATCTTCCCTCGGTGAGGTAGACGGCGGCGTGCCGGGCACGCGCGCGGACCTCGTCCAGGTCGGTGCCCATCGCGGTGACGTGGCCGATCTTGCGCCCCGGCCGCACCTCCTTGCCGTAGAAGTGGACCTTGATCCCCGGGTCGTGGGCCATCACGTGCTCGTACCGGGAGAAGATGTCCGGGTCGTCACCGCCCAGGAGGTTGGCCATCACCACCACGGGGGCGGTCGGCGCGGGCGACCCGAGCGGGAGGTCGAGGATCGCGCGCAGGTGCTGCTCGTACTGGGAGGTGCGGGCCCCGTCGATCGTCCAGTGGCCGCTGTTGTGCGGGCGCATGGCCAGCTCGTTCACCACCAGCCCCGAGGAGGTGGCGAACATCTCCACGGCCAGCAGCCCGGTCACGCCCAGCTCCTTGGCGATGGTCAGGGCGATCCGCTGGGCCAGCGCGGCCCACTCGGGGTCGAGGCCGGGAGCGGGGGCGAGCACCTCGACGCAGATGCCGTCGCGCTGGACGGTCTCCACCACCGGGTAGCTGACGCCCTGCCCGTGCGGCGACCTGGCGACCAGCACGGCGAGCTCCCGCTCGAACGGCACGAACCCCTCGGCCATCAGCGGCACGCCGGAGGCCAGGACCTCGGTCGCGTCGTCCGCGGAGCGGCAGACCCAGACGCCGCGCCCGTCGTAGCCGCCCCGGACCGCCTTGAGCACGACCGGCCAGCCGTTCTCCGCGGCGAACTCCTCGACGTCGGCGGCCGTCTCGATCCGCCGCCAGGGCGGGCAGGGCACGCCGATCGCGGTCAGCCGCTCGCGCATCACGGCCTTGTCCTGGGCGTGGACGAGCGCGCCGGCCCCGGGGTGCACGGCGAAGCCGTCCTCGGCCAGGGCCCGGACGTGCTCGGTGGGCACGTGCTCGTGGTCGAAGGTGACCGCGTCACATCCCTTGGCGAGATCGCGCAGGTCGGCCAGGGACCGGTAGTCGCCCAGGCGCACGTCGGCGATCACGCGGGCGGCGCTCTCGTCGGGCGAGTTCGCCAGCACCCGCAGCTCGATGCCGAGGGCGATGGCCGCCTGCTGTGTCATCCGGGCCAGCTGGCCCGCTCCGATCACGCCGACGACGGGTCCGATGGGACTGGCCAAAGAAGGGCTGCTCACAGCGGTTAAGTTTACTGTCACGCGGTACGGGACCGGGCGGCAGGTGGATGGCAGGCGGGCGTCGGGCCACCCGCCGGGACCCGCGAAGGACCTGCCGGTGACCGGGAACGGCCGTCCGCGGGCGTTCAGTCCGCCGTGAGGGTGGCGAGGCCGCGGCGCAGGCCGGTCGTGGCGAGCTTGGAGCCGCTGCCGCCGATCACGGTGGCGACGAGCACGACCTCGGTCCCGGTCAGTTTCGCGGCTCTGGTCCTGCCGGTGAAGCCGCGCAGGTCGGCCCTGCCGAAGAGGGGACGGGCCAGCGAGGAACGCCCCTGACGGGCTCTCTGCCGGTATTCGATCTCCAGGGCGTGGATGACCAGGGCGCCGCCGGTGGGCATCAGCAGCGCGCGCTGAGGGCCGACGAGCAGGCGGACGTCGGCGGTGAGGCGGTCGGGCCGCACGCTCAGCGGCCGCCTGACCAGATCGTCGAAGAGGTCCCGGACCGGGTCTCCCCTGGGGAAGGTCACCCCGCTCACCCCCGCCGGGTCGGTCAGGTAGGTCAGGTAGCGCTGCGGCACGAGACGGGCCCTGACCCCCGTGTCGGGGTCGTCGGCGGGTACCGCGCCCTCGGTCGGCTCGCGGATCTCGCCCAGGACCGGGATGGGACCGGCGCCGAGCCGCCACTCGCCGTCCTCCTGGATGAACAGGAAGTAGGCCGGGTCGGGCTCGCGGGCCAGGGCGACGAACCAGCGGTCCTGGCCGTCGACGCCGGGCAGGTACAACTCCACGTCGGTGTAGGACTTCCTGGCGGGGGCTGGGCGGCCGTTCCGGGTCGCCTCGCAGGCACGACCGCCCAGCGCTCTCTCCGCCCAGGTGGTGAGCTTCCCGACGGTCGCGCAGTCCCGGTCGCGCCAGGCCTTGTCGAGCCTTCCCAGCAGCGCGAAGGCCCTGGACGCCTCGGCGAGCTCCACCCCGGCGGACGCCTCACGCGACGGGCCGGTCTCGGGGGCGGTACCCGGCGTCTCGCTCCCCGCGCCGCAGCCGGTCATCATCGACAGACCGAGGATCAGGGCGAGGAGTCGGCGGCGCAAGGGTTGATCCCCGGGGTAGTGGCCGTCGCGTACGGCAGTCCGTCTGGACCGATCACAGGAGGCGGAGGTTTCCGGGGCTTCCCGCGATCTGGGGGATCAGCGTAACGCCAATACCCCCTATTTATCCGGCCTTATACGACATTTATTGAAAAAGTACTTGTTGACGGCTATAGACATCAACGAGTCAACCTCGCGCGGATCACGCCTCCTCACCGGTAGCCTGGCCCGAAGAGTGTTCGAGGTCCTCCGACGCGGCGGATCAGCAGCCGACCCCCGAAAGGACCGTGCAGGAAACGTGGAGTTTCTCCGACTCGCCTACCGGCGGCTCGCCGAGCTGGCACGAGAGCTGGCGAAGTTCGGGACGATCGGCGCGGTCGCCTTCGTGATCGACACCGGCGGCACCAACCTGCTGAGGTTCGGCGTCGGCTGGGGACCGCTCACCTCCAAGGTCATCGCCACGATCGTCGCGGCCACCTTCGCCTATCTCGGCAACCGCTACTGGACGTTCAGGCACCGGGAGCAGAGCGGCCTGGCCCGCGAGTACTTCCTGTTCTTCGTCCTCAACGGCATCGGCCTGCTCATCTCGCTGCTGGTGATCGGTTTCGTGACCTACACCCTGGGTCTGCAGGACGTGCTGAGTTACAACATCGCCCTGCTCACCGGCACCGCCCTCGGCACCCTCTTCAGGTTCTGGTCGTACAAGAAGTGGGTCTTCCTGCCCGGCACGCCGCCGGACGAGCCGGCCGGAGCCGTCCCCGGCACGCCACCGAGCCGGCCGGCGACACCGAACAGCCAGGTCAACGGCCACAGGTATCTCCTGAGCAAGACCTCGGAGGAGAACGCGCCGCCCCCCGGCCCGCGTTAGCACGTACGCCCCCTGCCGGCGCCCGCGTTGGTACGTACGCCCCCTGCCGGCGTCGGCGCGCCCCCTGCGTCCGGCCCGGAAGCCGTCGCGCCCGGAGCCCCGGCCGGAGCGCTCAGGCGGGCCCGCGCACGACGCGGTTCCTGCCCGGCTCGCCCACCTGGCGCAGGAAGAACGCGAACGTCGCCGGACGCGCCCGTACGAGCTCCAGGCGTCCCCCGTCGGCGGCGGCCAGCGCCCTGGCGAGGGGCAGGCCGAGACCCGTGCTGCCGCGCCCGCTCACGTTCCGTTCGAAGACCCTGGGGGCCAGCTCGTCGGGAATGCCGCTCCCCTGGTCGGCGACCTCGATCACGATGGACCTGTCCCTGGCGCTGGTGGTCACCGTCACCGTGCCGCCGCCGTGCTCCAGCGAGTTCTCCAGCAGGGTGGAGATCACCTGGCCGATGCCGCCGCCGGTGCCCAGCGCCTGGAGGCCGCGCGTGCCGACCAGGCTCAGCCGCCGCCCGGCCCTGCGGAACGCCGGGCCCCACTCGATGAACTGCTGATCGAGCAGCACGTCGAGCTCGACGATCTCGGACTGCGCCTGACGCTGCCGTCTGGCGGTGGCCAGCAGCTCGTCGATCACAGCGGTGAGCCGCTCGGCCTGCACGATGGCGGCCTCGCCCTCCTCCTTGACGATCCCCGGCTCGTCGGCGGCGGCGACGATCTCCTCGAGTCTCATGGTCAGGCCGGTGAGCGGGGTGCGGAGCTGGTGGGAGGCGTCGGTCGCGAACTCCCGCTCCCTGGCCAGGAGGTCGGAGATGCGGGTCGCGCTGCGGTCGAGCACCTCGGCCACCCGGTCGAGTTCCTGGATGCCGTAACGGTGCTTGCTCGGTCTGGCGTCACCGGAACCGAGCCGCTCAGCGATCATCGCAAGGTCGCTGAGCGGTAACGTCAGGCGGCGTGACTGGACGATGGCGAGCCCGACCGCGACCGCGAGGGCAGCGGCGGCGAGTCCCAGGATGAGGAACAACCACGCGCGGACCTCACGCTCCACTCCCGTCTTGTCCCGACTGACCGCGACGTACACGCCGTTCTCCGACTGTGCGTCCTCGGTCATCTTCTGGCTCTCGGGGGGCTCGGTGCCCACCGTTATCACCTGGGGAGGAGTCCCCTTCGCGTAAATCTGGATGTAGAGATCGGGATACTTGCGTTCCAGCTGTTGCTCGTCGACGGGCTGGTCCTGGATCCGGGCGTACTCGACCTCCCCGAGCAGGCTTTTGGCATGGGAGGAGAGTTCCTGGGTCGCCTCCTCCTCGATGAGCCGGTTGACCGCCACACCGAGGGGAATGCCGAGCAGCAACACCCCGATGACCGCGACGAGGAGAGTTGAGGAGAGCAGACGGCGGCGCATCTCCTACTCGCGCTCGAACCTGAAGCCGACTCCTCGAACGGTTGTGATGTATCGGGGCTTGGCGGCGTCGTCACCGAGTTTCCGGCGTAGCCACGAGATGTGCATGTCCAGGGTCTTGGTCGACCCCCACCAGTTGGTGTCCCACACCTCGCGCATGATCTGCTCTCGGGTAACCACCTTTCCGGCGTCGCGGACCAGGACCCTCAGCAGGTCGAACTCCTTTGTGGTCAGATGCAGCTCCTTGTCTCCCATCCACGCGCGACGGGAGTCGGCGTCGATGCGCACGCCCTGGACCACGGGCGTCTCGGATGTGCCGCGCCGCAGCAGCGCGCGGACGCGCGCCAGCAGCTCGGCGAGGCGGAAGGGCTTGGTCACGTAGTCGTCGGCCCCGGCGTCGAGGCCCACCACCGTGTCGACCTCGTCGACACGGGCGGTGAGGATCAGCACGGGAGTTCCGTGGCCCTCGGCGCGGATGCGCCGGGCCACCTCCAGGCCGTCCATCTCGGGCAGGCCCAGGTCGAGAACGATCAGGTCGATGCCACCTGACAGCGCCCGCTCCAGAGCCTGCGGGCCATCAGGGCTCACCTCTACTTGATAACCCTCGCGGCGCAGAGCTCGCGCCAGTGGCTCGGAAATCGAGGTGTCATCCTCGGCGAGTAGTACACAGGTCATGTTGCGATCGTAGGACCTTAGGGGATCGTTTCCCGGGTACAGCGCGCGGTTTGACTCGTCGTTGACCTATCCATTGACCTGGGCAAACACTGATAAATCCCGGATAGTCATCCCGCAACGGCCGAGGGCCACGGAGTAGGTCTCCCGCATTGGAAGTCCCTGGAAAGCACAGGCTCACCAAAGGATGGAGCGACAAAACAGAACACGCCCTACCAGAAGGGATCCGGCGGGCGTGTTCTGCTTGATTCATCTCAGGAGGCCGACGGCGGCTCGGCATAGCGGGCGAGATAGAGCTGCTCTCCAAGACTCCCGATGAGACCGAGCTCGGTCTCCAGGTAGTCGATGTGGCGCTCCTCGTCCTCGAGGATCTCCTCGAACAGGCGGGCCGAGGTGGCGTCACCCTTCTCCCGCATCAGGATGATGGCCGGCTTCAGCCGGGTGACCACCTCGAGCTCGACGTCCATGTCGGCGCGGAGCTGCTCGGCGACGGTCTGGCCGATGTGCAGGGTGCCCAGCTTCTGGTAGTTGGGCAGCCCTTCGAGGAAGAGGATGCGATCGGTCAGCTTCTCCGCGTGGCGCATCTCGTCGATGGACTCTTCGCGGGTGTATTTGGCCAGCCTGGTGTATCCCCAGTTCTCCTGCATCTTGGCGTGCAGGAAGTACTGGTTGATCGCGGTCAGCTCTGCGGTCAGCTGCTCGTTGAGCAGTTCGATGATTTTCTTGTCGCCCTGCATGGCGAGCTCCTCGTGCTATGCGGTCGGCATTAAATCTTCGGACCGCTTTAGGATCGCACAGATTTTGCGCACGCAAGAAGCGCAGTCGCCACCGGCACCCGTGGCATCGCGGATCTGGCGCGCACTCTTGGCCCCTGCCGAGATGCAGTCGTGCACCTCGTTCTCGGTGACCGCGCGGCAGAGGCATACGTACACGGGGATGCGACCTTTCTGGAGGCTATCATAGGTTAGGCACACCTAAGCTAACTCATTTGGTTAGGCTTGCCTATGTGAACTAGGACACAAACCCTTAATCCCTCTGTCACAAGCCCGAATTTCCCGTCTGGAAAAACCCATCCCGACCTGCGGAAACACCCCGGGCGGTCCCGGCGGCGCCCCGCGGACATCTCGCCGGCACGAATCCCCGCGAGCACGGGACATGCCCGCCGAAAACACGGACGCGCCCCGGCGAAGGCCGGGGCGCGTGATCGGGGCGAGCGCGGTGAACCGCGGGTCAGTGGCCTCTGGCCAGCCACTCCTCCAGGTGCCCCGCCTCCGCGCCGATGGAGGTGGAGGCGCCGTGACCGGTGTGCACGGCCGTACCCGGCGGCAGGTCGAGCAGCCGCCCCTTGATCGACTCGATGATCGTGTCGAAGGAGGAGAAGGACCTCCCCGTCGCACCGGGACCGCCGTTGAACAGGGTGTCGCCGGTGAAGACCGCGCCGATGTCCGCCCCGTACAGGCAGACCGCGCCCGGGGCGTGGCCCGGCGTGTGCAGCACGGTCAGCTCGATCCCTCCGGCCGAGAGCACCTGCCCGTCCTCGATCGGGGTGTACGGCAGGTCGGTGTAGACCATCTCCCACAGCACCTGGTCGGCCGGGTGGAGCAGGATCGGCGCGCCCGTCCGCGCGGCGAGGTCGGCCGCCGCGTTGATGTGGTCGTTGTGCGCGTGGGTGCAGACGATGGCCTTGACCTCGCGGCCACCGACCCGCTCGGCGATCGCGGCGGCGTCGTGCGCGGCGTCGACGACGAGGACCTCGCTGGCCGAGCCGACGATCCAGATGTTGTTGTCGACGTCCCACGTCCCGCCGTCCAGCGAGAACGTGCCGGAGGTGACGACCCTGTCGATCACAGGACCACCACCGAGCGCAGGACCTCGCCGTGGTGCATCTTGGCGAAGGCGTCCTCGACGTCGCCGATCCCGATCGTCTCGGAGACGAAGCGGTCGAGGTCGAGCCGCCCCTGGAGGTAGAGGTCGATGAGCATGGGGAAGTCGCGGCTGGGCAGGCAGTCGCCGTACCAGGAGGACTTCAGCGCGCCGCCGCGGCCGAAGACGTCGAGCAGCGGCAGCTCCAGCTTCATGTCCGGGGTGGGCACCCCGACCAGGACCACGGTCCCTGCCAGGTCGCGGGCGTAGAAGGCCTGCTCGTAGGTCTCGGGGCGGCCGACCGCCTCGATGACCACGTCGGCGCCGTTGCCGCCGGTGAGCTCCTTGACCCTCTCGACCGCGTCGGAGGTGCTGGAGTTGACCGTGTGGGTGGCGCCGAAGTCCTTGGCCCAGCCGAGCTTGCGGTCGTCCACGTCCACCGCGATGATCTTCGAGGCGCCCGCCAGCCGGGCCCCCAGGATGGCCGCGTCGCCGACGCCGCCGCACCCGATCACCGCCACGCTGTCACCGCGGGTCACCCCGCCGGTGTTGATCGCGGCACCGAGGCCCGCCATCACGCCGCAGCCCAGCAGCCCGGCCACCTGCGCCGGCGCCGCCGGGTCGACCTTGGTGCACTGCCCGGCCGCGACCAGGGTCTTCTCGATGAAGGCGCCGATGCCCAGGGCCGGGCTGAGCGGCGTGCCGTCCTCCAGGGTCATCTTCTGGGTGGCGTTGTGGGTGTTGAAGCAGTACCAGGGACGGCCCCGCAGGCACGCCCGGCAGTCACCGCACACGGCCCGCCAGTTCAGGATCACGAAGTCACCGGGGGCCACCTCGGAGACGCCCTCGCCGACCGCCTCGACCACCCCGGCCGCCTCGTGACCGAGCAGGAACGGGAACTCGTCGTTGATGCCGCCCTCACGGTAGTGCAGGTCCGTATGACAGACGCCACAGGCCTGGACCGTCACCACGGCCTCGCCAGGGCCCGGATCGGGCACGATAACGGTCTCCAGCGATACGGGCTCGCACTTGCCACGCGCGACCACGCCTTGCACGGTGTACGGCATGTCCTGCACCTCATCTGTCATGGTTTCGACCCTCGCGGGCCCACTTACCGGTTGAACGGTCCTGGGGCGCCCAGTCTCAATGATTACCAGCCCGGCGCAACACGTACGGCTGCACGACCCCCAGGCCGCGGGCCGGCCGCTGGCGGATGCGGCCGACCTCGACGCCGGGCGCGTCCTTCAGCGCCTCGGCGAGCCTGTCGTCGACGACGACGCTGCCGGGGCGGGCGATGGCCGTGAGCCTGGCCGCCAGGTTCACCGTCGTGCCGAAGACGTCGCCCATGATCGGAAGCACCGGGCCGTACGCCAGCCCGACCCGCACGTCGAGCCCGTACTGGCGGACCGCGCCGATCAGGTCCAGGGCGATCACCGCGGCCGTCCGCGGGTCGGTCGCGGTGAAGAACACCTCGTCACCGAGTGTCTTGACCATCCGCCCGCCGTGCTCGGCGACGACGTCGGAGGCCCGCGACTCGAAGCCCTCGACCAGCTCGGCCAGGCCCCGCTCGTCCAGCTCGCGGGAGACCCGGGTGAAGGAGACCAGGTCGGCGAAGCCCACCGCGAGGGTGAGCCGGGCCGGCACGATCTCGTCGGTGATGTCGGCGAGCGTCAGCAGGCGGGTCCCGGCGGCGGCGAGCTGGGCGCGCCAGACGTGGACCAGCACCTGCTCGAAGTCGGGGAGCAGCCGGCGCGAGGTCTCCATGACCGCCGCCAGGTCCTCGTCGGTGGGCCGGCGGCCGGGATCGAGCATGGCGCCGATCATGATCTCGGCCTGCCACTGGGCGAGCCTCGCGGTCGTCTGGCCGAGTGCCCTCGCCATCCGGATGACGGTCCGGTCGTCCAGCAGGCCGCTCTCCATCATCGCCCGGACCCGTTCCAGCGCGGCCACGTCCGCGTCGGTGAAGGCCACGGTGTCGTCGGGGAGCGTGGCGAACCCCAGCGCGCGCCAGATCCGCTCGGTGAGCTCCTGCGGCAACCGGGCCAGGCTCGCCACCTGGATCCGGGTGTAGCGGGGAGAGGCGCCGACGAAGAGGTGCTCGATCTGCCCGGCCGTCGGGCGTCCGGCGGGAACCTCCGTCTCGTCCCCGTCCTCCGTCGGGCCCGGGAGGTCAGGCCCCATGGGTCACCGCCCGCCGGGTTCGGAGGGCTCCCCGTCCGCCGCGTCGTCGATCGCGCGGAACAGCTCGGCCCGCACCTCCTGGATCCGGGGGATGTCCCGCAGCGTGATCCGGCCGTGGTCGCCCGCCGACTCGACGACCAGCGTGCCGCAGCCGAAGAGCCTCTCCAGGAGGGTCTGGTCGGCGCTGACCGTGTTCACCTTGGTCATCGGGATGTCGTCGACGGACGTGTTCAGCACCCCGGTGCCGATGGTGAACCGGTGCGAGGTGAGGACGTACGAGGTGTTCTTCCAGCGCAGGTACGGGATGAAAGACCACACGGTCAGCAGGCCGACGGCGATCACGGCCACCGCGACGAGCGCGTGGAACCGGTACTCGAAGTCGGGCATGAAGAAAAGAGCGGCGCCGGAGCCCACGATGATCAGGATCAACGCGAGGAACGGGCCGATAAGTCGCTTCCAGTGAGGGTGGAACGACCTGATCCGTCGCTCCCCCTCCGTCATGTGGTGATCGGGTAGACCCATGGGGCAAATCGTGGCACGCCCGCATGCCCCACGTCATGAGCTGTGAGGTCGAACATGCACGACGTCGCCCGCGCTGAGCGTGTGCTCCTCCCCCTTGGAGCCGACGATCAGGCGCCCGGCGCGGTCGACACCGGTGGCGGTGCCGGTGAGCACCCGCTCGCCGGGCAGCTCCACCCTGACCTCCCGCCCGACCGTGGCGCTGACCGCGAGGTAGGCGGCCCGCAGGCCGCAGGCCTCGACGTCGCCGTTCGCCTCCGACCACTCGCGGTAGTGGGTCTCGATCTCCCGCAGCATCGCGCGCAGGATCGGATCGCGGTCGACGCAGGCGGCCTCCTCGATGGCCAGGGAGGTGGCGGTCTCCACCGGCAGTTCCTCGGGGCGCACGCTCACGTTGAGCCCGACACCCACGATCACCGCGCTGTCGATCCGCTCGGCGAGCACCCCGGCCAGCTTGCGCTCGCCGATCAGCAGGTCGTTGGGCCACTTGAGCCGTACGTCGACCTCGGCGACCTTCCGCACGGCCGACGCGACCGCCAGGCCGACGAGCAGGGGCAGCCACCCCTGCTCGGACAGGGGCGGGTCGGGACGCAGGAGGATCGAGAACGTCAGGCCCGCGCGCGGCGGGGCGCTCCAGACGCGGCCGAGCCTGCCACGTCCGGCGAACTGGGACTCGGCGACGACGACGGCGCCCTGCCGCGCGCCGTCGCGGACGGCGTGCGCGAGGTCGGCGTTGGTCGATCCGGTCCTTTCGACCACGGAGATGCCGGACCAGAGTCCACCGGGACGGACCAGCGCGCGGGTGAGCGCCGCCTGGGAGAGCGGCGGGCGGTCGAGATCAGTGAAGGGCGAGTCGAGCACTTAGCCATCTTGCCTCCACTAACGACCCCCTGTTACCGAATTAATCCAATGACCAGGGAATACTGTTGTCGAAGTCTGGGGCGGCGGGCAAGGTCCGGCTTTCGGCCGGGGTGAGAACCCGTTCAGGCGGCGGCGAAAAGAGATGATGAACGCATGAGCAGACATCTCCCCGCACGCAACGGCGCCGACCTGGAAAACGCTCCGAGCTCGAAGGCGGGTCCGGGCTTCGAGGCGGTGGAGGTCGTGCGGAGGCCGGGGCCCACCACCCGGGCGCGGGTCGGGCAGATGCGGTCGGGGACGATCCATGAGCGCCGGGACGACCTGGCCACCGAGGAGCCGCTGGAGATCCGCATCCAGGCGGGCGAGGAACGTCGCACGGTCGCGATCACCATGCGCACCCCCGGCCACGACTTCGAGCTGGCCGCCGGATTCCTGTACGGCGAGGGCGTCGCGGCACCGGCGGACATCGCCTCCATCGCCTACTGCACCGACGAGGACGTGCCGCCGGAGGCGCGCTACAACACGGTGACCGTGCGGCTGCACGGCGGCGGGCTGCCCGGCCTGCCCTCGCTCGACCGGCACTTCATGACGTCGAGCGCGTGCGGCGTCTGCGGCACCGCCAGCCTCGACGCCCTGCGCGGCCGCTGCTCGCCGCTGCCCGGCCAGGAGGAGGTGTTCGTCACCCCCGAGGTCCTGTACGGCCTTCCCGGCAGGCTGAGAGGCTCCCAGGGGATCTTCGGCAAGACCGGCGGGCTGCACGCGGCCGGCCTGTTCACCGCCGGGGGTGAGCTTCTCGCGGTCCGCGAGGACGTGGGGCGGCACAACGCGCTGGACAAGCTGGTCGGCTGGGCCATGATGGCCGGGCGGCTGCCGCTGGGCGGGCACGTGCTCATGGTCAGCGGGCGAACCAGCTACGAGATCATGCAGAAGGCCCTCACCGCGGGCCTGCCGGTCGTCTGCGCGGTCTCGGCGCCGTCGTCCCTCGCCGTCGACCTCGCCAGGGAGTTCGGGATGACACTGGTCGGGTTCCTGCGCGAGGAGCGCTTCAACGTCTACGCGGGGGCACACCGCATCGGCCGCTGAGCCACCCGCACCGCTTCTCGAACGACCCCGTCCCGGACGCACCGCCCGAGACATCCCCTAGCGGCCCCTGAGCTGCCCGCTCCGGCCCCCGAACGTCCACCTCGGCACCCTTTAGTCCACTTCCATTAAGAATCACCCATATTGGATCCTGGGGAGCCGTCTCCGTCAGCCGGGGAGCCTTTTGGCCATGAAGACGACATCGCGCGGGCCGGACTCGCGGCGCTCGGTGATCTCGTACCCGAGGCGCCGGTAGAGGGCGATGTTGGGCTCCATGCGGGCGTGGGTGTACAGGCGCAGGGCGTCGAGGCCCGCGGCGCGGGCCCGTTCCTCGGCGAAGGACAGCAGGCGCCTGCCGAACCCCCGGCCGTGCAGGCCGGGAGCCACCGCCACGTTGTCCACCAGCAGCACGCCCTCTTCGGGAACCAGCACGATCAGCCCGGCGATCCCGGCGTGCCCGCCCTCTCCGGGAAGGCCGCCCGGAAGGTCCAGCACGTGCAGACGGCCGGCCGCCACGTGGGCGGCGTAGTCGTCGTCCATCGGCTTGGGGCGGACCCCGATGAGGTCCGCCCACGGCCGGTAGGCCGCCTCGACCAGGCTCTCCACGACCGGGAGGTCCCCGGCCCTCGCCTCGCGGATCATCCGGTGTTCTGCAGGCCCGCGGCGACGCCGTTGACCGACAGGAGCAGCAGCGTGGACAGGCGCTCGCGCTCCTCCTCCGACAGCCCCTCGGCGGCGCGAAGGGTGGACAGGGCGCGCAGCTGCAGGTGCGAGAGCGCGTCCACGTACGGGTCGCGGAGCTGCACCGCGCGGGACAGGACCCTGCGGTCCTCCAGAAGGCGGGTGTGGCCGGTGATCTCCAGGACCAGCCGGCGCGTCAGGTCGTACTCGGCCAGGACCTGCTCGACGAAGTCGTCCCTGGCTCCGAGCGCGAGGTAGCGGGCGGCGATGTCGCGGTCGGTCTTGGCCAGCGACATCTCCACGTTGTCCAGCAGCGAGGCGAACAGCGGCCACTCGCGGTAGGCGGCGCGCAGCTCGTCCAGGCTCGCCTCGGAGATCACCGCCTCCAGGCCGCTGCCCAGGCCGTACCAGCCCGGCAGGTTGACCCGGGTCTGGGCCCAGGCGAACACCCACGGGATGGCCCGCAGGTCGTCCAGGGACCGGGGTGCGCCGAGGCCGCGCCGGGCGGGGCGGGAGCCCAGGCGGAGCGAGCCGATCTCCTCCAGCGGGCTGACCAGGGAGAACCACTCGGGGAAGCCGGGCGCCTCGGTCAGCCGCCGGTAGGCCTTCTCCGAGGCGGAGGCGACCCGCCCGGCCACGCCGCGGAAGCGCCCGGCCGCGTCGGCCGTACGGGCCTCGATGGACGGGGTGGAGGCGAGGAGCACCGCCGAGGTGACCTGCTCCATGTGGCGGCGGGCGATGGCGTCGTGGCCGTAGCGGGCGAAGATGACCTCGCCCTGCTCGGTGACCTTGAACCTGCCGCCGACCGAGCCGGGGGCCTGCGCGAGCACGGCCCGGTTGGCCGGGCCGCCGCCCCGGCCCAGGGCGCCGCCCCGGCCGTGGAACAGCGTCAGCGGCACGTCGTGCTCGGCCGACCAGGCGGCCAGCGCCTCCTGGGCCTCGTACAGCTTCAGGGTCGCGGCGGCCGGGCCGAGCTCCTTGGCGGAGTCGGAGTAGCCGAGCATGACCTCCAGGCGCCGGTCGGCGGCGAGCCTGGCCCGCACGGCCGGGATCTCCAGCATCCCCGACAGGACCGTGGGGGCGGCGGCCAGGTCGGCGCCCGACTCGAACAGCGGGACCACGTCGAGCAGCGGCGCCCGGTCGCCCATCGCGTGAGCGGCCAGCGCGTGGACGGCGGCAATGTCGTCGGCCGAGCGGGTGAAGGAGACGACGTAGCGGGAGCAGGCGGTCACCCCGAACCGCTCCTGGATCCAGGCGATCGTGCGGATCGTGGCCAGGACCTCCTCGGTCCGCTCGGAGGTGCGCCCGGCGGCGATCTCCTCCAGCGCGGCGGCGTGGACCTGCGAGTGCTGGCGGACCTCCAGCTCGGCCAGGTGGAAGCCGAACGTCTCCACCTGCCAGATGAGGTGCTGCAGCTCCCCGTACGCCTGCCGGTTCGCGCCGGCCTCGACCAGCGAGTCCTGGGCGATGCGCAGGTCGGCCAGGAGCTGTTCCGGCGAGCGGTAGGCCAGGTCGAGGCCGCGCTGCCGGGTGGCCGCGATGCGGGCGGCGACGAACATCAGCCACTGCCGGTGCGGCTCCCTCGGGGAGCGGGTGGCCATCTCCGAGACCACGTCGGGGTGGTCGTTCACCGCGCTCGACAGCGCGGCCCGCAGCCCGGCGGAGGCGGGGGTGTAGTCGGCGGTGAGGGTGAGGGAGCGGCCGATCCTGAGCGTGGCGTTCTCCAGGGCGATCAGCACGTGCTCGGCCTGGATGAGCACGGCGTCCCTGGTCACCTTGGAGGTGACGTTCGGGTTGCCGTCGCGGTCGCCGCCGATCCAGCTGCCGTACCTGATGAAGGCGCGGGCCCGGGGCTTGCCGGTGCCGGCCCCTCCGCCGAGCGCGGCGTCCAGGGCGCGGTAGACCTGCGGGACCACCCGGAAGAGGGTCTCGTCGAAGGCCGCCATCGCGGTGCGCACCTCGTCCAGCGGGTCGAGCTTGGTGGAGCGCAGCTGGGCGGTCCGCCACAGCAGGTCGATCTCCTCCAGCAGCCGCCGCCGGGTCTCCGCCCGCTCGGCCGCGCCCCTGTCGGAGCTGTTGTACGCGGCGAGCTGGCCGCTGATGCGCTGGATCGCGGTGACCACGGCGCGCCTGCGGGCCTCGGTGGGGTGCGCGGTCAGCACGGGGTGCAGGCGCAGTCCCTCGACCAGGTCGGCGACCTTGTCGTCGCCGAGCTCCTGGACGGCCTGCGCCAGGGACTCGGGCAGCGGCTCCTCGCCGGTGTCGCGGACCCGCAGGGTGCGGATCCTGAAATGCTCCTCGGCCAGGTTCGCCAGGTGGAAGTAGCAGGTGAACGCGCGGGCGATCTGCACCGCGCGGTCGATCGGCCACTCGGCCACCATCGCGGTGATCTCGTCGACCGACACCTGCTTCCTGCGGGCCCCGATGACGGCCTTGCGCAGCCGTTCGACATCGGCGAGCAGGTCATCGCCGCCATGCTCGGCGATGACCTGCCCCAGGAGTTCGCCGAGCAGTCGCACGTCCGCGCGCAGCTCGTCGGGCATCTCGGTGACAGCGGTGGAACGCTCTGCCTGATGGGACACGGTGGCGGGCATGCCCGCCAGCGTACCCAGTCCGTTTTGTCGAACGGAGACCGGTCTCACCCATTGGACTAGACCATTGGAGAGGCTGTTCACGGGCCGTCCGGACGGCTTCCGGCGGGCCGTCCGGACGGCCCGCCGGATGATCGTCAGGTGGCCGCGGAGGTCGCCTTCAGGAGGGCCGGATACCTGGCGAAGGCGATCTTCCCCGCGGCCCTGCGGCCGCCCCAGGAGACCAGCAGCCCGTACGCCACCGCCGGCACGCCGACCCAGGTGAGGCCGAACAGGACCGGCAGGACGATCGGCAGCGCGAGCAGGCCGGTGCCGATCAGCGCGGCGAACGACCCCGCGAAGGCGATGCCGCCCTGCCCGGGGGCCGCGCCGGTGAAGGCGTTCAGGCGCTCGGGCACGGTGTAGGGCATCAGCACGCTGGTCAGCGCGCCCACGCCGAGCCCGGCCCCGAGGACGCCCCAGGCGGTGAGCGTGGCCGGGACCGCCCAGGTGACGTTCCCGGCCAGCAGCGCCGCGACCGTGGCGAGCACGAGCAGCAGCGGGACCGCGATCGTCGCCACGGCCAGGTGCCGCCCGGCGATGTCGGTGCGCCAGTCGCGGTCGGTGCCGTAGGCGACGGCGTTCGTCCACAGGGAGCGGCCGTCGATGCCGAAGGCGTTGCACCCCTGGATGCTGATCATCAGCGCGCCGATGCAGGCGGGGAGGATCGCCAGGAAGCTCCCGGCCGCGCCGTCGTTCTCCCCGTACATCGAGAAGGCCATGATGCCGGTGACCGCGACGGCGGCGAACCAGCCGACCCTGCCCCGCGGGTCGCGGCGGGCGTACTTGAGCTCCTTGCCCGCGACCGCGGCGAGCGGGCCGTCGGGCAGGACCCTGGCCAGCAGGCCCTGGGAGTTGCGCACCGACGCGCCCTGGGTGGAGGCGTCGGAGGAGACCAGGGCGCGGCGCAGCGCGGCGATCCACAGCCATCCGACCCCGGCGACCAGGGCGGCGAGCAGGACCACCCCCGCGACCGCGAGGAGGCCCCCGTCGGCGATGGAGCGGGCCGCGACGCCGGAGGGGGTCCAGCTCAGCACCGAGGCCAGACCGTGCAGCACGGCCATGGGGTCGGCCGCCAGGCCGCCGTTGAGCAGCAGGTTGGGCAGCTGGGCCGCCAGGATGAAGAAGATCACCGAGACGGCGAGCACGTCGCGGCCCCTGCGGGTGCGCAGGATCCCCGACAGCGACGTAGTGATCAGCCGGGAGAGCACGACGCAGAGCGCGAAGTGGAGCAGCACCGCGACCAGGCCCAGGATCACCCCGCCGATCCCGGTGGCCAGGCCGACGACGGCCCCGGCCGTCACGGCCAGCGAGGCGAGCGGCCACACGCCGGTGACCGAGGCGGCGAACATGCCGGCGGCCAGCCGGCCGGTCCCCAGCGGGAACAGGGCCAGGCGCGACGGGTCGAGCGTGTCGTCCAGCCCGAACGCCAGCAGCGGCACGACCGCCCAGCCCACCAGGAAGACGGTGAACACCACGATCGCGACGTCCAGGGCGACGCCGGCGGGCGCGAGGCGCAGCGTGGCCGTCAGCAGGAACCCGAGGGCGCCGAAAACGAACGCGGCGATCGCCGTGAAGACGAACCCCAGCAGGCGCTGGGTGCTGCCGCTCAGGTTCCCGGCGACGAGCCGCAGCTTGAGCCGTACGAACACCATGGGCCCCACCCGCACGGCACCCGCGCCTCCCGCGCCTTTCGCAACGGCGTCTCCCCGCACGCCCGCGCTCACCCCGTCGCCCATTCCGTCCTCCTGCCGCCCGGTCCCGTCCGGCGCGCTCACGAGGGGGTCGCGCCCAGCCACGACAGGCCCTCCCGTCCCTCCGGGCCGTCGCCGCCCCGGGCGCCGACCAGGCCGAGGAAGGCCTCGTTGAGGCCGCGGCCCGCCCTGACCTCGTCCAGCGGCCCCTGGGCGACGATCCGCCCTCGGTCCATCACCGAGACCCAGTCGCACAGGCGCTCGACGAGCTCCATCACGTGACTGGAGAAGACCACCGTCGAC
Source organism: Streptosporangium sp. NPDC023825 (assembly GCF_040639575.1). Taxonomy (NCBI): domain Bacteria; kingdom Bacillati; phylum Actinomycetota; class Actinomycetes; order Streptosporangiales; family Streptosporangiaceae; genus Streptosporangium; species Streptosporangium sp. NPDC023825. The sequence goes on along the minus strand of NZ_JBFAAE010000013.1, from coordinate 74,100 downwards.
CCGGAGGCGGTGTAGCGCCTGAGCACCTCGACGAGCGTGTTGGCGCTGACCGGGTCGACGCCCTCGAACGGCTCGTCGAGGAAGAGCACCGCGGGGTTGTGCAGCAGCGCGGCGGCCAGGCCGATCTTCTTGCGCATGCCGGTGGAGTAGTCGACGACGAGCTTGTCGGCCGACTCGGTCAGGTCCATGACCTTCAGCAGTTCCTCCGCCCGCCGCCCCACCTCGTCCCTGGGGATGCCGCGGAGCTGGCCGTTGTAGGAGAGCAGCTCCCTGCCCGACAGCCGCTCGAACAGGCGCAGCCCCTCGGGGAGCACGCCGATGCGGCCCTTGACCGCGACCTGGTCGCGCCAGACGTCGGCGCCGCCGATGTGGACCGAGCCGTCGTCGGGGCGCAGGAGGCCGGTGACCATGCTGAGCGTGGTGGTCTTCCCGGCGCCGTTGGGGCCGACCAGCCCGGCGAAGCTGCCCTGCGGCACCACCAGGTCGACACCTCCCACGGCCACCTGCTGCCCGAACCTCTTGAGCAGCCCCCGCGTCCTTACCGCCTCCGTGACGTCCGGCATGGCGCCTCCCCTTCCGCGGCCCGCGTGATCGGCCGCCTCGCACGGGAAACGAACGATCGCCCCCGATAGTTCGCGATGTGAGACGACGGTTACCCTGCTGGGATGAGCGAGTCCCTGAGCGCCGAACCACTGGATTCCGGACCCGACATCCACACCACGGCCGGGAAGCTGGCCGACCTGGAGCGCCGCCTGGGCGAGGCGGCCCACGCGGGTTCGGCGCGCGCCGTCGAGAAGCAGCACGCCGCGGGGAAGATGACCGCCAGGGAGCGGGTGCTCGCCCTCCTCGACGAGGACAGCTTCGTGGAGTTCGACAAGCTCGCCAGGCACCGGTCCACGAGCTTCGGCCTGGAGCGCGAGCGGCCGTACGGCGACGGGGTCGTGACCGGGTACGGCACGGTCGACGGCCGCCCGGTGGCGGTGTTCGCCCAGGACTTCACCGTCTTCGGCGGCTCCCTGGGCGAGGTCTTCGGCGAGAAGATCGTCAAGGTCATGGACCACGCGCTGAAGACCGGCTGCCCGGTGATCGGGATCAACGACTCCGGAGGGGCGCGCATCCAGGAGGGCGTCGTCTCGCTGGGCCTGTACGCCGAGATCTTCAAGCGGAACGTCCACGCCTCCGGGGTGATCCCGCAGATCTCGCTGGTCATGGGCCCCTGCGCGGGCGGCGCCGTCTACTCGCCCGCGCTCACCGACTTCGTGCTGATGGTGTCGGAGAAGTCGCACATGTTCATCACCGGCCCCGACGTGATCAGGACGGTCACCGGCGAGGAGGTGACGTTCGAGGAGCTCGGCGGGGCGCACACGCACAACTCCCGCTCGGGCGTGGCCCACTACGAGGCGTCCGACGAGGCCGACTGCCTGGAGTTCGCCAGGGCGCTGCTGTCCTACCTGCCGTCCAACAACATGGACGAGGCCCCGGCGTTCGACGCCGATCCGCCGCTGGAGACCACCGACGAGGACCTCGAGCTCGACACGCTGATCCCCGACTCGGCGAACCAGCCCTACGAGATGCACACGGTCCTCGAACACGTCCTGGACGACGGCGAATTCCTGGAGGTGCACGCGCAATTCGCGCCCAACATCCTCGTGGGTTTCGGCCGGGTCGAGGGGCGCTCCGTGGGGATCGTCGCCAACCAGCCGATGAGTTTCGCCGGCACGCTGGACATCGCGGCCTCGGAGAAAGCCGCGAGATTCGTCCGTACGTGCGACGCCTTCAACATTCCCGTCCTGACATTCGTCGACGTCCCGGGATTCCTGCCGGGCACCGACCAGGAATGGAACGGGATCATCCGGCGCGGCGCCAAGCTTCTCTACGCCTACGCGGAGGCGACCGTCCCCCTGGTCACGGTCATCACCCGCAAGGCGTACGGCGGGGCGTACGACGTCATGGGGTCCAAGCACCTGGGCGCCGACGTCAACCTGGCCTGGCCGACCGCGCAGATCGCGGTGATGGGCGCGCAGGGCGCGGTCAACATCCTCTACCGGCGCGAGCTCGCCGCGGCCGAGGATCCGGACGCCCAGCGGGCCAGGTTCGTCACCGAGTACGAGGACACGCTCGCCAACCCGTATCTCGCGGCCGAACGTGGGTATGTGGACGCCGTGATCCGCCCTTCCGACACCCGGGTCCAGATCGTCAAGGCGCTGCGGACCCTGCGCAACAAGCGCGCGACCCTGCCCCCGAAGAAGCACGGGAACATCCCGCTATGAGACATTTGAAGATCATTAAAGGAGACGCGACGCCCGAGGAGATCGCCGCGGTGGTGATCGCCCTCTCGACGCGTGCCGCACCGGCGAGTCCGGCGTCGAAAGCCTCGCAGACATCGAAATCATGGAGCAATCACTCACATCGCATGCGAAAAGCGCTTCCTGTCGGGCAAGGCGCATGGCGATCGAGCACACTGCCGAGATAGATCCCGGGAACAGGGTGTCAAGTTGCGCGAGAGTTGGGACCATCTAAGAAATGGGCGCATATAGTCAGCCGATCAGCTAGTTCCGAGGCCTGGAGGACGACATGACCATCCTGGACCTCACGTCACGTCCCATCGCCGCGAAGTACGCCGTCCTGGTCGACGTCGGTTATCTGTACGCGGCGGCCGGGGAGGTGCTCCTGAGCGCCAAGGAGCGCAAGGAGTACCGGGTGGCGGCGGACGAGCTGATCCAGGCGTTGCAGAAGCACGCGGAGGAGCGCATCCACGGCGAGCTGCTCCGCATCTACTGGTACGACGCCGCCCGCGACCGGGTGCCGACCGTGGACCAGCGGGTCATCGCCCAGCTTCCCTGGGTCAAGGTGCGCCTGGGCAACCTGAACGCGCGGGGCCAGCAGAAGGGCGTGGACGCGCAGATCAGGAGCGACCTGGAGGCACTGGCCAGGCACCACGCGGTGAGCGACACGATACTGCTGGCCGGGGACGAGGACATGGTCCCCGCCGTCGAGGCCGCCCAGGCCTACGGGGTGCGGATCCACCTGTGGGGTGTGGAGCCCCCCTACGGCACCAACCAGGCCGAGCGCCTGGTCTGGGAGTCCGACACCGTCGAGATCATCAGCGCCGACTTCCTGCGGTCCTTCTTCAGCCGCGCCCCCGCGCCGGTGCCGGTGCCGGTCCCCCCGATCGCCCCCTCCCCCGCCCAGGTCTTCGCCGGGCGCACCGCCGCCGCCAAGCCCAAGGCCCCGGCGGGCCAGGTCACCAAGCTGGGCCCGAGCCGCCCGCGCGTCGAGGAGGTCGGCGAGCACGTGGCCCAGAAGTGGATCCTCACCCGCGGCCGCGACAACATCCGCGACCTGCTGCCGGGGCCGATCCTGCCCACGGTGATCGACACCGAGCTGCTCATCGAGGCGGAGAAGGAGCTGGGCCACTCCCTGCGCCCCTACCCCGAGGCACGCGTCTGGCTCCGCGACGGATTCTGGGCCCGCGTCTACCGGGAGTTCGAGATCGGGGTCGGCGTCTCCTCCAAGTGAGGGTGGCGACGGTCGCCACGGCCACGTCCGATTCCCGCCAGCCGTGCCCCGTGCGCCGCGGGTAACGTCGTCGGCGTGTCCGTGAAAGAGCTCGACTTCGACTCCTGTTACCGCGCGGTGGCCGCGAGGGACGCCCGGTTCGACGGGCGGTTCTACACGGCGGTCACCTCCACCCGCATCTACTGCCGGCCGATCTGCCCGGCACGCACCCCGTCCACCCGCAACGTGCGGTTCTACCGCCACGCGGCCTCCGCCGAGGCGGCCGGGTTCCGGCCGTGCAAGCGCTGCCGGCCGGAGCTGAGCCCCGGCGATCCCGGCTGGGACCACCGGGGCGACCTGGTCGGCCGGGCGCTCCGGCTGATCGACGAGGGCGTGGCGGACGACGGCGGGATGACCCGGCTGGCCGGGCGGCTGCACATCACCGGACGGCACCTGCACCGGCTGTTCACCGCGGAGATCGGCGTGGGCCCGCTGGCCGTGGCCAGGACCAAGCGCCTGCTGCTGGCCAAGCAGCTGCTCACCGAGACCGGGCTGCCGATCGTCGACGTGGCGTTCGCGTCGGGCTTCGGCAGCGTCCGGCAGTTCAACGCGACCATGAAGGACACCTACGGCTTCACCCCCGGCGAGCTGCGGGCGACGACGGGGGGCAGGCCCGGGATGTGCGGCGACGCCCTGACCCTGCGGCTGCACCGCAGGGAGCCCTACGACGCCGCGACCCTGATGCGGTTCCTCGCGGCGAGGGCGATCCCCGGCCTGGAGCGCGCGGACGACACGTCCTACAGCCGTGCCGTCCCCGGCGGCACGATCACCCTCACCCCCGGGCCCGGCCACGTACGGCTGGACGTGAGCGTCGACGACACCCGCCGCCTGGCCAGGATCGTGGCCCGCTGCCGCCGCCTCCTCGACCTCGACGCGGACCCCGAGGCCATCTCCGCAGCCCTCGGCGAGACCTCGCTGGGACCGCTCGTCGCCGCCCGCCCCGGGCTGCGCGTGCCCGGCGCCTGGGACGGGTTCGAGGTGGCCGTCCGCGCCGTGATCGGCCAGCAGATCTCCGTCGCGGGCGCCCGTACCATCCTCGGCCGCGTCGCGGCCCGGGCCGGGCGCCCCACCGGCGGGCAGGGGCTGACCCACCTGTTCCCGTCGGCGGAGGAGCTCGCCGAGGCCGACCTCGGCGGGCTGGGCCTGACCGGGCGGCGGGTGGCGACGCTGAGGGACCTCGCCACGAGGGTGGCGGGCGGCGAGATCGACCTGGACGGCGCCCAGGAGCCCGCGGAGGCGGTCGCCGGGCTGCTGGAGGTTCCCGGGATCGGGCCGTGGACCTCCGGCTACATCGCGCTGCGGGCGCTGCGCGACCCGGACGCCTGGCCGGGCGGAGACCTCGGCCTGCGGCGGGCCATGGCCTGCCTGGGCATCCCCGAAGACCACATCGAGCGGTGGCGCCCCTGGCGGGCGTACGCCGCGCTGCACCTTTGGAGCTCGGAATGATAGAGGCACAGGTTCTCGACACCCCGGTCGGCCCGCTGGCTATGCTCGCCCGCGAGGGCGTGCTGCTGGCGGCGGGTTTCACCACCACGGGGCCGGAGGAGATGTTCGCCCGGCTCTCCCCGGAGCTGCGCGCCGAGGGGCTGACCCTCACCGACGATCTGGGCCTGCCCGCGCGGGCGGTACGCGACTACCTGGACGGCGACCTGACCGCCCTCGACGCGGTGCCGGTGGAACAGCCGGGCACGCCCGTCCGGCAGCGGCTGCTCACCGCCCTGCGCCAGGTGCCCGCGGGCGTCACGATCAGCTACGCCGAGCTCGCCGAGCGGGCGGGGCTGCCCAGGACCGCGGCCAGGGCCGCCGGGAGCGCGTGCGCGCGGAACCTGATCGCGCCGTTCGTCCCCTGCCACCGCATCCTGCCGTCCACCGGCGGGTACGGCGGCTACTACTACGGCACCCCGGTCAAGCAGTGGCTGCTCACCCACGAGGGGGCACCGGCCGCCGAACGGCTCCGGACCCGGCGGGAGGGCCGCTGACCGGCCTTCCCCGTCGTGCTCCGCACCCCGCCGTGGCCGGTCACGGGCCCGTGACCGGCCCGGACGGCTAGCCGGTCTTCCTGACCGTGCTCTGCACCTCGCCCACCGGGATGTCGCGGGTGGCCCCGACCTGGACCGGCTCGTAGACGAAGGGCGCCACATCACCCCCGACGCCCTCGACCCCGATGTCCCAGACCGAGGTGACCTCCAGCACGTAGACGCCGCGCGGCTGGTCGATCGAGGCCCGCCGGTAGTTCACACCGCAGGTGAACTTCTCGCCCTTCGCGTACGGCTTGCCGCTCACCCCACATCCCGTCTCCACGACATCCGCCCGCTCGCCGGTGGTGCCCGAGTCGATCTCGATGTTCCCGAGGTTGGCGGTCACGGTGGCGCTCATGATCCCGGGCAGCGTCGCGGTCACGGACCTGGTGGTCTCGCCGACATCGCCCAGCCAGACCCAGGTCGGCAGGTTGACGTAGCTCTTGGCGTCCGGATTGATCTCGACCTTCGGCTCGGGCACGGTCAGCGCGGCGCGGGCGATGTCGACCAGCTCGGCCATGGTGATCCCGGCGGGCGGGGTCGTGCCGGGCGGCACGAACACGTAGGTGTCCAGCGCCATCTGGCAGCTCACCCCGTTGGGATCGGACGCGTCGTGGGCGACCGTCCACCAGCGCCCCTCCTCGCCGAGCTTCTCCACGAACGGCTCGAGGGCCTCATGCCGGGTCTGTGGCGCGCCGGGGTCCACCCGGGTCGACCGCTGCTGGAAGTCCAGCATGTCCGAGGCGTTCTGAGCAGGTTCGTACCAGCAGGGACGCTTGAGCCGGTAGCCGTCGCTCCTCCCCCCGCGGCCGTTCCCGCTGATGATGATCTGGGAGTTCTCGAGGCTGATCCGCGCCGTGTTCCCATCCTGGCCGCCCCGGACCTGGACGTCGGAGCCGCCACCGCCGCCACCGGGATTCGGAGCGAGCAGGAGCAGCCCCGCGACCACCATATTCATGATCATCGATGACATCCCTTCGAGGCTTCACTGAAAGGTTTGGCGTGCTGGAGCAGCTTGATCCGCCAGATCCCGTCGTCGCCCCGCCGGAGGCCGGCGACCTGGAGGAAGGGACGCCTGGCCCAGTCGGGCTGCCTGCGGACCGCCTTCCCGGTCTCCGCGTCCAGCAGCCGCATCCCGGTCTCGTCCACGCACGCGTTCAGCTCGGCCCCCCGGCCGGTGACCGAGACGACGTTCAGCGAGTACAGCCGGGAGATCCCGCGCACCGAGCGTCGCTGGTCCAGGAACGCCTTCACCCACGCGTACGCGTCCTGGCTCGCCCCCTCCTGGACCGTCTCGCGGTATGCGACGTCCCGGCCCCCGGTGACGACCGCCCGGAAGGACCCGGCGCGGTAGTCGCGGAAAGAATTGATCATCGCGGTGGCATCCCGGTCGGTCGTGGCCGGCCACTCCACCACCACCTGGACGTCGGGAGAGACCTGGACCGTCTCCACCTTCGGCGCCGTCGGCGTGGGGCTCGGCGAGGAGATCTCGGGGGGAAGGTCGGCGGGAGTGAACCGCTCGGCCTCCGAGGGGGCGCAGGCCGCCGACAGGAGCACGACCAGCGCGATCGCGACACGCACACCGATCACGTTAGGAGCGCCCAACCGCCGAAACCACCGATATGCGCGATTCGGCATGACTCTCTCCTCGTCGTCCGCCTCCGTACGGCGACCCGCCACGCCACCGCCCTCACCAGGCCCTCCCGCGTCCCCCGCTCGGCGGTCGTCCGGCACGGCACCCGCCCGCCACCGCGTGACGTCCGCCGCGCGGGCCGGGTCCGTCCGGCCCGTCATGCCGTCGGGGCCGAGCGCATCCGCCACGAGGGCAGCAGCTCGTCGATGAGGGCCTCGGTCTCGGGGGCCATCCCGCCGCCGTAGGGGTGGGAGGCGGCCCGCCGGTGCAGGGCGTCGACCACGGCGCGCAGGCGGACGGGGTCGGCGGTGAGGTGGGTGGCCCGCAGCAGGTCGCGCCAGAGCCCCTCGTCGTCGGCGGCCAGCAGCAGCCCGGCGCGCACCGCCGCCACGGCCTGGTCGGTCTCGCCGCGGGCCAGCCGCACCTCGCAGAGCCGGTGCGCGGCGTCCGCGACGCCCGCGGTCACGTTGTACTCCAGGTCGTCGGCGGCCAGCCAGGCGTAGCGGCCACGCGGGCGGCCGTTCAGCAGCGGGCCCCGTACCAGGCTCAGTGCCCGCTCGAGGAGGGCGGGGCGCCCGGCGGGGTTGGCGTGCGACTGGCGGACGAGGTCGCGGAAGAGCATCCAGTCGGTGCGCACCTCGGGACCGAACCGCAGCCGCCCGGACTCGTCGGCGTAGAGGTTGGGCCGCCCCTGGCTGTCGGTGCCCAGCCAGGCGACGACCCGGGCGATCGTGGCGTCCCTGACCACCGGCTGCACGCCCCTCGGCCAGAGGATGCCGCCGAGCACCACGGGGTGGACGCCGCCGGGGTGCGTCGCCAGGTAGACGACCATCTCGACGGCGATCACGGCCCGCCCCTCCTCCATGGGCGGGGGGCCGACGACCTCCGCGGGGCCGAGGACGCGCACCTCGACCGAGGGCGTGTGCGTGACCGGCTCCGGCTCGTCGGGAAGCGGCTCTCCCTCCAGCCGCTCGGTCGCCAGGAACAGGTCGACCAGCGCCCGGTACTGGCGGCGGGGCAGCAGCTGCGCGGCCACGTCGAAGCCGAGCGCGTCGATCTCGGCGCGGCCCTCCTCGGTGATCGTCCAGTTCCAGGTGGCGTGCGGCACGTCGCCCGCGATGACGTACCCGGCGGCCGTCCTGACGCCCTTCCTGGCGAGCAGCGCCAGCCGGCGGCCCTCCTCGGGGGTGGGGGCGATCGCGGACAGCAGGTAGTGCGGGGTGCAGGCCGGGTCGGCGGCGCGCCCGTGGATCCGGCCGGTGAGCACCTCGCCGCCGTGGACGCGCCCCCCGGCCGCGGCCTCCAGCTCGGGCAGGATCTCCGCCAGGCCGCCCACGTACCTGATCCGGTCGGAGGCGATCACGGTCAGCTCCTCGCCGAAGCCGACCAGGGTGACGCGCATCCGGTCCGACCAGCGGTTGGTGGCCAGCTCCACGGCGAGCGCGGCCAGGGCGGCGGTGGCCTGCGGGCCGTTGATGCCGATCGGCCCGTGGGCGGCCTCCAGGTCGACGAGCACCCGGCCCTCCCCGTTGGAACCGAGCGAGACCAGCCCCGGGTACGGGGCGGGCGCGTCGGCGAGCGCCCGCTCGTCGAGCATCCGGCCCTCGTGCGCGGGAAGCCGCCAGACCTGGCCGCCGTCGTGGGCGGTCCAGGGGGCGGGGGCGTCGGGGTCGGGCGGGTGGATCCACAGGTCGAGGGTCTGCGGCGACAGGTGGGCGGCGTAGATCGTGGGCGGGACGCGGTTCTGGGCGGCGAGGGACCTGCCGAGGAGCCGGAGCCCGACGTCGAGCATCCGGCTGCCGGGGGCGTCGGCACCGAGCCTGAGCGCGAGCTCGGCCTGGGCGGCGTCGTCCCTGGGCCGGGTGATCCGGTGCCCGAACGCCCGGTGCCAGAGCTGCTGCCTGCGCCTGCGTCCGAGCGCCGCCAGCAGCCCTGCCGCCGCGAGCGAGGCCCCCGCCAGGTAGTCGAGCATCCCCAGCCCGGCCTCCTGCCCCGCGTCCTGCCCGCTGCCGGGGGGTTCGGCCACCGCCGCCGGGTCCCGCCGCTCCACCTGCCCGGGGTCCTGCCGCCCGCTGTCGGGCACGGTCTGCGACGGGCGCTCGGCCGCGTCGTGGCGCGCCTGTCCAGGACCGGTCTCCCGCGCCCCGCCGGCACCGCTCCTGTCACCGGCCCTGTCGCGGGGGTCGGCGACCTCGGGCGCGGGCTCCGCCGGGAGGTCGGCGCGGCCGGGGGTGAAGGTCTGGGTACGGCCGTCCAGCTCCACCGGCTTGTCCCGGTGGTCCTTGAGGGTGTCCTCGCGCGGCTGGGAGGCCGGGACGAGGTGGATGTTGCGCGCGTCGTCCGGCATGTCCAGGACCCAGCCGGGCCTGATCAGGTCGGCCATGTGGAGGCGGCTGCCGTCGGGCTGTTCCTTGTGCTGGTTGAGCCGGTAGATCTCCGGGTAGCGGCGCCCGTCGCCGAGGCACTTCTCGGCGATCTCCCACAGGCTCTCGTGGTGGCGCCCGTGCGGCGGCTGCACCACGTAGACCTTCTTGGCCTTCTGCACCGGCTCCAGCTCGGCCCGCTCGTCGGCGGCCGGGCCGGACGTCGCGGAGAGCCCGGTGGAGACGATGCCGGGAGCGGCGGGCGGCAGGCTGGTCAGCTTCGCGACCGGCAGGGCCACCGCCGAGACGGTGAACAGCAGCATGGCCGCGGAGACCAGCCGGTTGGCGAACATCTGCGTGCCGCCGGAGAGCGGCACCCTGGCCGGCATGCCGACCCGGCGCAGCCCGGCGTAGATCTCGACCAGCACGCAGACGACCAGCTGCAGCCACGCGAGCCAGACCAGCAGCACGAGGATCGCGACGATCGTGCTCGTGCCCACCTGGCTGGTCAGCAGGTCGAGGTTGAGCAGCTCGGGCGGGAGCGGCGGCCCGGCCAGCCGGAACAGGGCGTAGGGGACCCCCGCGATGAGCGCGACCAGGACGGCCAGCGCGCCGAGGCCCGCCAGCAGGTCTCCCGGTGTGCGCCTGGCCTTGATGCGCGCGGGCTGTCGCGTGGGCATTCGTCTCCCTCCCCGTCCAGATTCTTCGTCGGTCAACCGGTGGGCCGGTGATTCATGGCAATTGGTCTTCCCCGATGTCCGGCCCGGCCGTGGCCTCGGCCTCCATGTCCGAGCCGGGGAAGCCGAAGGCGGCCAGGAAGAACGCCTTCCAGGTGACGGAGACGTTCACGGTGACCTCGGCCTGGTCGCCGCCGAGCGTGCACTCCGTGAGCCGTACGTCGTCGCCGCCGTGGGCGGAGACGATCTCCTCGGCCTTCCCGCAGGTCTCCCCCTCCCCCAGCAGCCGGGCCTCTCCGGTGGCGCGCAGGTGCTCGACGTCGATCTGGTCGGCGGCGGCCCTGGCGGCCTGCTCGGCGACGTCGGCCGCGCGCAGCCTGGCGTTGATCGCGGCCCCTCCGTCGACGAGCAGCCCCGCCAGCAGGAACACCACCACCGAGAAGATCACCGTGAAGATCGACATCGACCCCCGCTCGCCGAGCCCGCCCGGCCGCGCGCGGCGCCCCTTCCCATTGGCCGAACGCACCGGATGCCCGGCCGAACGCACCGAGCGCCCGGCCGTCCGGCACACCGCCGGCGAGCGCGGGAGCCTCCGTCGCGCCGCCGGGCGCGGGAGTCCCCGCCACGCGGGCGGGCGCGGGAGCCTCCGGCACACCGCCGGCGGGCGCACGGGCCCGCTCCGCGCGGCGGCCCGGAGCGCGGGGCTCCGGTGCGCCCCGACGGCGGAAGGGGGCGGGTCGACGGGGTTCACTCCTCCACCTCGATCCTCCGGTACCGCTCCAGCGGGACCACCGAGTCGCCCTTCATCTCCTTGGCCGCGCCGAAGCCCAGGAACTCCAGGTCCAGGGAGCAGGTCACCTCGACGCGGACCTGGCCCTCGCCTTCCTCCGTGACCCACTTCGTACCGGACAGGCTGACCTCCGGCTCGCACTCGCCCGACAGGGCGCCGCGGGCCGCCTCGTCCGCGGCGGCCTCGGCGTCGGACAGGGTGCGCTCGACGGAGGCGGCCCTGGCGGCGTCCCTGGCGGCGCCGTTGACCTCGCCCTGGGCCTCCACCACCCTTCCCGCGCCCACCAGGAACAGCAGGAACAGCAGGAAGACCGGGGCGAGCAGCACCGTCTCGGTGCTGAGCGACCCGCGGTCGCCGCCGGTCTCGGAGATCAAGGGGATCACTCGCACCCTTCGCTTCCGTCGTCGGGCCGGAAGCACTCGATGGGACCGCCGAAACGCGCGGTGACGGTGAACGTGGTGGACGGCAGCAGCGGGACGACCTGGACCGCCGAGGCGGTCACCTCGACACCCCGCCGGTCGCCCTCCTCCCAGGCCGTGACCGTGGCGCCCTCGAGGAGTTTCGGGCCGACGGCCCGGATCAGCTCCTGGGCGCGGGACTCGGCGTCCTGCTGCCAGGACTCGGTGTCGACCCGGGCGAGCCGCGCCCCCTCCCTGGCCGCGGCGTCGGCGATCTGGCGTCCGTGGAACCACAGGGCGGTCTGCACGATGAGCAGGATGACGACCAGCAGGACCGGCATGATGATCGCCAGCTCGACGACCGTGGCGCCGCGCTCGCCGCCACGGTCTCCGGCGCCGCAGCGCCCGCGGCGCCCGCAGCGCCGCGGTCTTCCCGCCCGGTCGCGCTCGCCGTCCCTCTCCCGGTCCTCCCGGTCGCGGTGCCGCGGGCGATCACGGGTCGCCAAGTTCGCCGCCCCCGCCCCCGCCGCCTCCGCCGCCCCCGCCGAACTGGTTGGAGATCTCGGCCTGCTTCCCCTCGACGAGGGTCTTGATGAGGGTGGCGAGCCCGAGCGCCACCCCGGCGATGATGGCCGTGATGATGACCCACTCGACGGCGGAGGCCCCCCGGGTGGGGGCGCTGCGCGCCTTCTCGATCCGGACGCTCAGGACGGCGGCCGCGTAGACGATCCACGGATGGCTCAGCATGGTCAGGACCCCAACATCTTCATAGCGGCAGGGAAACTCAGAAAGATCACGAAGCCCGCGCAGAGCAGGAGCTGCGCGACGAGCATCGACTGGGAGCGCTCGCCCGCCTGCCCCTCGATCTCGGCGAGCTCCCGGCGCCGCATGGTCGCGGCGCGGGCGGTGAGGGAGGAGCGGACCTTGGCGCCGTCGTCGGCGACCAGTCCGAGCGCGGCGGACAGGTCGCGCAGCTCGTCGACGTTGATCTCGTCACCGAGCTGGCCGAGGGCCTGCCAGGGGGTGATGCCGACGATCCTGGCGTTGCCGAGCGCCTCGCGGATGCGGGACATCGCCCAGTTGGCCCCCTCGTCCTCGGGACCCGTGCTGCCCACGGAGACCGCCATCATCAGCGCCTCCGGCACCCCCCGCCCGCCCGCCAGGTTCATCGCGACGAGATCGAGGAAGGAGCCGACGACGTGCCGGAAGTCGCGGCGCATCCGCGAGGCGTCCCGCTTGACCTGCAGGTCGGGCAGGACGAAGAAGACTCCGGCGACCGCGAGCGCCGCCCACAGCGGGACGGTGAGGGAGACGCCCCACTCCATCAGCACCAGCCAGCCGACCAGCAGCGGGAACGCCAGCAGCCCGGAGACCGCGAGCAGCACCTTGGTGGCCAGGAAACCCTCGAACGACCTGCCGAGCAGTGCGAGGTCGGCCCTGGCCGAGCGCGCCTCCCAGCCCCTGGCGGCGTAGAAGCGGGCCATCCGCTCGCCCAGACCGCGCCGGAACGCGCTGACCTCCTCGTCGGGCAGGATGAGCCGGGTCCGGGGCGCGTCGGTGCCCTCCCTGGCGGCGTCGAGTGCCAGCAGCCGTGTCACCAGCCCGGGACGGGCCGGGAACAACGCCCGCAGCAGCAGGAACAGGCCTATCCCGAGCACCGAGCCGGCGAGCAGCGCCTCAGTCATCGCGCACCTCGCCTCCTGAGGGCAGGCCGAGCAGGCGGGCGGGCTTGTCGAAGCGGGCCAGGCGGCGCATCCAGGCGAACCCGGCGCCGAAGAGCCCGGCGACCACCACGAGCACGGCCTGGCCGAGCGTGTTGTCGTACTCCTCGACGTAGGAGGGGTTGAACACGACGAGCATCACGGCGAAGGCGACGGCGGTGCCGACCACGATCTGCACGCTGCGGCGGGTGGAGCGGCGCTCGGCCTCGACCCGGCGGCGCATGTCGAGCTCCTCGCGCGCCGACACCGCCAGTGCGCCGAGGACGTCGCGCAGGCCGGGGCCGCGCAGCTTGGAGTTGAGGATGAGGGCGGCCACGACCAGGTCGGCGGAGGGGTCGTCGAGCTCGTCGGCGAACAGCCTGAGCGCGTCGGGCAGCGCCATCCTGGTGTGCAGGCGGTCGACCATGGACCGCAGGTGCGGGCGGAGCGTGGGGGCCGCCGCCCGGATCGAGGAGGGGATCGCCTGCTCCAGCCCGGCCGCTCCGGCGATGGTGTCGCGGAGCGACTCGGTCCAGGCGGCCAGGGCCTCCAGCCGCCGCATCGCGGTCCGCTCCTCCGCGGCGCCGCCGGACAGGCCCCGCCAGGCCATCGCGAGGAGGACGGCCCCCACCGCCATGACCGGCCACCCGGTCACCACGAGCACGACCACCCCGGCGATGGCCCCCACCGCGGTCCGGGTGGACAGCGCGCGCAGGAACTCGCGCCTGCCCGCCGTCCTGCCGGGGGTGGCCGGCTTGACGGGCACCCCGTACAGGGAGAGGAAGAGCAGGAACAGCCCGGCGCCGAGCGCGAGTCCGGAGAGCAGCACCAGCGGGTCGAACAGGCCCGGCGGAAGGGAGGTCATGCCCAGCCTCCCGGGTCGTAGCCGAAGTGGGCCAGCTCCTCCAGGCACGACAAGGGCGCGTGCGGCAGGACGCGGCCGTCGGGCGCCATCGCGAACACCTCGGAGGAGAGCACCCTGCCGTCCACCCCGGCCACCTCGCGCACGCTCGACACGAAGCGGCGCAGCCTGCCGCCCACCGCGTAGTCGTTGCGCTTCTCGATGAACACCACGAAGTCGATCGCGCCCGCGATGAGCATGTGGGTGGCCTCGATCGGCAGGCGCTCGGTGGCCTGGAGCGCGTAGGTGGCGATGCGGTTGAAGACCTCCATCGAGGAGTTGGCGTGGATGGTCGACAGCGAGCCGTCGTTGCCCTGGGTCATCGCGTTGAGCATGGTGACGATCTCGTCACCGAGGACCTCGCCGACGATCACCCGGGACGGGTTCATCCGCAGGGAACGGCGGACCAGCTCCGCCATGGTGATCTCGCCCTGGCCCTCGGAGTTGGGGAGCCGCTGCTCGAAGGCGACGACATTTGGATGGAGCTCGGGAAACTGGTCGAGCCCGAGTTCCAGGGCGCGCTCGACGGTGATGAGCCGTTCGGACGGTGGAATCTCATTGGCGAGGGCGCGCAACAGGGTCGTTTTCCCGGCGTTCGTCGAACCGGAAATCATGATGTTCTTCCTCGCCGCCACCGCTGCCGAGAGAAAACGACCCAATTCCGGGGTCAGGCTGCCGTTTCCCACGAGATCGGTGAGAAACACCTTGCCCAGCCGGGAACGGCGGATGGAGATGGACGGGCGCACCGTCACGTCCATCACGGCCGAGAGACGCGAGCCGTCGGGAAGGCGAAGATCGAGCTGGGGGTTGGCGGTGTCGAACGGCCTGCTGGACAGGCCGCTGTAGGCGGCGAGGATCTGGATCAGCTCGACCAGCTCCTCGTCGGACTCGGCCACCGGGTCGCGCATGAGCTCCTGGCCGTCGGCGTAGCCGACGAACACCCGGTCACAGCCGTTGATGTCGATGTTCTCGACCTCGGGGTCGTCGAGCAGCGGCTGGAGGCGGCCGACGCCGAACAGGGCGGCGTGGATCCCCGCGGCCAGCGCCTCCTCCTCCTCGGCGGTGGGCGGCGTCCTGCCGACGCCGATCTCGCCGCGGGCGAACTCCTCCAGGATCTGGGCGATCAGGGCGCGGGCGAACTGGCGCTCGTCCTCGCCGGTCATCGGCAGCAGGCCGCTGGCCTGGTCGAGGCGGCGCTGGTGGGCCAGCCTGTCGCCGACGTCCTGCCGGAAGCGTTTCACCAGCGTGTGGTCGATGGTCACGGCCTCGCCCCGCCCGACGGCTCGACGGGCGAGCGGGACGGCTCGGCGGGCAGGCGGGCGGCCTGCTCCCGGGCGCGGTAGGCCGACTCCGCCGACTCCTGGGCGCGGAGCTGGGCGTCGAGACGACCGCCCAGCTCCCTGGCGGTGCGGATCAGCAGGGAGCGGTCCAGCCGCCCGCCCCACTGGCCGCGCAGCAGCTCCGCGCCCTTGGGGTCGTGCGCGAGCCCGCTCACGAAGGCGACGTGCCTGCCGGTGCCCGTGACGATCCGGCGCACCTCCTCGATGGTCGTGCGGTACTGGCGGGGGTCGGCGATCACGACCACCCCCACCTGGGGCTCGCGCGGCATGATCTGCAGGCGTTCGCGCAGGTGGGCGACGTGATCGAGGCTGGCCCTGGTGAACAGCACGACCAGCGAGGCCTCGGTGGTCAGCTCGGCGAGCTGGGGGTGCCCGCCGATGCGCCCGCAGTCGGCCAGCACGTCGGCGTCGGGCATCGTGGCCAGCGCCCGGCCGAGCGGGCCCCAGAGCCAGGTCAGCCCGGCCGCCTGCTCGCCGTGGGTCAGCCCGGCCAGCACGTCCAGGCCGCCGATGATCTTCTGGGTGTGCTCGTGGATCTGGTCGGGGTGCAGGCCCCGGCGGGCCGTGGCCCCCAGGGTGAGCAGGCCCCTGGCGGGGTTGAGCACGCCGCCGTCGGCGGCGGGCAGGCGGTAGGCGAGGTCGCCGCCCGCCGGGTCGCACTCGGCGAGCAGCACCGGGCGCGGCCAGATCGCGCCGAGCGCGGTCGCCGCCGTCGTCACGCCGGGTGCGCCCTTGTCGGCGGCCAGCACGATGAGCGCCACGTCAGCGCGCTCCCGGCAGCTCGGCGAGGGCGATCTCGCCGGTGGAGGCGTACGCGACGATCTCCGGCGAGATGGTGCTGTCCACGATGATGGTGACCAGGCCGTTCGCCCCGGTCCTGCCCGGCGTGCCGATCTGGTGGACCAGGGCGCTCTGCGCCAGCACGCGGCTCTCCCGGTCGCCGCCCGCGCCCCTGCTCGGCACGTGGACGACCTGGACCCGGTCCCCGCGCTCCAGCGTGCCCGGCGTCTGGCCGGGTTTGAGCGACAGGCCGACCTGCGCCTTGCCGGGGCCGAGTTCCCTGCTGGCGGAGACCACCATGTCGCGGGTGAGAAGCGTGCCGGGGATGAGGGTGACGCGGGCGAAGTTCTCGGTGACGCGGGCGCGCTGGGACCAGGCCACGTAGCCGATGCCGGTGTCGGCGATCTGGACCTCCCTCAGCATCGCCTCGGTGAAGGGCTGTCCGGCGCCGACCTGCTGTGAGATGGCGATCGCCGAGACGCGGTCGCCGCTGCGCAGGACGAGCAGCGTGGTGGCGAGGGCGCCGCCCAGGATGAGGAGGACGGCGAGGGCGGCGAGGGCTGGTTTGCGCTCGCGTGGGGGCACGGGAAGTTTGCGCGACGCCGGGCCCGACAGGGTGCCCGCCGAGGTCTGACGCTCGGCGTTGACCGGGACGCGGCCCGTTGGCTTCTCACTGGTCCTCATGGGTAGGGGGACTCCCAGAGTGATCATAAATATGGGGAACTACTGGTCGAATTTACGCCATTATGCGCACCATGCCGACGGGCTGTCGGACAAAAGCCAGGACCCATGCTCGTTTGATAGGAACACGTCTGTCAACGCCACTTCAGAAGAAAATGGCTGTTTGGCTAGATGACGGGAGACTTATCTGGGTGATAAGGACGGTAATTAACTCTCGCACCAATCACCCCACCTTTTTCACACCTCATTCGCGTGTCCGGCCCCGGCCGTCTTCATCCACCCCCCTCCGCCCGTCCCCGACTTCCTTCGCCCGCTTCCCCCGCCCGATTCCTTCGCGCGCCCTCCCCGCCCGCGCCCCTCGCCCGTCGCCTTCGCGTGCCGCTCCGGCCCGTCGCCGGAATGCCGGACACCGGAAGGTCAGGCACCGGAAGGTCAGGCCGGCGCGCTCAGGACGCGGACCGGAATCCGCCGTTCCCCCCGGTTCTCCGAACAGGTTTTCCACAGCCCGGCGTCGCGGGCGGCCCACCGCCCGCCCACCCTCGCATCCCCAAATGCCCACCTGGGGCGGCATAACCGGTCAACACCCCCGGACAGTTATCCACAGGTTTTGCCGTTTTCCACATACCGGTCGCGAGTCAGGACATTGCCGCGAACACTCTCTCGGGGACGGTTTTCACTCTGTACGGTGGATCCGGGGCCTGACCCGAGGAGAGCGGCGATGCGGATCATGCTCACCGTGCTCGACGAGCACGCCGACCGCGATGTCGTGGTCGAGGGCGACGAGACGACCACGGTGGCACGGCTCGCGGAGTCCCTGGCGGGCCAGGGAGGCGAGCGGCCGAGCAACGTGGTGCGGCTGACGCGCAGCAAGGCCCCGTACGGGCTGGATCGCGACTCCGCCGGGGCCGAGCCTCCGACGCTCTGGATGGACGGCCGCCCCCTCGACCCGGCCGCCCCCGCGCTCGGCCTGCTCCGCGACGGCGACCTCGTCACCCTCGACCGCTCCCTCGCGGTGGCCACGCTGGCCGAGGAGCCCGGCGGGATCGTGGAGATCCGGGTGGTCGGCGGGCCCGCCGCCGGGTCGGTGCACCGCCTCAGCCTGGGTGTGCACACCATCGGTTCCGACCCCGCCTGCTCGGTGGCCGTGACCGACCCTCGGCTGCCCGCGCGGGCCGCGGTGGTGCGGCTCACCCCGGACGCCATCACCGTGGAGCCCGGGGAGGGCACGACCCCCCTGCTGGACCGCGACCCCCTGGAGGGTCCGCTGCCCTGGCCCGAGCACGCCCTGCTGAGCTGCGGGGGGACCGTGCTCACCCTCAAGGCGGTGGAGCCGCCCGACGCCCACCTGGACGCGCAGCCCGACGGCGGGCTGGCCTACAACCGGCCGCCCAGGTTCCGGCCGCCGGGCGGCGCGCGGCGCTTCGAGGTCCCGGCCGAGCCCAAGCGGGCCGAGACCATGCGGCTGCAGCTGCTCACCGCCTTCCTGCCCGCCGCGCTGGGGGTGGGCCTGGCCATCGCCCTCAAGTCGCCGTACTTCCTGCTGTTCGCGTTCATGACGCCACTGATCATGATCGGCCAGTGGTGGAGCGACAGGCGGCACGGCCGCAAGCAGTACCGCCAGCAGCTCAAGGAGTACAAAGCGCGGCTGAAGGTCTTCGAGGCGGCCGTGGAGCGCGCCCGCGCCGACGACGAGACCGCCCGCCGCGCCGCCGCGCCCGACCCCGCCGAGGTGCTGCTCACCGTGACGGGCCCCCGGCGGCGGCTCTGGGAACGACGCGATCACGACCCCGACGCGCTGCGGCTGCGGGTCGGCCTCGCCGACCTCCCCGCCGACCTGGAGTTCGCCCCCGAGCGCTCCGCGCCGGTCGACGCCCCGCTGCCCGCCCCGCCCACCTGCCAGGCGGTGCCGGTGGCGCTGGCCATGCGCCGCCTGGGCGTCGCCGGCCTGACCGGGCCCAGGAACACGGCGGCCGGGGTGGCGCGCTGGCTGGTCGGCCAGGCCGCCGCCCTGCACAGCCCGCGCGACCTGGCGATCGTCGTCCTGTCCGCGCACGGCGACGGCGAGGAGCGCTGGAACTGGGTCCGCTGGCTGCCGCACTGCGCCCCGCGCGGCGGCGAGGACTGCGTGGCCCTGGTCGGCGCCGACCCGGACACCGCGGCCCGCCGGGTGAGCGAGCTCGCCGCGCTGATCGACGAGCGCCTCGGCGACGACGCCGCCGCGGGCCCCGCGGCCAAGCTGGGCCGCATCCCGGCCGGCTGGGGCGACCTGGGCGGAGCCGCGGGTACGGGTGCCGAGCAGCCGTACGCCGCCCCCGTCTACGACGAGCGCCCCTACGACGTGCTGGTCGTGCTCGACGGCGCGCAGGTGCTGCGCGCCCTGCCGGGCATGCCCCAGGTGCTGCGCCAGGGTCCCAGGGCGGGCGTCTACACCCTGGCGATCGACGGCGACCAGCGGTTGCTGCCCGAGGAGTGCGCCACCGTCGCCGCCGTGGAGGCCGATGGCACCGTGCGGCTGCGCGGCGGCGGCCTGGACGACCTCGGGGAGATCCTGGCCGACCAGGTGACGGCCGCCTGGTGCGACAGGCTGGCCCGCTCGCTGGCGCCGATCCGCGACGTCAGCCGCGACGACGCCGGGGTCGCCCTGCCGGACTCCGCGCGGCTGCTGGACCTGCTGGAGCTGCCGTCGGTCTCCGGCGCGGCCCTGACCAAGCGCTGGGGCCGGGCCACCGAGGCCGTGGTGGGAGTGGGCCCCGAGGGGCCGTTCTCCATCGACCTGCGCAGGGACGGGCCGCACGCGCTCATCGCGGGCACCACGGGCGCGGGCAAGTCGGAGCTGCTGCAGACCCTGATCTGCTCGCTGGCGGTGGCCAACCGGCCGGACGAGATGACGTTCGTGCTGATCGACTACAAGGGCGGCGCCGCGTTCAAGGAGTGCGTGCGGCTGCCGCACACGGTGGGCATGGTCAGCGACCTCGACGGCCACCTGACCCAGCGGGCGCTGGCCTCGCTGGCCGCGGAGATCCGCCGCCGCGAGCGCCTGCTGCTGGCCGCGGGGGCGAAGGACATCGGGGACTACCACGAGCTGCGCGACGCCCGTACGGCCCGCGCCTCCCGCGACCTGCTCGTCGCCGGAGGCGGCCCGCAGGGCAGGCCGCTGCGCGGGCGCGCGGGATCCACCGTGTCCTCGGCGTCCTCGGCGTCCTCGGCGTCCTCGGCGTCCTCGGCGTCCCTGGAGCCCCCGGCCCCGCTGCCCCGGCTGGTGCTGGTCATCGACGAGTTCGCGGCCATGGTCAGCGAGCTGCCCGACTTCATGACCGGGCTGGTCGACATCGCCAGGCGGGGACGCTCGCTCGGCATCCACCTCATCCTCGCCACCCAGCGGCCCGGCGGCGTGGTGACCGCCGACATCCAGGCCAACACCTCCCTGCGGATCGCCCTGCGGGTCACCGAGGCGTCGGAGTCGGCCGACGTCATCGGCCGCCCCGACGCCTCGTACATCCCCAAGTCCGCTCCCGGCCGGTGCTACGTGAAGTCGGGCGCGGGGGCGGCGACGGCCGTGCAGACCGCGCGGATCGGCGGCCGGAGCCCCGGCGCCTCGGGCGGCGAGACGAGGGTACGGGTGACGGAGGTCGGGTGGCAGGCCCTGGGGCACCCCAGGGCGGTCCGCGCCGGAGCCGAGAGCGGCCACGTCACCGACCTGTCCCTGCTCGCCGACGCCATGGTCGAGGCGGCCCGCCTCGCCGGGGTCGCGGAGCAGCCGAGTCCCTGGCTCGACCCGCTTCCCGACCTCGTGACCGTCCCCGTCCTCCCGGCACCGCCCGTGTTTCCCGGCGACGCGCCCGGCGGGCTGCCGTACCGGGCGGGGGTCGAGGAGGTGCCGCCGCTGGCCTTCGGGATCACCGACCTGCCCTGGGCGCAGGACCGGCGGGCGCTGGCGCTCGACCTCGCCCACGGGGGGCACCTGCTCGTCGCGGGGGCCTCGCGCAGCGGGCGGTCCACCGCGCTGCGCACGCTGGCGGGGGCGATCGCCGCCGGAGCCTCCCCCGACGACGTGCACGTGCACGCGATCGACTGCGGCTCGGGCTCGTTGCTGCCGCTGATGGCGATGCCGCACTGCGGGGCGGTGGTGACCCGCGACCAGCTCGACCGGGTGGAGCGGCTGCTGACCCGGCTGCGCGAGGAGGTGGGGCGGCGCCAGCAGCTCCTCGCCGAGGCCGGGTACGCCTCGCTGGCCGAGCTGCGCGCCGCCGCGGACGGGCCGCGGCTGCCGTGGCTGGTCCTGATGCTCGACCGGTGGGAGGGGTTCGTCGCCGCGTTCGAGGCGTACGACTACGGGCGGCTGATCGAGTCGCTGATGCAGCTGCTGCGCGAGGGGCCCGCGGTCGGGCTGCGGGCCGTGCTGACCGGCGACAGGTCCGCGCTGATCGGGCAGATCTCCACGGTCTTCGACGACCGGCTGATCCTGCGGCTGGCCGACCCCTCCGACTACGGCCTGGCCGGGCTGCCCGTCAAGGACCTTCCGGCGACCCTCGCGCCGGGCCGCGCGCTGTCGACCGGCGAGCACGGCACGACCGAGAGCCAGATCGCGCTGCTGTGCGACGACCCCTCGGGGCCCGCGCAGGTCGCCGCGCTCCAGGCGCTGGCCCGCTCGGCGCCGGAGATCGCCGCCGACCCGCCGCTGCGGGTGGACGCGCTGCCGATGCGCGTCACCGCGGCGCAGGTCCTGGATCTGGTGCCCTCCTTCCGGCCCCCGTCCCCGCTGTGGGCGCTGCTCGGCGCCGGAGGCGACTCGCTGGCACCGCTCGGCGTCGACCTGCTCGCCCACGGTCCCGCCGCGGTCGTCGCGGGCCCGCCCAGGTCGGGCAGGTCCACGGCACTGCTGACCGCCACCCACTCGCTGCTCTCCCACGGCACCCCCACGGTCCTGGTGACCCCCCGGCGCAGCCCGCTGTGCACGCTGGTGGACACCCCGGGCGTGCTGGCCGTGCTGGACGCGGGCGGCGACCTGCACGAGGCCGTCGCGGGGCAGGACCGCTACGTCGTGATCGTCGACGACGCGGAGCTGATCTCCGCGGACTCCCCCTTGGGCGCCGCGCTGGAGCAGGTGCTGCGGAGCGGCAGGGACGGCGAGCACGGCATGATCATCGGTGGCACCACCGGGGACCTGACCACCGCCTACCGCGGTTTCGCGGCCGAGGCGCGCAAGGGCCGCACGGGTCTGCTGCTGTCGGTCCAGAGCCCCGCGGACGGCGACCTGTTCACCGTCCGCCTGCCGCGCGGCGCGGTCGGCGGTCCCCCAGGCCGCGGCCTGCTGGTGACCCTGGGCTCGGTGATCCCCGTCCAGGCCGCCGTCACGTGAGGACCGTGGTCACGTAGGGCCTGCCGTTCACGTAGGGCCCGCCGTCACGTGAGGACCGTGGTCACGTAGGGCCGCCACCACCCGCCACACGCCGTCCTGTACGCCTTGCGCGTCTCTTGTGCGTCCGCGCCTTGCGCGTCTCGTGTGCTTCGCGTGCCCCGTGCCGCCCATGCCGTCTGTGCCGCCCATGCCGATCCGTGCCGTCAATGAGACGATCCGTGCCGTCAATGAGAAATGCCCCGGCCCTTGCGGACCGGGGCATTTCGGCGGGCCGTTTCCTATCGAGTGGCGGACTCGATATTGCCGCGATAGGTGTTGATGACCCGGGAGGCCTCGGCGAGTTCCTCGGACATGCGCTGGAAAGCGGCCCGGTAGTTCTGCCAGGCCTCGCTGAAACGCTGGGCACCGGGCCCCGTCCAGGCGGTGCCGACTTTCGCGGCCTCCCGGTCGAGGGCGGCCACGGTGGCCCTGACCTGGTCGGCCTGCTGGGTGAACTGGGTGGCCATCTGCTGCATTTCCGCGGGATTGCCGCCGAGCAAGTTCTGGCTCATGCCAGTCTCCTTTGGATCGGTGTCGGAGGGAGTCGCCAAACGAAATCACGATAGGCGTAAGGATCACAGAGGTATCCGGGTTATGCCGAGCGGCTATGGACGTTCCCTCGGTCGCCAAGAGGCTAAACGTTGTCCATTGCCTTGATTTCCAGTAATTCAAGGAGCCGTAGGCGGACGGGAGACACCCCGGCGAGGACTGGACCGGCCAGGAACGGACCGTGAGCGGACCGGGGCGACCAGGGCGGGAATCCCCGCGGTGTCGCCGGGACGGCGAAGGCGGGCAGGCCCCGCTCCCTCACGTCCGAGGAGGAACAACCCACCACTCCCTCACGATCAAAGGACGCCTACACTCCGTTGAAGGCCCGCCAGTCCTTCGTCCGCACGTACTGGCACACGTACTGAAGGGAAAGACGTCGGTGCACAAGGTCCTGATCGCCAATCGTGGTGAGATCGCGGTGCGGATCGCCCGCGCCTGCAAGGACGCCGGGCTGGCCAGCGTCGCCGTCTACGCCGACCAGGACCTGGACGCCCTCCATGTCCGGGTCGCGGACGAGGCCCGCGCGCTCGGCGGCGAGACTCCCGCGGAGACCTACCTCGACGTCGACAAGCTGCTGGGCGTCGCCGCCGAGGCCGGGGCCGACGCCGTGCACCCCGGCTACGGCTTCCTGGCCGAGAACGCCGGCTTCGCCCAGGCCGTGATCGACGCGGGACTGACCTGGATCGGCCCGCCGCCGGCCGCGATCACTGCGCTCGGCGACAAGGTGCAGGCCCGCCACATCGCCCAGAAGGTCGGCGCGCCGCTCGTGGCCGGCACCAAGGATCCGGTCTCGGGGAGCGAGGAGGTCGTCGCCTTCGCCGCCGAGCACGGCCTGCCGATCGCGATCAAGGCCGCGTACGGCGGCGGCGGGCGCGGGCTGAAGGTCGCGCGCACCCTGGAGGAGATCCCCGAGCTGTACGACAGCGCGGTCCGGGAGGCCGTCACCGCGTTCGGCAGGGGCGAGTGCTTCGTCGAGCGCTACCTGGACCGGCCCCGGCACGTGGAGACCCAGTGCCTGGCCGACGCCCACGGCACCGTGGTCGTGGTGTCCACCCGCGACTGCTCGCTGCAACGGCGCCACCAGAAGCTGGTGGAGGAGGCCCCGGCCCCGTTCCTGTCGCCCGAGCAGCTGGACCTGCTCTACACCAGCTCCAAGGCGATCCTGAAGGAGGCGGGCTACGTCGGCGCCGGCACGTGCGAGTTCCTGGTGGGCCAGGACGGCACGATCTCCTTCCTGGAGGTCAACACCCGCCTGCAGGTCGAGCACCCGGTGACCGAGGAGGTGGCGGGCGTCGATCTCGTACGGGAGATGTTCCGCGTCGCCGACGGTGAGGAGCTCGGCTACGGCGACCCCGTGCTGCGCGGCCACTCGATCGAGTTCCGGATCAACGCCGAGGACGCCGGGCGCGGCTTCCTGCCCGCCCCCGGCACGATCACGCGCATGAGCGCCCCCTCGGGGCCCGGGGTGCGCCTGGACGCCGGCTACGAGGCGGGCATGACCGTCCCGCAGTCCTTCGACTCGCTGATCGCCAAGCTGGTGGTGACCGGGGCCACCCGGGCGCAGGCCCTGGAGCGCTCGCGCAGGGCCCTGGCCGAGTTCGAGATCGGCGGCATGCCGACCGTGCTGCCCTTCCATCGGGCCGTGGTGGCCGATCCGGCGTTCACCGGCGACCCGTTCTCGGTGCACACCCGGTGGATCGAGACCGAGTTCGACAACACGATCACGCCGTACGAGGGCGAGCCGGACGCGGCCGAGGAGCCGGGCGAGCGGGAGCGGATCACCGTCGAGGTGGGCGGCAAGCGGCTGGAGGTGGTGCTTCCCCCGGGATTCGCCGCCGGAAACGCCGGAGCCGCCGGGAGCGCCGGGAGCACAGCCGCGGGCCGCGCCTCGAAGGCGCCGCGCCGGGGCGGCGGGGTGGCCAGGAAGGCCGCGAGCGGCGACTCGCTGGTCAGCCCGATGCAGGGCACGATCGTCAAGGTCGTGGCCGCCGACGGCGACACCGTCGCGGCCGGTGACACGATCGTCGTGCTGGAGGCGATGAAGATGGAGCAGCCTCTCGCCGCCCACAAGGCGGGCACCGTCACGGGACTGGCCGCGTCGGTCGGCCAGAGCATCACCTCGGGCGCCACGATCTGCGAGATCAAGGACGCCTGAGATCTGCGAGATCAGGAACGCCTGAGCGCGCCCGCCGCGCGGCGGGCGGTGGCGGCCGGGTACGGCGCTCACACACCGGGTGCCCGAGAGGTGCCTGACGCGGGCCGTGAGGGGATACGGTCGAGGGGTAGGGAACTCTGTCGCCCGCTCATTCGTCTTCAGGACGAAGGAGGCTTTCTGCCGTGACCATCACAAAAGCCGCGCCAGGTCGTTTCGGTGCCACGATCATGGCACTGTTCGCCGGGCTACTGGCCATGTTCATGATCGCCCCGGCGGCCAATGCCGCGGCGCCAGACCCAAGTGCGATCGTCTCGGAGCTGAAGGACGGGGACAACTTCTACGTTGATCCCGCGGCGGGGCTGCCCACCGACGCCGCCGACGCCGTCGACGCCATGCGCGGCGCGGCCGACCAGACGTCCTCCGTCTACGTGGCGCTGCTGCCCCAGGGCTCGATCAGCAGCCAGTCCCAGGCGAGGACCCTGCTGAGCTCGCTCCTGAAGGGCGTCGGCTCGAAGTCCACCGTTCTGGTGATGAGCGGCAAGACCCCGTTCGGCGTCACCAACATCAAGGGCGTGGACGTCGACGAGCTGCTCGGACGGGCCAAGACCACCGGCAGCCCGACCGACAATGTGATCAACTTCGTCAAGCTGGCCGACGAGGCGGCCGTCGGTGCCGGTGCCCCGTCCGGTTCCTCCGGCTCCTCCGGCGGCTCCAGCGGGGGCGTGCTGGTCGGCATCCTGGTGCTGGCCCTGGCCGGCGGCGCGGGCATCTTCCTCTACTCGCGCAAGAAGAAGAAGCAGCGCGAGGAGCGCGAGGCCGCCGAGCTGGCCGCGGTCAAGCAGACCGTGGACGAGGACGTCACCAAGTTCGGTGAGGAGATCACCGATCTCGACACCGACGTGAAGCTGCTCAACGACGGCGGCGACCACCAGCAGGACTGGCAGCGCGCCCTCGACTCCTACGAGCGGGCCAAGGTGGAGCTCGCGGCGGTCAAGCGCCCCGACGAGTTCCGCGGCGTCACCACCGCGCTGGAGGAGGGCCGCTACGCCCTCGCCTGCGTGAAGGCGCGCGTCAACCACCAGCCGGTGCCCGAGCGGCGCTCCCCGTGCTTCTTCAACCCGCAGCACGGCCCCTCCGCCCGCGACGTGCGCTGGGCCCCGCCCGGCGGCGCGCTGCGCGACGTGCCCGCCTGCGCGGCCGACGCCGAGGCCGTCGAGCGCGGCTTCGAGCCGCAGACCCGCGAGGTCATGGTCAACGGCCAGCGCCGCCCGTACTACGACGCGGGACCGGCCTACCAGCCCTACGCCTACGGCTACTACGGCGGCTTCGGCGACGTCATGACCGGCATGCTCGTCGGCACGATGATGGGCAGCATGATGAGCGGCGGCTTCGGCTACGGCGGCTACGGCGGCGGCGCCGAGAGCGGTGCCGACTTCGGCGGCGGAGGTGACTTCGGCGGCGGAGGCTGGGGTGACTTCGGCGGCGGAGGCGACTTCGGCGGCGGAGACTTCGGCGGGGGCGACTGGTAGCCGTCCACGGCGAAACGACCGGCAGGACAGGTAAGGCAGAACGAGCGGAACACCGACGGGCGCGTCTCCCCTTCCGGGGAGCGCGCCCTTCGGCGTCACGGAGGGCTCCCGGCCGGGTGCTGTCGCGGACGGTGAGTCTCGGCTGCAGCAGGGTGCCGTCGGGGACGGTGAGCCTCGGATACAGCAGGATGCCGTCGGGGACGGCAGGTCAGGTGCTGTCGCGGACGGTGAGCCTCGGCTGCAGCAGGGTGCCGTCGGGGACGGCGCGGCCTTCGAGCTTCTCCATGAGCAGCCGGACCGCCTGGCGGCCCACCTCCTCGGCCGGGATCAGCACCGAGGTGAGCGGCGGGCTGGCGCGTTCCGCGATGTCGTCGGGGCAGATCGCCACCACGGCGATGTCGCCGGGCACCCGCCTGCCGTACTGGCGCAGCGCCCCCAGCACGTGGCCCACCGCCGCCTCGTTGTGCACGACCAGGCCGGACAGGCCCGGCCTGGCGTCGAGGAGCCCGGCGATCGCGGTGGACACCTGGTCGAAGTTCTCCTCGCACGGCAGGGCCACCCCGGTCAGGCCGGTCTCGGCCACGGCCGCGGCGAAGCCCTCCCGGGTGCGGCGGGCGAAGCCGGTGCCCCGGTCGTAGACGACCGAGGGCGCGCCGAGCAGCGCGACCTCCCGGTGCCCGCGCTCGGCCAGGTGCTCCACGCAGAGCGCGCCCGCCCGCGCGAAGTCGAGGTCGACGCAGGTCAGACCGGCCGAGTCGGCGGGAAATCCGATCAGCACGCTGGGTTCGGCGAGCTCCCGCAGCAGCGGTACCCGGCTGTCGTGGAGCTCCACGTCCATCAGCACCAGCCCGTCGACCAGCGCGCTCGCCGCCGCCCTGCGGAGCCCGTCGGAGCCCTCGTCCGCGGTGAGCAGCAGCACGTCGTGGTCGTAGCGCCGCGCGGCGGTGACCACCGAGGTGGCGAACTGCATCAGCACCGGGACGTGCACCCCGGCCCGCAGGGGCAGGACCAGCGCGATGACGTTGGCGCGCCTGCTGGCCAGGGCCCTCGCCCCGGCGTTGGGGTGGTATCCCAGGACCCGCACGCTGTCGAGCACCCGGCGCCGGGTGTCGGCCGAGATCGCGCGCTTCCCGCTGAGCACGTACGACACCGTGCTCACCGCGACCCCCGCGTGCCTGGCGACCTCGCTGATGGTCACCGCCCGCCCGCTCACCCGGCCTCGCCGAAGCTCAGGGAGGCGACGGTGATCCCCGCATTCTCGAACACCACATAAAGATCGTGGACTCCTCTCGCCTCCGCAAGCCCGGCGCGCACCTCGACGAGGTCGTGGCGGCCCGCGCGGGGGACGGGGAGGTCGCCGGCGACGGGCCCGTAGAGGGGGTCGTCCAGGCGCAGGGTGATCACCCCGCCCTCCTCTCCGGCGGCGACGGCGGTGCAGGAGGCGGCGCCCTCCCCCAGGTCGACCGCGCGGAACACGATCCAGGCCCCCTCGGCGGTGGACCGCACGGCGTCGCCGGAGACCCTGTCCGCGTCCACGAACGTCACCGAGTCGTACTCGTCGTGGTCCACGGCGGCGATCGGGCCCGCGAGGGCGTCGCGCGGCGGGATCCGCTCGCCGTCGACGTGGAAGGGGGCGCACAGCCGGATGTCCCGCGAGGAACGGCCGACCATGATCTTGTGGGGGGCGTCCTCGACGACGAACCGGCCCCTGGTGACGTCCCAGAAGGCGAGTTCCGCGACGTCGAGGCCCCAGTCGATCCGGGTGCTCTCACCGGGGGCGAGGCGCACCTTGACGAAGCCGCGCAGGCGGCGCAGCGCCTGCTTGACCCGGGAGCGCCGCTGGCGGGTGTAGATCTGGACGACCTCCACCCCCTCGCGGGAACCGGTGTTGGTGACGGTGACCGAGGCGGTGACCCTGCCGCCGTCGCCGCCGTCGCCGCCGTCGCCGCCGTCGCCGCCCTCCACCGAGACGGCCAGGTCGGCGTAGTCGAAGGTGGTGTAGCCGAGGCCGTGGCCGAAGGGGTAGAGCGGGGTTCCCCTGAAGTACTGGTAGGTCGCGTCCGAGGCGATGATGTCGTAGTCGAACAGGTCGGGCAGCTCGCACGCCGAGCGGTACCAGGTCTGGGTGAGCCTCCCCTCGGGGGCGGCGTCGCCGAACAGCACCTCGGCCAGCGCGTGGCCGTACTCCTGGCCGCCGTGCGAGGACCACAGCACCGCGGGCGGGTCGTCGATGTCCCAGGTCACCGGGTAGCCGCTGCTGATCACCATGACGGTTCTCGGGTTGGCCCCGCGCACCGCCGCGACCACGGCCTGCTGCGCGGCGGGCAGCGCGAGGTCGAGGCGGTCCTCGGTCTCCCTGCCGTTGACCAGCGGGTGGTCGCCGACGACCACCACGGCCACGTCCGCGGTCGCGGCGAGCGCGGCGGCGGCCTCGGCGCCGCTCACGATCCGCTCCACGGTGAACCAGGCGGCGGCGTCGGCGTCGTCGGCCAGGCGGAAGACCTCGCCGTCCAGGGCGAGGTAGCGGCCGGTGGAGATGTGCCGGAGCGCGAGCGCGCCACGGGGGCGGTCCTCGGTGCGGAAGGTCTGGCGCACCTCCCAGCCGTTGGGACCCGGCTGGTCGTTGACCAGCACCCCGTCGTCGTCGACGGACAGGTGGCGGCCGGTCTCCACGGCGCGCAGGGCGTAGCAGCCGCCGCCCCAGTCGAACAGGTCGAACAGGCCGGGCTCGTCGCCGACCCCGAGCGGCCCCCCGTGGGGGTCGGCGACGACGTGACGGCCGTCCGTTCCCTCGACCGCGAGGGTGATCCGGTCCACGGCCTCGCAGAAGACGGTCTCGCACCGCTCGGCGAGCCCGGCGCGGGCGGTGACGGCGTACGGGAGGGTCCCGGAGTACCAGTCCTCCATGAGCGTGTCGCCGAGCTGGCCGATGACCGCGATCCTGCGCACCGAGGTGTCCAGCGGCAGGACACCGTCGTTGCGCAGCAGCACGATCGAGCGCCGGGCGGCCTCGCGGGCCAGGCTCTGGTGCTCGGGGCAGTTGACGACCGCCTCGGTGATGTCGTCGTACGGGGTGGAGGGGTCGAACTCGCCCAGCCGGAAGCGGACCGACAGCGTGTGCCGGACGGCGGCGTCGACGTCGGCCTCGGTGAGCAGGCCGCGCTCCAGCGCGGCGCGGAGGTGGCCGAGGGTGGCCTCTGGGCGGTCGTCGTCCTGGGTGAAACTGTCGAGCCCCGCCCTGATCGCGTGGGCGTACGCCTCGGGGAGGTCGTCGTGGTAGCCCTGCAGGCCGGTGAGGTTGGCGGGCGCGTACGCGTCGCTGACCACGAGGAGGTCGTCGGGCGCCCAGGCCCGCAGCACCTCGCCGATCAGCGGGCTGAGGTGGGCCGGGCGGCCGTTGACCAGGTTGTAGGAGGGCATCACGGCGACCGCGGCGCCGCTGGCCAGGGCGGGCCGGTAGGCCGGGAGCTCGTACTCGCGCAGCACCCGGGGCGGCAGGTCGCTGGAGGTGACGCATCGGTCGGTCTCGTTGTTGTAGCCGAGGAAGTGCTTGAGGGTGGGCGCGGTCTTCAGCACCGTGGGATCGCTTCCACGCAGGCCGGAGGCGTACGCCGTCGCCATGACACCGGTCAGCCACGGGTCCTCGGAGTAGCCCTCCTCGTTGCGGCCCCAGCGGGGGTCGCGCAGCGGGTTGACGACCGGGGCCCAGACGTTGAGTCCCGCCCCCGACGGATCCTTGTGGTGGAAGGCCAGGACCTCGTCGCTCGTCGCCTCGCCGACCCGCCGGACGAGGTCGGGGTCCCAGGTGCTGGCCAGCCCGACCGCCTGCGGGAACACCGTCGCCGGGCCGAGCCAGGCGAGGCCGTGCAGCGCCTCGGTACCGGTACGGAACGGGCCGAGCCCGAGGCGCTCCACCGGCCGCTGGTACTGGTGCAGCAGCCCGATCTTCTCCTCCAGGGTCAGCCGGCCCTGCAGGTCCGCGACGCGCCGCGCGAGGGAGAGTTCCGGGTCACGGAACGGTTCGTTCATCGGGGACCATCCCTTTGAGAGCGTCGAAGCGCTTCGATTCCGACGTGGTTCCAACGGGTTCAAGCAGGGTTCCGACAGGGCTCCGACCTGGAAGGACGCCTCAGTCGAAGCGCTTCGACACTCGGTCAGGGAAAACTCCGTCACCACCCGCGCGCTCCGGCGTTCGTTGCGCGCGTGTTTCGAACGGAGCTTCCCTGAAGGGTGCACTTCTGTGCGGCCAAGGTCAATAGGCGGGCGGCAGACGGTTGCGAGCCACCGGGAAACCGGAGCGGAAGGGAGTGGAAGACCGCCTGCGAGTGACCCGGGCCCTCGGGATCCGGGCCAGGAGATCCGCCGGGGACATCATGAAACTAACTGAAAACAGGGTGAATCCCAGGCGGCGTCGACCGCCGCGTCAGCGAGACGCGGAGCGGCGGATCACGGGACTCGCGGCAGGCGTCCGGAGTCCACCGAGTCGAGCACCCGGGCGGCGCCTCCCAGCGCGGCGGCCCCGTACCCGAGAGTGGAGGCCACGACCCGGCAGCCCCCGGCGTCCGGGGCGATCGTGCGCCCGCGGGTCTCGGCCTCCACCGAGGGCAGCAGCCACGGCGCGAGCGGCACGTAGTAGCCGCCCAGGACGACCACCTCGGGGTTGAGCAGGTTGGTCATCAGGGCCACGCCCTTGCCGAGGTTGTGGCCCACGGAACTCAGGAGGGCGAGCGTGCGCGCGTCGCCCGCGCGGGCCAGCCGCACCACCTCCTCGATCTCGATCTCGACCTCGGCGGGCGAGATCGCGGTGTGTTCCAGCACGGCGCCGATCCCGGCGACGGCCTCCAGGCAGCCCAGGCGCCCGCAGCGGCACTCGGCGCCGAAGGGGTCGAGCTGGATGTGGCCGATCTCGCCGCCGTACCCCTGGCCGCCGCGGCGCAGTCGCCCGTCGAGGATGACCCCGGCCCCGACGCCGATCTCGCCGGTGAGGTAGACCAGGTTGGCCGTCCCCGCGTGCGGGCCGAAGCGGTGCTCGGCCAGGGCCGCCAGGTTGGCGTCGTTGTCGACCTGGACGGGGAAGCCCGGGTCGCGCAGGGCCTTGGTGAGGTCGCCGCAGAGGTCGGCGTCGCGCCAGCCGAGGTTGGGCGCGATGCGCACGGTGCCGTCGGTGCCGATCAGTCCCGGCACGCCCACGGTCAGCCCCAGGACCTGGCGCTCCTCCTTGGCCATCCGGGTCACGACACGGCGGACGATCCCCGCGACGGTGGCCATGGCCTGGCCCGCCGTGCCGGCCGCGCCGGAGAAGGACCTGCGCCAGGACAGCAGCCTCTCCCCCGACAGGTCCACCGCGACCGCGGTGACGTAGTCGACGTTGACCTCGATGCCGATCGCCGCGTACGGCGAGCCGTCGAGCACGAGCATCGTGGCGGGGCGGCCGACGCGGTTCTCGGTCAGGCCTGTCTCCCTGACCAGGCGGCGGTCGATCAGATCGGCGACCAGGCTCGACACGGTCGCCTTGTTGAGACCGGTGGACGCCGCGATGTCGGCCCGCGAGCACGGCGCGTGCTCGCGCACGAACCTCAGCACGACGGCGAGGTTGGTGGCCCGCACGTCGGCGAAGTCGGCCGGACGCGGGTCAGTCGTAGATGTGATCAAGGTGAGTCCCGCTCCCGCTCGGCCAGGCTGGCCCCATCATGCCCCATCGTTCACCAATCCGTGACCGCTCCCCGGCGCCCCGCGATCGGCGGTCCCTTGTGGCGACGGCCACCCCTCGACTAATTTGTTTGGTCGAAAGACTAACTAATTCTACCCCGGAGCCGTTCCCCACGACACCCCGGACCCGTCTCGAAACAACGAAGGGAGCGCCCCGTGAAGGATCTTCCCCCGGGCGCGATGACCAGCCGCCGTGGATTTCTCGGGCTGGTGGGACTGAGCGCCGCGATGGCCGCGGGCGGCGGCCTGCTGGGCGCGTGTTCCGCGCCGGCCGGCCCCCGGCCCGGCTCCGGAGGCGCCACGGCCGCCGCGGCGGACAAGCTGACGTCCCTCACCCCCACCTACGCCGCCTTCCCCGGCGTCAAGCCTGACATTCCCGGCACGGTATCCACCCTTCCGGGGGTCCCCGATGTCAGCGGCGGCTTCACCTCCTACCCGGCCAGCCCCACCGCCGCGCTCTCCCAGAAGGCGGGCAGGGGCGGCACCTACAAGGCCATGACCCCGCTGTGGGGCCCGCCGCCGCCCGGACTGGCGAGCAACTCCTACTTCCAGGCCGTCAACGCCGACATCGGCGCGACCGTGGAGTTCCAGATCACCGACGGCACCGTCTACGCCGACAAGGCCATCGCCAGGCTCGCCTCCGGGGACATCCCGGAGATCATGGTCATCCCGAGCTGGGAGATCGACAAGATGGCGGACTTCAACACCGCCGTCGACAAGACCTTCGAGGACCTCACCCCGTACCTGCAGGGCGACAAGGTCAAGCCCTACCCGCTGCTGGCCAACCTGCCGACAGCCGCGTGGCAGTGGTCGGTCTGGAACGACAAGCTCATGGCGGTGCCGTTCCCGACCGAGCCGTACCCCCTCGCGCTGCTCTACCGCAAGGACCTGTTCGACAAGAACGGCTGGAACGCCAACCCCAAGACCGCCGACGAGCTGTTCGAGCTCGGCAAGGAGATCACCGACGCCAAGGCCAAGCGCTGGGCGTTCGGCAGCATCCACGAGATGATGTGGCCGACCTTCCGCATCCCGCAGGAGTGGCGGTACGAGGGCGGCAAGCTCGTCCACAAGTACGAGACCCCCGAGTTCGAGCTGATGCTGGAGTTCATGCGGAAGGTCTTCAAGGAGGGGCTGGTCCACCCGACCGTCGCCGGCAGCAAGGGCGCCAACGAGAAGGAGCTGATCGGGGCCGGGCAGATCCTCGTCTACCGCGACGGGCTGGGCGGCTGGAAGGAGCTCCTGCAGCAGCACCGCGGCAAGAACCCCGACTTCGGCCTGAACGCCTTCCCGCTCTTCTCCCACGACGGCGGCACGCCGCTGATGTACCACAACAACGCGGCCGGCCTCTTCACCTTCGTCAAGAAGGGCCTGCCGAAGGAGAAGGTGGAGGAGATCCTCTCCATCCTCAACTGGTGCGCGGCGCCGTACGGGACCAAGGAGTACGAGCTCTCCAACTTCGGCGTGGAGGGCAAGCACTTCACCCGGGGCGAGGACAACATCCCGGTGCAGACCGACCTCAACCGCAAGGAGGTCGCCTACACCTACGGCTTCCTCGGCGGGCGTCCGCAGTACGTGGACTGGCCCTTCCCCGACGCGGTCAAGCTCAACATGGAGTGGCAGAACGCGAGCTTCCAGTATCTGGAGAAGGGCCCGTTCGACGGGATCAGGATCCAGCGGCCGTCGAAGTTCTCCGGGCTGCAGGTCCCCACCGAGGACAAGTTCACCGACATCATGCGCGGCCGGCGGCCGGTGAGCGACGCCAAGCAGATCGCCTCGGAGTGGCGGCGGGACGGCGGGGACGAGGCCCGCGACTTCTACATGAAGGTCCTGCGGGACAACGGCCGTGCTTAGGACGACGCCCGGGGACAGTGAGAAGACCGGGCCGGCGGGTGACCTGACCTCACCCGCCGGCGCCGGCACCTCCAAGGATGTCCGCAAAAGGGGTCCGAGGACAAGCCGGGCGCGCCCACGATCCTTCCGCGCACGTCTGAGACGTGACTGGCAGCTGCTGCTCATGGCCCTTCCCGCGATCGGGCTGCTGGTCCTGTTCCACTACGTCCCGCTGCTCGGCAACGTGATCGCGTTCCAGGACTACTCGCCGTACGTGGGCATCGGGGACAGCCCGTGGGTGGGGCTCGCCAACTTCCACTGGCTGATGTTCGACGCGAGCTTCTGGGACGCGACGCTCAACACCCTGACGATCACCGCGTTCCAGCTGGTCTTCTACTTCCCCGTACCGATCATGCTGGCCGTGCTCCTGGACAGCGTGGTGCGGCCCCGGCTGCGCCTGTTCGTCCAGGGCATCGTCTACATGCCGCACTTCTTCTCGTGGGTGCTGGTGGTCACGCTGTTCCAGCAGATGTTCGGGGGTGCGGGCCTGCTCTCGCAGGTGCTGCGCGACCACGGATACGACGGCATCGACATCATGACAAATCCGGATACGTTCATCGTGCTGGTGACGGCGGAGACGGTCTGGAAGGACGCCGGCTGGGGAACGATCATCTTCCTGGCCGCGCTGGCGGCCATCAACCAGAACCTCTACGAGGCCGCCGCCGTCGACGGCGCGAGCCGCTGGCGGCGGCTGTGGCACATCACCCTGCCGGGCCTGCGCCCGGTCATCGTGCTGCTGCTGATCCTGCGCCTCGGCGAGGCGCTGAACGTCGGGTTCGAGCAGTTCTTCCTGCAGCGCGACGCGGTCGGCCGGGACGCCGCCGAGGTGCTGGACACGTTCGTGTACTGGCGCACGCTGCTGACCGGCGAGTGGAGCTACGGCGCGGCGGCCGGCCTGGTGAAGGGCCTCGTGGGGCTGGTGCTGATCCTGGTGGCCAACAAGGTCGCCCACCGATTCGGCGAGCAGGGGATCTACAAACGATCATGACGACTCTTCCCCCCTGGGCCGAGCGGCCCAGCCGCGCCGGCGGGCTCCTCAAGGGGCTCGTCCTGACGCTCATCGTCGCGTGCGTGCTCTTCCCCATCTACATGGTCGTGCTGACCAGCCTGTCCACCCAGGAGGCGGTGACGGAGGCCGGCGGCCTGGTCACCGTGCCGGGCGGGCTGTCCCTGGCCGCGTACGAGGAGCTGTTCTCCGGCGGCGTGGTGACCCGGGCGGTCGGGGTCAGCCTCGGCGTGACCGTCGTCGGCACGGCGATCAGCCTGACCGTCACCGTGCTGGCCGCCTACGGGCTGTCGCGGCCGGGGTCGCTGCTGCACCGGCCGATGCTGTTCCTGATCCTGCTGACCTTCCTGTTCGGACCGGGGCTGATCCCGAACTACCTGCTGGTCAGCTCGCTGGGGCTGATCGACACGTACTGGTCGCTGATCCTGCCCGGGGCGGTCACCGCGTTCAACCTCGTGGTGATGCGGGCGTTCTTCATGAACATCCCCGAGGAGGTCACCGACAGCGCCCGCATCGACGGCGCGAGCGAGTTCCGCATCCTGCGCACCATCGTGCTGCCCATGTCGAAGGGCGTCACGGCCGTCATCGGCATGTTCTACGCGGTCGGCTACTGGAACTCGTTCTTCAACGCCGTCCTCTACCTGAACGACAACGCCAAGTGGCCGCTGCAGGTGGTGCTGCGCCAGTACGTGCTCCAGGGCCAGTCGCTGATCGTCGGCCAGACCGGCGTCGGCACCGTCGCCGGGCAGGCCCCGCCGCCGAGCCTGGCCATCCAGATGGCCATCATCGTCGTCGCGCTGCTCCCGGTGCTGTTCCTCTACCCGTTCGTCCAGCGGCACTTCACCAAGGGGGTGATCATCGGGGCCGTCAAGGGGTGAGCGGTCCCGGCCGCCCGGAGGAGCCGTCCTCCCGCCGGGCGGCGCGTTCCCTGGCGAGCTCCTCCTGCAGGTCGCGGACCTGCTGCTGCAGGGTGAAGATCCGGCGTACGGCGGCGAGGGTCATGCCCTCGCCCACGAGCCGGATGGCGTTCTGGAGGTCGCCGATCTCGTGGCGGGTGTAGCGCCGCTGGCCGCCGGTGGAGCGGGCGGGGCTGACCACGTCGTGTTCGTCGAGCCGGCGCAGGAACGCCTGCTCGACGTCGAGCATGTCGGCGACCTGGCCGACGGAGTACAGCGGGGCGTGCTCGTCGTCGAAGGGCAACCGGGCCATCACCGCTCCTTTCCCGTACGGGTTCGTGGGGGTTCGCTGGAGTTCATGGGAGGTCCGTGACGGTGCGGGGGTGGGAAACGCGCGGGGGTGGGCGCCGGAACCCGGCACCCACCCCGAGGAGGCTCGTCGGTCAGATCCTGGGCCTCACGCCTTGATGGACCTCTGGTCGGACGTGTTCTCGGCCTTCTGGATCTCGACCTTGCGAGGCTTGGCCCGCTCGATGACCGGGATGCGTACCGCCAGGACGCCGTTGGAGTAGGCGGCGTCGATCTTGTCGCTGTCGAGGTGCTCGGACAGGTAGACGCGTCGGGTGAAGGTGCCCATCGGACGCTCCCGGACGAACAGGCGGTCCTCCTCGCCGTACTCCTCCTCGCGACCGGCGCTCACCGAGAGCACCCCGCGGTCGACGGTCACCTCGATGGTGTCGGGGTCGATGCCCGGGAGGTCGAACTTCAGGAGGACGTCGTCCTTGCGCCGCACACCGTCCAGCGGCATGGCCCCACGGGCGGCACTCTCGCCGGAGCCCAGAGCCTGACGCGCGAGCCGGTCGAACTGGCGGTCGAACTCCTGGATGAACGGGTCGATCGACGTCAGCAGCATCGGTAACCACCTCCGTTTGGACTGGCAGGTATCCTCAAGCCTGCCTGCTCGGAAACCTCTTAGTTCAGTTATAGGTTATCGACATGAGAGTTCGCAAGTAGCCTCACGAAAAATTTCCAGGCTTCCTCTGACATGGGTCGCGGCGCCGGGCGGGACGGATCCCGGCGCCGGCGAGCTTCACGGGCGAGGGGGCGGCGAGGGAGACTCCGCTCCGGCTCGGGCGCGACCCGTGACTTCGCCAAGACGTAAGGGGTATATTTTCATTTTATCAGTTACATGGAAGGTGGCGGGACATGCGGATCGCTATCGCCGGCTACGTGGTGGGGGCGACCGTGGCCGGCGACCTGGCCAACACCTCTCCCACCGTGCAGACGGCCGGGGACGCCCTGCCGACCCCGGAGGCGTTGACGCGCTTCCTCGCGGAGCACGGACTGCGGCTCGACGCCCTGGCCGACGGGCGGCCGCCGACCGGCGACGACGTCCGCGAGGTCCACCTGCTGCGCCGGGAGGCGCGTGGCGTCGTGGAGACCGAGACGGAGGACCAGGCCGTCGCGGGCGCCGCCGTGCTGGCCGGGCGGGCCGGTCTCAGCCCGGCGCTGGGCCGCGATCCCGGCGGGCGGTGGCAGTGGTACGTCCCGACCGCGCCGGGCGCGTCGCTCGCCGAGGAGTTGGCCGCGCTCATCGGTGTCGGGCTGCTCGGCGCCGTCCGCGCCCTCGGCCACGGCCGGTTCCGCGCCTGTGTCGCCCCGGGCTGCCGCGGCGTGTTCGTCGACACCAGCCGCGGAGGACGCCGCGTCTACTGCATGCCCGACCGGTGCGGCAACCGGCTCAATGTCGCCAATCACCGCGCACGGCATCGACTTGGCAGCGTCCGGTGAGAGACACCGCCCAGTAAGAGACAGGGAGAACACGATGCAGGACCCCAGGGACGACGCGGTGACCGGCCCGGCCGGCGAGCCGGCGAGCGGCCCGGCCGGCGGACCGGTGAGCGGGCCGCCGCTCGTGGGCGCCGTCCAGCTGCCGGACGGCTCCTGGATCCGCGGCCGCGGCCTGCGGCGTCCGCCGCCGGAAGGGCCGCTGCCCGGCTTCGGCCTGTACCTCGGTTCCGACCGGCTCCGCCGTCGCCGGGAGAGCGAGCTGCGGTGGCCGCACGAGTGGATCCGGTGGCCCGACTTCTTGCTGCCCCGCGACCACGATCTGGCCGTGCGGCGAATCCGCGCGCTGCACGAGCGGGCTCGGGCGGGCACCGCGGTGGAGGTCGCCTGCGGGGGCGGCGTCGGACGCACCGGCACGGTCGTCGCCTGCCTCGCCGTCCTGGCCGGCCTGGCCCCGGCCGACGCCGTCGCCTGGGCGCGCGAGCACCACCACCCCCGGGCCGTCGAGACCCCGTGGCAGCGCCGCTGGGTACTGCGCTTCCCGCCGTCCTCTCGCTCGGATCCGCGCGACCACGGTGCCGGCACATCGCGCTGAGCCGCATCGCGGCCGGCGCGGAATCGAGCGTCCACGGCCTCGACGGGCGCTCTCCCGGACTCCCGCGAGGCCCCCGTGACGGCCCGTCTTCCCTCAGGCCGCCCTGGTCAGGGCGTCGAACTCGGTGTCGGTCAGCTGGACGGTCGCGGCGGCGACGTTGTCCTCCAGATGGGCGACCGTCGAGGTACCGGGGATGGGCAGCATCACCGGGGAACGGCGCAGCAGCCATGCCAGCGCGAGCTGCGACGGGGTGGCGCCGTGTTCCTTGGCCGCCGCGGCGAGCGGGCCGCCCTCCGCCGCGAGTTCGCCGGTGGCGAGCGGGAACCAGGGGATGAAGGCGATGTCGTTGGCCTCGGAGTACTCGAGCAGGGGCTCGGCGTCGCGGTGCGCGAGGTTGTAGAGGTTCTGCACCGAGACGATCGTCGCGGACCTGCCCGCCTCCTCGACGTCCTCGACGCTGACCTCGCTGAGGCCGATGTGCCGGATCTTGCCCTCCCGCTGCATCAGCGCGAGCTCCCCGACCTGGTCGGCGACGGGGACGGCCGGGTCGATGCGGTGCAGCTGCAACAGGTCGATCCGCTCGACGCCCAGATGGCGCAGGCTCAGCTCGACCTGCTGGCGCAGGTACTCGGGGCGGCCCACCGGCGTCCAGAGCCCGGGACCCTGCCGGGTGAACCCCGCCTTGGTCGCGATGACCAGGTCGTCGGCGTAGGGGTGCAGCGCCTTCTTGATGAGCAGCTCGGCGACGAACGGGCCGTAGGAGTCGGCGGTGTCGAAGAAGTTCACCCCGAGCTCGACGGCCCTGCGCAGGACGCGGACCGCCTCCTCGGGGTCGCGCGGATCCCCCCACACGCCCTCGCCGGTGAGCTGCATCGTCCCGTAACCCAGGCGGTTGACGGTGAGATCTCCCCCGATGGCGAACTGGCCCGACGCCTCCGCGGGACGAGTCGTGGTCGTCATGGTTGTCCTCCCAAAGGACTCGGCCTGACGTTCATGATTCGAAACAGCACGGCGACGGGGCCGATTCCCCATCCGAGGCCCATACGCGTAAACCTTGCGACATGTACTCGCAAAGCGACCCGGGTGGGGGCGGGCCGTGTGGAATCACATGACGTCACTCGCGAAAATCGGATTTCCGCACGGCCGCGGCGTGCGGCGATTTTGTCGGTGGGCTGTCGTAGCGTCGGTGGCCACGGCCGTGGCGGACATGTCGCGAACGAAATCGGCTCCGAGCCCGGTCGGACGATCAGGAGCGTGGCCGCAGTGTCGAGCCAGATCGGCACCGGCTCGGAAAGGAACGCCGATGAGTGGTGTACGGGTGCTGGTTGGCACGCGCAAGGGCGCGTTCATCCTCACGTCGGACGGCAGGCGCGAGCGGTGGGACATCAGCGGTCCCCACTTCGGGGGCTGGGAGATCTATCACGTCGCCGGATCTCCCGCAGACCCGTCCCGCCTCTACATGTCGCAGTCCGGCGGCTGGTTCGGGCAGGTGATCCAGCGGTCCGACGACGGCGGCGCGACGTGGGAGGCGGTCGGCAACCGGTTCCAGTACGACGGTGTCCCCGGCACCCACCAGTGGTACGACGGTACGCCGCACCCGTGGGAGTTCGCCCGGGTCTGGCATCTGGAGCCGTCACCGACCGACCCGGACACGGTGTACGCCGGGGTCGAGGACGCCGCCCTGTTCCGCACGGTGGACGGCGGGCAGAGCTGGCAGGAGCTGCCCGGGCTGCGCGAGCATCCCTCCGGGCCCTCCTGGCAGCCGGGTGCCGGGGGGATGTGCCTGCACACGATCGTTCCCGACCCGCGCGATCCCGCCCGCATCACCGTGGCGATCTCGGCGGCGGGCGTGTTCAGGACGGAGGACTCCGGCAAGAGCTGGCAGCCCGCGAACCGCGGCCTGCGGTCCGAGGGCATCCCCGACCAGGACGCCGAGGTCGGCCACTGCGTCCACCACATCGCGATGCACCCGTCGCGTCCCGAGGTGCTCTTCATGCAGAAGCACTGGGACGTCATGCGCAGCGACGACGCCGGCGATTCGTGGTACGAGATCAGCGGTGACCTGCCCAGCGACTTCGGTTTCCCGATCGCCGTGCACGCGCACGAGCCGGACACCGTCTACGTCGTGCCGATCAAGAGCGACTCGGAGCACTACCCGCCGGAGGGGAAGCTCCGGGTGTACCGCAGCCGGACGGGCGGAAACGAGTGGGAGCCGCTCACCAGGGGGCTGCCTCAGAGCCACTGCTACGTCAACGTGCTGCGGGACGCGATGGCCGTCGACACGCTGGATTCGTGCGGCGTCTACTTCGGCACCACCGGCGGGCAGGTGTACGCCTCGGCCGACGCCGGCGACAGCTGGGCGCCCATCGCCCGGGACCTTCCGGCCGTGCTGTCCGTCGAAGTCCAGACGCTGCCATGATCCGCGTGGTGCTTCCGGCACATCTGCGCAACCTCGCGAGCGTCGAGGGCGAGGTGGAGCTCCACGTTCGGGGGCAGGCCACGCAGCGCTCGGTCCTCGACGCGCTCGAGGACCGCTACCCGATGCTGCGCGGCACGATCCGCGATCACACCACGCAGCGGCGCCGCCCGTTCGTGCGGTTCTTCGCCTGCGAGCAGGACCTGTCCCACGAGCCGCCCGACACCCCGTTGCCCGAGCCGGTCGCGACGGGGGCCGAGCCGTTCATGGTCGTGGGGGCGATGGCGGGCGGGTAGCCCCCCGAACGGGGACGAGCGGCCCGGGCGACGGGGTGTCGGGCCGCTCGCGAACGGCTGGGCCGCACCGCCGCCCTCGCCGACGCGCATCGTCCGGCCGCACGCGAACAACCCAGACCACACCGCCGCTCCCCCGGACGCGCGCACCGTCCGGCCGCACGCGAACGGCTCAGGCCGTATCGCGCGGCGGGTGGTCCGGCCGCTCGGCCGGCGCACGCAGCCACGGGGTGAGCGCCACGTCGGTCACCCGCCTGCACCTCGACCGGGTCCCTCGTCCGGTCGGGGTCCTCGAGCAGCACCTGCAGCGCGCTCGTGACCCGGACGACCGCGCGGGGGCGTTCCGCCGCTACGAGGCCGAGCACCGCACCCCGGTCGACCCGAAGCAGCGCAACGTCGGCCGGGCCACGGCACTGCTCGTCCCCAGGACACGGCTCGGGATCGCCGCCCGGCGGTCATCGGAAAAGCCATCGGGCACGGACCGTGAAAACAGATCGGCCGGAAAACGGAGTCCGGGAGACAGGCTCACCCGCCGGAAGCCGCGCAGCTGCCTGACCGGTTGCTCCACCCGGGACGCGTGCTGGTGGGTTTGAACTCCTCCTCGGCTTGAGGGCCGGGGGATTCTCCCGTCGCGTGGCGGTCAGGCGGCGCGCGGGGGTTGACGCTTCGCAGACCGGGCAGCCCCGAGGTCTCCACGTCCTGACACCACAGTTCCTGCGGCGTTGCGAATGTTGATGATCGCGGCGTTGGTGTCGGCGTGGCCGCTCCACCCGCACGCGAGGCTGGCGCACGAGAACCGGGTGCCGACACGGGAGGTGGGGTCGCGGGGCCCGCACCGGTGGCAGGTCTGCGACGTGCCCGGGGCGGGGACCTTCACCACCAGCCCGCCGCGACCTTCTGCGAGGGACGGAACGGCAGCCTCCTCCCGGAGTTCTTCAGTGGCACCGCCGCCTCGGCCAGGGTCCGCCGGGACAGCCTCCAGTACGCGGGACCGTCGACCACGTCCTTGGTGATCTTCCTGTTCGGGACGACGTCCGCCCCCGAGCGGCGTACGGCGTCGAGGGAGTGCCGAGGAATGTCGAGAGGGGTCACTTGACGGCGCCGACGGTCACGCCGCGGGTCAGCGTGCGCTGGAAGATGAGGAAGAAGACGACGGCCGGGAGGATGCCGAGCAGCGCCGAGGCGCTGGACATCGTCGCGTCCATCATCTTGTCGCCCTGCAGGACGCCCAGCGCGACCGGGACGGTCTGGTTCTCGTTGGAGATGAGGAAGACCAGCGGCAGGAAGAACTCGTTCCAGGTCCAGATGAAGAAGAAGACGAGCAGCACGCTCAGCGTCGGCCTGCTGATCGGCACGACGACCTGCCACAGGGCCCGCCACTTCCCCGCTCCGTCGAGGGCCGCGGCCTCCAGGATCTCGCGCGGGAAGCGGCCGAGCACCGAGGCGAGCAGGTACGTCCCGAAGGCGCTCTGGATGACCGTGAAGATGATGATCACCCCGAGCCGGGTGTCGTAGAGGCCGACCTGCTTGGCCAGGTAGTACAGGGGGTAGACCAGCGCCTCCTGCGGCAGCGTGTGGGCGACCAGGAAGAGGACGAGGATCCACATCCGGCCGCGCACCCTGCCGATGCCGAGCGCGTAGGCGTTGAGCACCGACAGCACCGTGGCGAGCACCGCGACCGAGCCGCTGATCAGCAGGCTGTTCCAGAGCTTGCCGCCGAAGTCGACCCGGTTCCAGAACTCGACGATCCCGTCGAGGTAGAGCTCCGAGGGCAGGCCGAGGGGCCCGCCCGAGGAGTAGTCGGCCGGGGACTTCAGCGCGTTGAGCGTGACGATGGCGAACGGCACCAGCATCACGACGGCCAGCACGACCAGCGAGACCAGCACCGAGTATTTCCGGATCATGTTTCCCTGTCCCGGTCCTGGATCCGCAGGAAGAACACCGTCACCGCGATGATCACGAGGGTGAGCACGGTGGCGATCGCCGCGCCGTACCCGACGTTGG
The DNA here is from genome assembly GCF_040639575.1 of Streptosporangium sp. NPDC023825. Taxonomy (NCBI): domain Bacteria; kingdom Bacillati; phylum Actinomycetota; class Actinomycetes; order Streptosporangiales; family Streptosporangiaceae; genus Streptosporangium; species Streptosporangium sp. NPDC023825. The sequence goes on along the minus strand of NZ_JBFAAE010000013.1, from coordinate 31,033 downwards.
CCTTCTCGAAGAAGTTCTGGTAGCTGAAGTAGGACGGCACGAGCGTGGCCCCGCCCGGCCCGCCCCTGGTCAGCACGAAGATCGGCCCGAAGACCTTGAGCGCGGCGATCGTGCAGGTGAGCAGGACCACGTAGATCTCCGGCCGGATCTGCGGGATCGTGATGTGCCAGAACCTGCGCCACCACGACGCGCCGTCCATCTCGGCGGCCTCGTACAGGGCGGGGTCGACCCGCTGCAGCCCGGCCATGAAGATGACGACCGGGTAGCCGATCTGGAACCACACCATGATCGCCATCACGCTCGGCAGCGCCCAGGCCGGGTCGCCGAGCCAGTTCCTCGGCTCCATCCCCAGCACCCCGAGCAACTCGTTGAGCGCCCCGTAGCGCGGGTGCATGATCCAGCCCCAGACGATCCCGGCGACCGCGACCGGCAGCACCTGCGGCAGGTAGTACGCGGCCCGCAGCGCCCCGGCGGCCCGGGGGCCGAACCTCCTGCTCACGTGGTCGAACAGGGTCGCCGCGAGGAGCAGGCCGATGAGCGTGGGGACGATCGCCATCGCGACGATCAGCGCGACGTTGTTGCGGAAGGAGGTCCAGAACCGCGCGTCGGCCACGAGCCTCGCGTAGTTGTCCAGCCCGATCCACCGCGGGTCGCCGATCCCCTGCCACCGGGTGAACCCGATCCCGACGTTCATCAGGAACGGCACCGCGACGACCGCGACGAACAGCACGGTGCTCGGCAGCAGAAAAATCCAGTACCCGCGGTCGCGAGACCTCTGCATCGGAGGTCTCCTCTCTGTCTCTCCGTACGTACGCCCCGGGCCGTGACCTGACATGACGGCGTCACGGCACGGGGCGCGAGGGGGGGTCAGTTGCCGAGGTCGGCGAGGTTCTCCTCGTACGGCGCGGCGATCTCGTCCAGGACCTGGTCGGAGGTCTTGGTACCGTTGATGATGTTCTGCACGCCCGACACGAGCACGTCGTAGTAGCCGGGCGCCGGCCAGTCGGGGTAGAAGGCCAGCCCGTCGGAGGTCGAGAGCGTGTTGAAGTTCTCGATCAGCTCCTTGCTCTTCCCGTCGGTGATCGCGGCGGTGTCCGCGGCCACCGGGATGCCGCCGGAGTTGCCGAGCAGGTTCTGGATGTCCTTGCTCATCGTGATGTCGATGAAGTCGTAGGCCAGGTCCTTGTTCTTCGCGTTCTCCGGGACGACCCACATGTTGCCGCTGGACCCGGCGCTCATCGTGTTGCCCGGCCACAGGAACGAGCCCCACTCGAAGTCCTTGATCTCGCTCGCGAGGCGGCCGTACCACCAGCTGCCCGTGACCATGATCGGGTACTTGCCGCCGATGAAGGACACGCCCATGTCCTCGGCCTTGATGCCGGCGGAGTCCTTGCCGATGTAGCCCTTCTTCACCCAGTCGGCGAGGGTGTCGGCCGCGTACTTGAACTCCGGGCCCTTGAAGTCGACCTTGCCCTTGTAGAGCTGGAAGGCGTCCACCCACGGCCGCTGCGCCTTGCTCAGCGCGAGCTGGTAGAAGATCTGCTGCGCGGGGTACTCGGCGCCGCCGACGGCGAGGGGGGTGGTCCCGGCCTTGGCGAACGTGTCGAGCGCGGCGGTGAACTCCTCGAAGGTCGCAGGCACCTTCACGCCCGCCTTCTCGAACGCGTCCTTGTTGTAGTAGACCATCACGTACTCGGCGTAGTTGGGGACGCCGTACCACTTGCCCGCGCCCATGACGCCGCGCTCGTCGTATCGCGCGGTCGTCTGGATGGAGGGGCTGAGCAGCTTGTCCCAGCCCCGCTCGGTCACCTCCGGGGTGAGGTCGGTGAGCAGGCCCTGCTTCGACAGCAGGCCGGCCGAGGCGTTGCCCTTGTTGTACTCCATCACGTCGGGGACCTCGTCCGAGTTGAGGATCATCCCCGCCGACTGGCGGATCTGCTCGAACGCCTTCTCCTCGAACTTCACCGTCACGCCGGGGTGCGTGGCCTGGAACCGCTTGACGGCCTCGGTCCAGGCCTTGCCCATCGCGCTGTCGGCGCCCTCGTAGTACCAGAGCTTCAGGACGCGGGGACCGTCCGCGGCGGGCGTCTCCGCCGCCTTCTCGGTGCCGCCGCAGGCGACGAGCACCGCGAGCGCGGCCACCAGGGCGACACCCGCCTTGAGGTTGAGCATGGTTCTTCTCCTAGATGGTGGTGATGACGATCGGGACACCCGGGCCCACCAGCTCGACGCCCGCGATCCGCGCGCTCCCCGAGACGGCCATCCGCAGGCCCTCTCCCTCGGGGACCGCGGTGATCGTGGTGTCCCCGTCGATGTCGGAGACGACCGTGCTCCTCTCCCCGGTGCCGCTACCGGCCCCGACGCCGTACGCGACCAGGGTGATCTCCCCGAACGGCCCGTCCCCGACGGTCCCGCCCGGGTCGGCGAGGACGGGGACGATCGCGCCGCGCCGGGCGAAGAGCGGGACGCGGTCCAGCGGCGGGGCGACCGTGACGTACCGGCCGCCGGGCAGGATCTCGCCCGTCCAGTGGTCCACCCACTCCCCCCGCGGCAGGTAGACCTTCCTGACCTGCTCCGGCGAGGTCATCGGCGCCACCAGCAGGTCGCGGCCGAGGAGATACTGCAGGTCGGCCTGCCAGGCCACCGGGTCGTCCGGGTGGTCGACGCACAGCGCCCGCATCATCGGCGCCCCGGTCCTGGCGGCCTCGACGGCCGCCGTGTAGATGTACGGCATGAGCCGGTAGCGCAGTCTCAGCGCCTCGACCGCCTCCGCCTCGACCTCGGGGAACTCCCACGGCTCCCGGCTGGTGGTGCCGTGCAGGCGCAGCAGCGGGGAGAGCGCGCCGAACTGGGTCCACCTGACGTACAGGTCGTCGGTGGGCCGGCCGGTGAACCCGCCCGCGTCGTGGCTCCAGAACGGGACGCCGGACAGGCCGTGCGCCAGCCCGCCGCGCAGCGTGCTGCCCATCGCGGCGTAGCTGGTGTAGGTGTCGCCGCTCCACTGCGCCGAGTGCCGCTGCCCGCCGAGGAACGACGAGCGCGCCCACACCATGCCGTGCCCGGCGATCTCCCGGGTCACCTCGGAGACGGCGTCGTTGAACAGCAGCGTGTAGACGTTGTGCAGGTCGGTGCCCGACATGCCGTTGGCCGCGACCGCGTCGCGCGGCACCCCCTCGGCGAAGTCGGTCTTGAAGACCTGGACGCCCTGCTCCAGCAGCGGGCGGAGCAGCCCCTTGAACCACTCGGTGGCGGCGGGGTTGGTGAAGTCGACGATGCCGCAGGCCGGGTAGGAGCCGTGCCAGCAGTCGGCCACGTAGACCTCGCCATCTGGCTTTTTGAGGAAGTATCCGCTTTCGGCCGCTTGCGGGAAGGCCGGGCTGAGGTGGGAGACGTACGGGTTCATCCACAGGCAGACCTTGAAGCCCATCGCGTCCAGCTCGGCCAGCATCCCCGCCGGGTCGGGAAAGCCCTCCGCGTCCCAGCGCATGTCCGACCAGTGCCCGTCCGTCTGCCAGTACGTGTCCAGGTGGAGCACGTCGCACGGGATCCCCCGCTCGCGGATCCGCCGCGCCCTGGCCATCACCCGCTCCTGGGTGTCGACGAAGAACCCCGAGGAGATCCAGGTGCCGAACGCCCACTTCGGCGGGAGCAGCGGGCGGCAGGTCAGCAGGTCGTACCGGCCGAGTACCTCCGGCGGGGTGGGCCCGGCGATCACGTAGTAGTCGATCAGGTCGTCGGGGACCACGATCTGCACGCAGCTGTGCGTGGACTGGCACACGTCGAACTCCACCGGTGTCCCGCTGTCCACCAGTACCCCGTAACCCCTGCTGGACAGGTAGAACGGGATGTTCTTGTACGCCCGCTGCGACTCGGCGCCGAACGCGTCGAAGTTCCACATCACCGGCCGCTGGCCGCGCTTGTCGAGCCGGGTGAACGACTCGCCGAACCCGCCGAACGCCTCGTCGGCGGGGGCGGCGAAGCTCTCGTGGTAGCCGGCCACCGCGCCGTCCGCGCTGGAGCGGCCGAACGGCAGCGTGCGCAACCGGCCGCTGATGTCGGTGTGCCCCCGGTCCTGCTCCAGCAGCGGCGCCCCGCTCGCGTCGGTGAACCTCAGGTGCCAGGGCGCCAAGGTGATCTCCGCGCGGAGCGAGCCCGCGTCCAGCAGGATCGTCCCGTCGCGGCTCTCCACCCGCGCTCCGGCGAACTCACCCGGGGTGACCATGGAGATCGCGGCGGCCGACCTGGTCCGTGCGTCCGCGTCCTGCCCGAGCCTGACCCGGATCACCCCCTCGCCCGCCACACCCACCTGGACCAGGAGCGTCTCCTCCGCCGAGGTCACCGCCTTCAGGATCACCCCGGCCCCGTCGGAGGCCACCGGCTCCGCCGAGATCAGCGCGGACAGGCCATCCTCGCCGTGTGAGCGGACGGGCAGCTCCGGCGGATCGGCGACGAAGTACTCGTGCGCGACCAGAGGAGGGCGGTAAGGCATGGGGACTCCAGCACTCGGGCTTCCGTTTGCTGAATTAGTTTTACGTCCAAACCAACAAAGGTCAATGGCCCCCACCTGCCGCGGCCCGGACGCGGCGTCCACCGGCACCGCGATGTCATCGGGCCCGGTGTTCGCCGCGTCCCCCGGCCGGCACGGGTTCGGTCAGTCGTCGGAACCACCGGGAGCACACAGGGTCCTGTCCCTCTCGACAAGCTCCCGGTGGTTCTCGACGAGGCACTTGCGGTTGAGCACGCTGGACACCCCCCGCAACGTCTCGACCGTCTCGATCACCGCGTTCCAGTCGGTGCCGGGCCTCATCTTCAGGACGTACGACTCCGTCATGTCCTCCTCGTCGAGGATTTCGGACAGCTTCCGTTGCGTGGAGCCCAGGACGGACCGCTCCCGCTCCCGGCGGAGCAGGTCGGCGTAGGCCTCCTGCCTGCTCGCGAAGGAGAACCTCTCCACCTGCGGCATGGCCCCGAGCGTCCGCTCGATCACCGCCTTGTCCTGCGACGTGGTGGCCCTGCCGCCCAGGATGGGGTCCGGCGGAGCACCCAGGCCGCCGTCCTCCACGGCGAAACCGCCGCCACCACACCCGACGAAGGGCGAGTCGTCCTTGCAGAGGAACACCACGAGCTCGGGATCCCCTTCGCGCCACCTCTCCCAGCCGTCCACGGCCGCGAGCGTGGGCGGCCTCTCCTCGCCGGGCCCCCGCGCGATCATCGTCGTCGTCATCACCACCCCGACGACGCCGGCCGCGACGAGGACCGCGGCCACGAGGCGCGGGACCGGGCCGGACCATCGCCCCGGCGCGGACGGCGGGCCCGCCGCGACGGGCCTCCGGCGCGAGCCGGGCAGCCGGATCGGGCGCCGGGCCGTCCGCCCGGGCTTCCTGGCTGCGCCGTGTCCGGACTCCTCCCGGGCGGCGCCGTGGAGACGGCCGAGCGCGGAGGCGACGGCCTCGGGCCGGGGAGCGGCCTGGGCCTCGGCCCGGTCGCGGAGCAGGTCCATCTCATCCATCGTGTCGTCTCCCCTTGCTCGCGACGTCCGTGTCCAGAACTTCCCTGAGCCGCCTGCGGGCCCGGTTGAGGCGGGACCCGACCGTCCCCGGGGGAATGCCCAGGGCGTCGGACACCTCCGCGTAGCTGAGCTCGCCGTACGCGACCAGCAGGAGCGCCTCCCGGTCGCCGGCCTTCAGCACGGCGAGGGCGCCCGCCAGCCGGCGCTGCGCGTCGACGACGAGGTCGGCGTCCGCGAAGTCCGCCTCCGCCGCGCCCGAGCCGGTGGCGGAAGCGTCCCGGGCCCGTCCCAGGGCTCGGTACAGGCGCACCTCATCCCTGCGGTGCCGTCTGATCAGATTGGTCGCGATGCCGAACAGCCAGGCACGCGCGTCACGACGGGACAGGTCGTAGCGCTCCCGCTGCCGGAAGGCCACGAGAAACGTCTCCGCCGCGACGTCGTCCGCCGCGTCGGCGCCCAGCCTCGCGGAGGCGTACCGGTGGATCGCGGCGAAGTACCTGTGGAAGATCTCGGCGAACCGTTCCGGATCGCGCAGCGACAGCCGGATCACGCCGGCGTCACTCGCGACGGCGAACTCCCCCGGTACGGCACCCCGGGCCAGGTCGCCCGCGTCGCCCGCGTCGCCCGCGTCGTCCACGTCGTCCACGTGGAACGAGGCGGGAAGGACCAGGTCGGGAAGGGCGCGATCAGGGGGACGATCGCTGTTGACTCTCATATGGAGGATGCCTTTCGTGGGGCAACGGACGCTGTTATTGCCCGCACCCCGCCGCCGTCTTCACGAGAAGGCTCGCACGACGCCCCGGCACCCGATTCCCCGTGTGAGCCGTCCGCGGGCGAGGTGACCCGAAAGCCGCGAGCGGGGAGGCATGAGCGCGCGGACCGGGGTCCCCGCGCTTGAACGGGACCGGCGACCCGTGATAATTAGTTTAGTCTCCATCCAAATAGAGGAGTGGTCGTGGACTGGCCTGGGCGGTTCGGCGGGCTGTGCTACGGCGGGGACTACAACCCCGAGCAGTGGCCCGAGGAGGTCTGGAAGGAGGACGTCGCGCTCATGCGGCGGGCCGGGGTCAACCTGGTCAGCGTCGGGGTGTTCTCCTGGGCCCGGCTGGAGCCGTCACCCGGCGTCCACGACTTCGGGTGGCTCGACCGCGTCCTCGACCTGCTGCACGACGGCGGGATCGGGGTCAACCTCGCCACCCCGACCGCCTCCCCGCCCCCCTGGTTCGGCCTGGCCCACCCCGACGCCCTCACCGTCACCCCCGGCGGCACCCGGCTCACCCACGGCAGCCGCGACACCTACTGCGTGCACGCCCCCGCCTACCGCGCCGCCTCCGTCCGCGTCGCCGGCGCCCTCGCCGAGCGTTATCGCGACCACCCGGCGCTCGCCATGTGGCACGTCCACAACGAGTACGGCACCGCGTGCCACTGCGAGCACGCCGCCTCGGCCTTCAGGACCTGGCTGCGCGCCCGGCACGGCACCCTGGACGCGCTCAACGACGCCTGGACCACCTCGTTCTGGAGCCAGCACTACTCCGCGTGGGAGCAGGTCACCCCGCCCCGCGCCACCCAGTACCTGCCCAACCCCTCCCAGGTCCTCGACTTCCGCCGGTTCGTCTCCGACGCGATGCTCGACCACTTCCGCGAGCAGAAGGCCGTGCTGCGCGAGCTCACCCCGGACGTCCCGGTCACCACGAACTTCGTCCTCGGCGACTGGGTGCCGGTGAACCACCGCCACTGGGCGGCCGAGGTCGACCTCGTCGCGATCGACCACTATCCGTCGTCCGACCCGCCCGCCGAGACCGCCTTCGCCGCCGACCTGGCCCGCGGCTGGGCCTCGCCCCCGGCGTGTGCTTCGGCCGCCGGCCCGGCGCGCACCCCCGAGCGTGTCCCCGGCCCGCCCTGCGAAAAACCCTGGCTGCTGATGGAGCAGGCGGTGGTCACCTACACCGGCCCCCGGATGCTCGCCAAGCGCCCCGGTGAGATCACCAGGCTGAGCCTGTCGCACATCGCGCGGGGCTCGCGGGGCGCGATGTTCTTCCAGTGGCGAGCCTCCCGGGGCGGCGCCGAACTCTGGCACGGCGGCATGGTCCCGCACGCCGGACCCGACTCCCGGATCTTCCGCGAGATCTGCGACCTGGGCGCGCTCCTGCCGTCCCTGACGGACGCCTGCGCGGCCCCCGTCGAGGCCGGGGCCGCGATCCTCTGGGACGCCGAGGCGGGCTGGGCGCTCCAGTCCCCGGGCCTGCCCTCCACCGAGCTGGACTACGCCGAGGCCGTACGCCAGGCCCACCGGGTCCTCTACCGGCACGGCGTCACCGCCGACCTCGTCCACCCCTCGGCCGACCTGTCGGCATACCCGCTCGTGCTCGTCCCGGCCCTGTATCTCATCTCGGACGCCGACGCCGACAACCTGCGCCGCTACGTCGCCGGCGGCGGCACCCTCGTGGTCTCCTACCTCAGCGGCGTCGCCGACGAACACGCCCGCGTCCGCCTCGGCGGCTACCCCGGCGCCCTGCGCGACCTCCTCGGCATCCGCGTCGAGGAGTTCCACCCCCTCCCGCCCGGCGTCGCCCTCACCCTGTCCCCTCCGGACATCCTCGACGGTGACCAGGGCGAGTGGGACGACCAGGAGGACCGGGGTTACCGGGGCCACCGGGGCGACCGGCCGGAGACCGGAACGTTCTGGAGCGAGCACCTCGACCTCGAAGGCGCCGAGGCCCTCGCCGTCTACACCGGCTCGCATACCTCCGGCACCCCCCTCGCCGGCCGGCCCGCCATCACCCGCCACCCCTACGGCTCCGGCACCGCCCTCTACATCTCCACCCGCCTGTCCGACGACGCCTACGCTCGCCTGCTGGGCCTGCGACCGGCCCCCGTGGAACTCGTCCGGCGCGGCGAATGGCTCTTCGCCATCAACCACGACGACAAGGAACACGAGACGCAGGGCCTGCGCCTGCCTCCGGGCGGTTTCTCCGTACGAGTGCACGGTGATTCGGAGCCTCGATTGTCATGACCCCGCCGGCCCCTGTGCGGGCGTGTCCGGTCAACGGCTCTAGCCCGCTTGCGGTGGCGGGTAGCGGTGGATCTCCGCCCAGTGCCCGGTCGAACCGGCGAACTTGGCGTCGTCGGTGAGCAGCGGCACCCTCAGCAACTCGGCGAGGGCCACATACATACCGTCGTAGGCGGTGAGGTTGTTGCGCAGTTCCAGTACCCGAGGCTGCAGCGGCAGCATCGGATGACGGACGATCTTGAGCTGGGCGTAACGCTCCAGCATGACCTGGGCCCGCGCCGGGGAGACGCGCACCTCCGGCTTGCTGGTGATCACATGTCCGCGCACCACCGAAGCGATCTCCACGTCGATCAACGCAGGGGCGTGCACCTTGCGGGCCAGTCGTTGGCGGAGAAGGTCATCCCCCTTCACGTTGGCCAGGAGACGGAAGACGATGGAGGCGTCGACGACCAGGCTCACCTGTGCCCCTCCCGCATCGTCTCGCGGACGAAGTCGGGGTTGTACGGCACCGGCTCATCAGTAGCGATCTTGGCCATCACCTCGTCCAGCGTCGGAGTGGAGGCCTCCTCGTTCAGCAGGTCGCGCACGTATGCCGTCAGCGACTTGCCCTCACGCTCAGCCCTCGCCTTCAACGTCCGCTCGGTCTCCTCGGGGACATCCCGGATCTGCATGATTCCCATGCCCCCACTTTAGCATGCAACTTGCATGCACCCTGGGCGACAAGGCAAGGCCGCCCCGAGCTCACGAGCACCTCACCCGCCTGAACCGTCTTCGCGCAGGCCCGTGAAGGAGACCTCTGTCCCCCGCGAGCGGTTCCTGGTCGCCGCACCACCGCTCGCGGGGATCAGCTGCGTCGGCACGAGGAAACACGTTCTCCATGTCGGCACGCTGCCCTGGGTGGGGGCATCGGCTCGGCGCAGTACCAACCGAGCCGCTCGGCGAGCCTGGCCGTGACCTGCGGCAGGTCATCAACCGACGCGGCCGGCAGGCCCCTCGCCGGTACGGCTCACGTGGCCTGCCCGCTTGGTCGCCGCGGAGGCCCGCGGCCTTGCCGCTGGGCGGGAGGCCACGGGGCCGAGCGATCGCGGGCAGACCGAGAAGCGCGTCAATCCTTGACGACGTTGTCGCGCGGACCGCCGTAGACGGGATTGCTGTCGTAGCGCCTGTCGGTGACGAGCAGGCGGATCACCCCTGGCCTGCGGATGGACTCCTCCGCCTCCCAGACGATCCAGTCGTCGCCGACGGGAGTGGCCTGTGTGCGGAGCACGCCGTAGCCGCCCGGGTTTCCCGGCGAGATGTCCATGACGACGTAGGTGATCTTCAGCCCGCGCCTCCTGAGCTCGGGCAGGACCTCGCCGACGGTCTTCTCGTCCACCCGGAACCCGGCGAGTGAGCGCCCCTTCGTGGTCGCCAGCCGGTAGTCGGACTTGATCTCCTTCCCCTTATGGCTGTCGTCGAGCACCAGGACGCACGGCGCGACCGGGCCGTCCATGAGGATGGTGCTGGTGCTCTCTTCTCCGATCGTCCAGACGAAGGTCTGGCCGGGCCTGAAGAGCTTGGTGTCGATCCGCATCTGCCAGCCGCGGGCGGGGTCTTCGCCGGGGATGTTCTCCGGCACGGAGTACAGGCCGGTGGGGATGTCCCGGACATGGGTTCCGCGCGGTTCCCGGCACCACTTGCCCGCGGGCGCGTGATCGACGATGGCGGGGACGTCGAGCTCCTCCAGCTGTCTCGCCAGCCCCGCGGCGTCGCGAAAATCCCGGACCTTGACGTAGACGACGCCGTCGGAGTCCTTGGTGACCGCGTACGAAGGGGACGCGCCGTTCTGCAGCAGACTCGGCCCCACCACGAGGCCCGCGGCGAGCAGCCCCGCGCCCACCAGACCCAGGGCCGGCCGCCGGGGACGGCGCCCGCGGGCGCGAGTCACGGACGGGCCGGGCTCCTCGGCGATGATCGAGGCCAGCAGCGTCCGCGCCCCCGCGTCGGACGAGTGGCCTCCCGGCCGGCCCGGCTCCACCCGCGCCAGCGCGCCGATGGTCGTGTCGATGTCGTCGATGTTCTTCACAGCTGCCTCTCCGCCGGGACCATCCGGCTTTCCGCCGCGAAGCGGACATCCGCCTCGGCGAGCGCACGGGCGAAGCGCCTGCGGGCGCGGTGGAGTCTGATGCGTACGGCGTTGCGCGACAGGCCGAGCACGGTGGCGACCTCCTGCCGGTCCAGCCCTTCCCAGCCGATCAGCGACAACAGCTCGCGATCGTCGTCCGGCAGGGTCTGGAAGACCTGCGCGATCGCCTTCAGCTCGACCCCGCTGTCTGGTGAGGCTCCGTACAGGTCGGCCATCTCGGCGTCGAGCTGCACGCTACGGGCCTGGCGGCGAACCTCACCGCGGTAGTGGTTGGCCAGCACCTTGCGCGCCACGCCGTACAGCCACAGCATGGCCTCCTCCCCGTCCGGCAGCTCTCCTATCCGCCGCCAGGCGATGGCGAAGGTCTCCGCCACCACGTCCGCCGCGTCCTGCGGCGACGCGCAGCGGCGTGCCGTGTACGCCGTGATCCGGCCGTACGTTTCCCGGTAGACGGCCTCGAATCTGGCCTGCGCGTCATTCACGGGCCGTTCCCGCGCCCGGTCTCCTCGGCATCCCCATGCCCGTCTCCTTGATAGTGCGATCTACGGACATCCGTGCCTATGTAAGGAGTCAGGCCATCATTTCTCGTCAGAGCGAGGAAATTTCGAGCATGCCGAACACCGGGAGGAGACTCCCGCGCGTCGTTTCATCGCCCCGCCTCGGCGCGGGGAGTCTCATGACCCCGGGTGCACGGGTGGGAGGCCGAACCTGGCGACCAGGTCGGCGCCGCCGTCGAAGACGAGGATGCGGGCGATGCCCGAGCCGGTGACGGTGAGGACGCCGAGTCCGTAGGCGCGGTGGTTCCCGTGGCCGTCGCGGAGGTAGGCGGCAGCGGCGGGCTGCGCGTTGGCGGTGGTGGGAGTCATCCGCCAGTCGCCGGGGGATCCGACCGCGTGGGTGAGGTGGCGCAGGCAGGTCAGGCGGCCGGAGAACCAGGTGCGGGTGCCGACCATTTCTATCGCGGCGTCGGCGCGCAGGGCCCGTTCCAGGGCTGTCGTGTCGGCGTTCTGGAAGCCGGTGACGTATTGGTCGAGCAGGGCCCGGGCGTGCGGCTCGGTGGGGTCGGTGAGGTGGTCGCGTTCCGGTGCCACCTCGTCGAGGCGGGCGCGGGCCCGCTGCAGGGCGCTCTTGACCGCCGCGGTCGAGGTGCCGAGCATCGCCGCGACCTCGGTGGCGGGGAAACCGAGGACCTCTCGAAGGATGAGCACAGCCCGCTGCCGTGTCGGCAGGTACTGCAGGCTCGCGATGAGCGCGAGCCGGAGACTCTCGCGTGTCTCGACGATCGTCGCGGGGTCTGCTGACGGCGGGGTCACCAGCGTGTCCGCGATCGGCTGCAGCCACGCCACGCCGGTGTCGGGCGGATCCGGTGCGGCGTCGGGGTCGTCGGCCGGACCGCCCAGACCGGACGGCAACGCCCGCCGACCGCCCTGCTGCAGCGCGGTCAGGCAGGCGTTGGTGGCGATGCGGTACAGCCAGACCCGCAGCGACGACCGGCCCTCGAAGGTGCCGTAGGACCGCCACGCCCGCAGGTAGGTTTCCTGGACGAGGTCCTCGGCCTCGTCCGCCGACCCGAGCATTCGGTAGCAGTGCGCCAGCAACTCGCGCCGGTACTGCTCGGTTCGGCGGGCGAACTCGCCGGCCTCGGCGGCAGCACCCGCTCTGTCCGCCATCACCGCCTCCTGCTCCCCCGCCCAGCCGATCACAGACCGATCCTGGGGCAGACCCAGTGGGCCATCCTACGGATCGCCTCGTCGGCCTCCGGCGCTCGGCCGGCGGCCATTTGGAAGGTGTGCTGCATGCCGGGGAAGACGTCGAGCCGGACGTCGACGCCGGCCCGGCGGGCGTGTTCGGCCAGCCGGAGGGCGTCGTCGAGCAGGACCTCGTCTCCTCCCGCCTGGATGTAGACCGGGCCGAGACCGGACAGGTCGGCACACAGCGGACTGACCAGCGGGTCGCTGGGGTCGCCGCCCTCACCCAGGAAGGTGCCGGCCAACTCACGCACGACTTCGGCGGAGAAGAACGCGTCCCGGTCTCGATTGGTCTTGTACGACTCGCCGGTAGCCCGCATGTCCACCCACGGTGAGAAAAGCATCGCCGCAGCCGGCAGGGGCAGTCCTTGTTCGCGGGCCCGCAGCTGGGCGGTGATCGACAGTCCGCCGCCACAGGAATCACCGGTGAACACCACATGGTCGGCGCCGATCCCCCGGTCGTGCAGCAGCCACCGGTAGACAGCGGTCGCGTCATCGACCTGCGTGGGGTGGAGATGGTGGGGGGCGAGGCGGTAGTCGAAGATCAGCGCCCGCGCCCCGGTCGCCTTGGCCAGGTGGCCGAACAGTTTGCGGTGTGTGTAGATCGAGCCGCTGATGAACCCTCCGCCGTGCATGCACAGCAGTACCCGATCCTCGGCCGCTCGTTTCGGTACCGCCCACATCGCGGGCAAACCACCCGCTTCGGTCTCGATGTAGTCCACGCCGCGTGGTTCGGCTGTCAGGTTGCCCCACGACTCGTCGTCCGGCTGCTCCGCGTCCGGCCGCTCACTGGCCGCTCGGATCGCCGCCCAGTGCCTCTTGACGGCTTCGGACTGCTTGCTCGGCGTCGCCATGTCCGCCTCCTCGCCTCAGGCGGCGTGTTCGGGACGGTTGTGAAAGGCCTGCACACGCCAGGTGCCGTCCTGTTCGGCGAAGGCAGTCGCGTCGTTGTCGGCCCAGGCGGCGTAGACCTCGTCGAGCACGGCGCGTACTTCCTGGTCGGCTTCGACGAGCGAAGCGCTGTGGTGGCTCATGGCAGTCCCTTTTGGTGTCGTGCGTCGGATCGCTTCGCCGCGGCTGATGGATGGTCGCCGTACCGCGAAGCCTTCGACAGTGCAGACCTCCGCCGGCCGAAAAGGAATCGCTCGCCCCGACGGCTCTGCCTGCGCCTGTTCACGCCCGACCACGAGGCCGTCGGTCTGCGACGCGCCCATGTGACCGGCGAGCGGGTACGCCACGAACCCGCCCGGCGAGTGCCCCAGGCGGCTTCGCCGTGCGGGTACACGGCGGCTCCGAGCCCCGATCGGCTACCTGCGGGCGCGCGCGTCGTTCACGAGGCGAGCGTGATCTCGGCCAGCTCGCGCCAGTCCCGCCGCCCACCGGCACGGGTCGCCTCGGCGAACGCGGTCTCGCCGAGGCGGTTCCGCGTGTCCGCGGCGATCCTGGAGACGTCCGGCTGCGAACGATCCGGCGTACCGCGCACGCCGTCGCTCGCCGCGAGCAGTCGCACGGCCTGCTCGTACCGTCCCTGGCGCAGCGCGAGATCCGCGACCCCGATCAGCACCTCGGCGATCAGCGGCGGGTACATCGTCTCCGCAGCCGCGCGGAACGCCTCGGTCCGATGCGCGCGGGCCCTCTCGAGATCCTCGGTGAGGTAGCCGTACAGGTCCATGACCTTGGCCTTGGCTCGAACCTTGTCACTCAGTTCCTCGTTGCCCAGCATCGTCCGCACCGTGGCCAGGTGCCGGCGCGCCTCGTCCGGCTCGCCGCGCCAGCGCGCCAGCTGCGCCTTCGAGAGCGCCAGCTCGGCGAGCGTGTCCGGCCAGGCGATCTCGTCCGTGCACCGCTGCGCCTCGGCCATGGCGGACGTGCTGGACCGCTCGTCGCCGAGCAGCCAGTACAGCTGGGACTGCCGCGCCCGCAGGCCGATCACGTCCTCGGTCGAGCCCACCTCGGTCAGCGCCACGACCGCATCCTCGTAGTGCTCACACGCGCGTGCGAGCTCGCCGCGCGTGGCGAGCCGGTCGGCCAGGAAGGTCAGCGCCATCGAGATCCCCCACCGGTCGCCCAGCGCGCGGAACTCGGCGAGGGCGATCTCGGCGTCGATGTCCACGTCGGTCTCGTCGCCGCCGAGTGTGAGCCGCAGCCGGCTACGAGTGAGCCTGGCCTGCGCGCGCACCCACGGATCGTCGTCGGCGACGAGCGGCTCGAACGCGGGCAGGAACTCCGTCGGCTCCCGCAGCATCCGCTCCAGCGGCCCGATGAACCCGAGCAGCGAATTGCGATGCCCGCCGTGCCGGGTGAGCCGGTGCGCCTCGTGGATCCACTCCCGCGCCTGATACTGGTCGCGGCCGGGCCCGGAGGTCACGAACATCGTCACGATGGTGTACGCCATCGCCCGCACATCGTCGGACACCTCACCGGGCAGCGAGGCCGCCGCGATGCTCAACTCGGTGCCCTCGGCCCTGTGCCCGCTGAGGTACCAGTACCAGCCCACGGCCCCGACCAGCCGCATCGCCTCCTGTGCCCACCCCTCGGCGATCGCCCCGCGCAGGGCCGCACCGATGTTGTCGCGCTCGGCGTCGAGCGTGGACAGCCACTCCAGCTGCCCGGCCCGGCGCAGGTGCGGGTCGGCCGTCTCGGCCAGCTCGGTGAAGTAGGCGAGGTGCGCCCGGCGCGCCGGCTCGGTCTCCCCGGCCTCGGCGAGCCGGTGCGCCGCGTACTCCCTGATGGTGTCGAGCATGCGATAGCGCGGCGCGCCCTCGCCGTCGGCGAGCAGCAGCGACTTCTCGATCAACGCGGTCAGCACGTCGAGCACCTGCTCCCCGGCGAACGCCCCGTCCCCGCACACCCGTTCGGCCGCCTCCAGGCTCGCCCCGCCGGAGAACACCGAGAGCCGCCGCAGCACGCCGCGTTCGGCCTCGGTCAGCAGATCCCAGCTCCAGTCCACGACCGCGCGCAGCGTCTTGTGCCGGGGAAGCGCCGTACGGCTGCCGCCGGTCAGCAGGCGGAACCGGTCGTCGAGCCGGCGTGCCAGCTGATCGACGGACATGGTGCGCAGCCGCGCCGCGGCCAGTTCGATCGCCAGCGGCATCCCGTCGAGTGCCCGGCAGATCCGCGCCAGGGCCGACAGGGTGTGCGCGTCGGAGCCGATGTCCTTGCGCAGCAGACCCGCGCGGTCCCGCAGCAGCCGCACCGCGGGCGAGGACCCGGCCTCGGCGGGATCCGCTCCCTTCGCGGGCAGCGCGAGTGGCTCGACCTGCCACAGCACCTCCCCGGTGATGCCGAGCGGTTCCCTGCTCGTGGCCAGGATCCGCAGCCTCCGGCACTCCCCCAGCAGCCGGTCCGCGAAAGCCGCGGCCGCCTCGATCATGTGCTCGCAGTTGTCCAGGATCAGCAGGATCGCGCGCTCCCGGAGCGCGGCGATGAGCCGATCCATCGGTTCCCCGCCCCGCGCGTCGCCGAGCAGCGCCTGGTCACGCAGGCCGATCGCGGCGAGCGCGGCCTGCGCCGGCTCACCGCCCGCCCGGACCGAGGCCAGTTCGATCAGCCACGCCCCGTCCGGCAGCTCGGCGAGCATCGTCCGCGCGGTCTCCGTGGCCAGCCTCGTCTTGCCGGAGCCGCCCGCCCCCGTCAAGGTGACCAGCCGGTGCCTGGCCGACAGACCGGCGACCTCGGAGACGTCGTCGTTCTTGCCGACGAAACTCGTCAGCTCGGCGCGCAGGTTCGTCCTGCGGTTCTCCGCCCGCTCGCCCAGCTCGCCCCGCAGCAACGCGGTGTGCAGCGCGGAGAGCTCGGCCGACGGATCGGCGCCCAGCTCCTCGGCGAGCCGCTCGCGCGTCCGCTGGTACACGGTCAACGCCTCGGCGCCCCGCCCCGCCTCGGCGAGCGCGCGCATCAGGGCCGCCACGAACCCCTCCCGCAGCGGATGCGTGGCGACCAGCTCGGTCAGCTCGGAGACCAGCTCCGGACCACGGCCGAGGCGGACATCCGCGTCCACCCGGTCCCCGAGTGCGGCGACGTGGAGTTCGCCCAGGCGCGCGACCGCGGCGTCGAACACGTCGCTGTCTCGCGGTGCGACGTCCTCCATGGCCGTACCGCGCCACAACGCCAGGGCCGAGCGCAGCAGGTCCGCCCGCGCCGCGGGCTCGGCGGCGGCACGGGCCTGACCGACCAGCTGCTCGAACCGGTGCACGTCCACGGCGTCGGGAGCCACCGCCAGCCGGTACCCGCCGGACTCCGCCTCGATCACACCGTCCGGCAACACCCTGCGCAGCCTGGACACCAACGCCTGCAAGGCGTTCACCTCGTCCGCGGGCGGCCGTTGCCCCCAGATCCAGTCCACCAGCCTCCCGCGCGAGACGATCCGGCCGGGTTCGAGGGCGAGTGCGGCCAGCAGCGCGCGCAGCCGGATCCCGGGAACCTCCACCACGGCTCCGTCGCGGTTCCGGACCTCGAACGGCCCGAGCAGTCCAACTCGCACATCAGCCATTGTGCCGAACCGTGTCAGCGGTCGTGTCAGCGCGGTGACGGCCCGGTATCAGCGCGGTGGGCGACGGTGGACGCCATGAACGGTTCGGCGAGTGCGACCTCGGGGCCGCGAGAGCACGTCACCGCGTTTTCGCGCGGCGTCGTCGCCGCGATCGGTGTCGGGCACCCGCCCGAGCGCACTTCCCGTCGTTGACAGAACCCCCGAACGCGACGTAGCTTCCAAACCGCCACAAACACGTAATATCTCGAGTAGAGTCCAGGCCGACAAGGGGAACGACCATGGAGCACACCCTCACCACGCTGCCGGCCGCGCGCCGGCCCGGCTGTCCCTTCGACCCGCCCGAGGAGCTGATCCAGGCCCGCGAGCACGGCCCGATCAGCCGCTACATCTTCCCCGACGGGCACGAGGGCTGGCTGGTCACCGGATACGACCTGGTCAGGTCGGTCCTGGCCGACTCGCGGTTCAGCTCGCGCAAGGAGCTCATGCGCCACCACCCGCTGATCGACTACGGCGACATCGAGGTCCCCCCGGCGCCGCCCGGCGAGTTCCTGCTGATGGACGACCCGCGGCACAGCCGCTACCGCAAACCGCTGGTGGGCAAGTTCACCGTACGGCGGATGCGGCTGCTCACCGAGCGCGTCGAGCAGGTCACCGCCGAGCACCTGGACGCGATGGGGGAGGCCGGGCCGTCGGCGGACCTGGTGACCGCGTTCGCCAGGCCCATCCCCTCCGTCATCATCTGTGAGCTGCTGGGGGTGCCGTACGAGGACCGGGGCTTCTTCCAGGAGCACATCGACAAGTTCCTCGGCGGGGAGGCCGGCGACGAGGAACTGTTCGCGGCCTACACCGCGACCCAGCAGTACCTCGCGGAGCTGGTGGCCGCCAAGCGCGCCAACCCCACCGACGACGTGCTCAGCGACCTCACCGACACCGATCTGACCGACGAGGAGCTGAGGGGTGTCGCCCTGATCCTGCTGGCGGCCGGGTTCGACACCACCGCGAACATGCTGGCGCTGGGCACCTTCGCGCTGCTGCGGAACCCGGAGCAGCTGGCCGCGCTGCGTGCCGACCCCGGGCTCGCCGACGGGGCCGTGGAGGAGCTGCTGCGGTATCTGAGCGTCGCCAAGCAGTTCCAGAGGGTCGCGCTGGAGGACGTCGAGCTGGGCGGCCGGACCGTCAAGGCCGGCGCGACCGTCATCCTGTCCTACAACACCGCCAACCGCGACCCCGAGCGCTTCGCCGATCCCCACGCGCTCGACCTGCGCAGGCAGGACGGCGGGCACCTGGCCTTCGGCCACGGCATCCACCAGTGCCTGGGCCAGCAGCTGGCCCGCGTCGAGATGCGGGTCGCCCTCCCCGCGCTGCTCGCCCGCTTCCCCACGCTGCGCCTGGCCGTACCGGCCGAAGAGGTCCCCCTGCGCCCGGAGATCGCGGACATCTACGGGGTCAAGAGCCTGCCGGTCACCTGGGACGTGTGACCGCGAGAACCCCGGCAGGAAAGGTGCAAGCGGGTGTCTAGCGTGATGCAATGATCGGCTGACACGATCGGGGCTGCTCTGAAGGAGGCTCCCGTGCGTCGTTCCATCCCCCTGGCTCTCATCGCCGCGATCTTCGCGCTGTCGGGGACAGTGATCTCTCCCGCCCAGGCCGCGGCCGGGCCGTGCAGGCCCGGTCAGGGCGTCGACCTGCGCGGCAAGGACTTCACCCGGGGGGCGCAGCTCCCCGCCGTCCTGCGCTGCGCCGACCTGACCAAGGCCAAGCTGGACGGCGTGGAGCTGCTCCAGAAGGACCTCACCGGAGCGGTCCTGCGCGACGCCTCGCTCAAGCAGGCCAACCTCACGCAGGCCACGCTGAAGTACGCCGACCTGCGGGGCGCCGACCTCTCAGAGGCCGACCTGGGGCAGATGCACGCCGACCACGCCGACCTGCGGGGCGCGATCCTGATCGACGCGGAGGCGGGGCAGGCGGAGTTCCCGCACGCGAACCTGACCGGGGCGACCCTGACCAGGGCCGAGCTGACCCAGGTCGACTTCACCAACGCCAAGCTGGTCGACGCCGACCTGGAGGAGAGCACCCCCGGCCAGCTCAAGGCACGCAAGGCCGACTTCACCAGGGCCAAGCTCCGCGAGGCCAAGATGAGCCAGGCGAACCTGCGCAACGCGACGTTCAAGGACGCCGACGTGAGCGAGGCCGAGTTCACCCAGGCCGAGCTGGACGGCGCCGACTTCACCGGCGCGCTGGTCCAGGACGCCTCCTTCGTCCAGGCCGACGACGCCGACCTCACCGGTTCCAAGGGCAAGCCCACGGGTCTCACCGTCGCGGTGCCGACCTCGCTGCCCGATCTCGACATCTTCAACACCGAGGAGAGGGACACCCCCGGGGACGAGCCCGCCCCGAGCGGCGGCCCGTCCGTGGGACTGGCCATGGTCGTGCTCAGCGCCGTGGGCCTGGCGCTGACCGTGGTGGCCTGGGGCGTCAGCGCCCAGCGGCGGACCCGGCGCAACGCCCGGTTCGTCATGATGCGGCGCGACGCCGAGGAGGACATCACCCGGCTGGGCGAGGGAATCGACCAGCTCGACTACGAGCTCCAGGTGAACGGGCGCGGCGGCATGACCGCCGACCGCGACTGGCGCCTCGCCCTCGACGCCTACGAGGCGGCCAAGCAGGCTCTTCTGGTCGCCCGCCGCCCGGAGGAGCTGCACTTCGTGGCCCGCGCCGTCCAGGACGGCGGGGCCGCCCTGGACCGTCTCCGCTCTCGTGTGCACTAGATCGCGGCCGGTGAGTGATCACATGAGGTCGTCTCCCGGCCGTACGACGACTCTCGATCGCACGACGACTCCCGGCCGTACGACGGCTCCCGGCCGTACGACGGCTCCCGGCCGTACGACGGAGGGAATGCCGCATCCGACCGGCCGTGCATGCTTCGGCGGCCGGCCATGACCGCGGGGAGGCTGATGGCGACGGCCGCCCTGGTGGTCGCGGCGGTGCCCCTCTCCGTGGGACAGGCTCAGGCCAAGGCGTCCTCCGCCATCTCGGTGATGAGCTGGAACGTCTGCGCGGGCACCAACGCCGCGTGTCTCTTCTACGGCGAGGACGTGCGGGAGGTGGCCGCGCAGGTCGGCCGGTACGCGACCACCCAGCCGATCAGGCCGGACGTGATCCTCCTTCAGGAGTTCTGCTCGGCCGGGACGGTCGCGCTGGAAAGCACGCTGGAGCGAGGGACCGGGCGCGCCTGGACCGTGCGCTCGTCGGCCCTCACGATGGGGAACGGCTCCCCCAAGCCGTGCGCGCCCGACCGGCAGGGGCGTCCCAGGGGCGACATGGCCGTCACCGTCGCGGTCGCCGGCGACGCGGCCACCTTCCAGGCCCACGGACTGACCTCCCCGCCGTGGTACGTCAGGCGCATGGCGCTCTGTGCCGCGATCCCGGCCAGAAGGGTCAACGTCTGCGGCACCCACCTCAGCTCCGGCCTGTCCTACGACGACAGCGCGCCCGGCGCGCCCTTCAGGGTGAAGCAGGTACGGGAGCTGCTGGCGGTGGCGGTCAGGCCCGGTTACCGTGCCGTCTTCGGCGGGGACCTCAACCTTCCCCCGCCGGACAGCCGGCAGAGCACCGCGGCGAAGAGACGCATCCTGGCGCCCGTCTACGCGGCCCACGCCGAGTGCGACCAGAAGGGCCGCCGCGACGGGCGGTGGACAGAGAAGCACGCCCGCCAGGACGGCGGCGTCACGAGACGCAAGCTCGACTACCTCTTCGCCCCCAAGGGAAGCGTGAGGCGGTGCCACGTGGCGCAGGACGCCGCCCCCTCCGACCACAAACCCGTCTACGTCAAGGTCGGCCTGGGCTGACCTCGGCATCCGGACAGGTCAGCGGCCGTTGCCGGAGGTGCGCAGGTAGCGGGCGCGCATGGTCTCGCTGGCAACGGGACCGGCGGTGAAGACGAACTCCTCGCTGGAGTCGAGGCGCCGGCCGGTGGCGGCGTCGACGACGGCGGGCTCGACCTCCTCGCCGGTGGCGGCGTCGACGAGGATCATGGCGCGCTGCGACGGGTCGAGCCGGGAGTTGCCCCAGGCCGCCAGGGCGACGATCACCGGGCGCAGGGACCGGCCCAGCTCGGTCAGGACGTACTCGTGGCGGGTGGGGTTGCTCTGGTAGGCGCGGCGTTCCAGTAGCCCGTCGGCGACGAGGGTCTTCAGGCGGCTGGTCAGCATGCTGGAGGAGATGCCCAGGTTCTCCTGGAACTCGTCGAAGCGGGTGTAGCCGTCGAAGGCGTCGTGCAGGATCAGCAGCGTCCACCACTCCCCGACGTGGGCCACCGTCGTCGACAGCGGGCATTCACGATCTTCCAGCTTGATCCGGCTCGCCACCGTGACCCCTCCTCGAATAGTTACTGCTAAAGTCGAAGTGACTCACTCCTATTTTAGCAGTAACTGGAGGTGCGGGCCTCGCCATGCCCGCACCCGGAACGGAGCACACCGTGGAGACCTCCATCAGCGACTCCCTCGACGGGAGGCGCGCCCTGGTCACCGGCGGCACCAGGGGCACGGGCGCCGCCATCGCCAGGCGTCTCGCGCGGGCCGGCGCCACGGTGCTGGTGACCGCCCGCACCCGGCCGGAGGACGTCGACCCCGAGCTGTTCGTCGCGGCCGACGTCTCCACCCGCGAGGGCACCGACAGCGTCGTCGAGCAGGTTCTCGACCGCCTCGGCGGCGTCGACATCCTGGTCAACAGCCTCGGCGGCTCCGGCGCGCCCGCCGGGGGCTTCGCCGCCCTCGACGACGACACGTGGGACAGGGAGCTCAGCACCAACCTGCTGGGCGCCGTCCGCCTGGACCGCGGGCTCCTGCCCGGCATGATCGAGAACCGCTCCGGCGCGATCGTGCACGTCTCCTCGATCCAGCGCCGGATGCCGCTGTACGACGCGACGCTGGCCTACGCCGCGGCCAAGGGGGCCCTGACCGTCTACAGCAAGGGCCTGGCCAACGAGGTCGCTCCGCACGGGGTGCGGGTCAACTCCGTCGCCCCCGGCTTCATCCGGACGACGGCCGCCGAGGAGCTCGTCGACCGCATCGCCACCGGCTCCGGCATCGACAGGCAGGCCGCGCTGGAAAAGCTGATGGACTCCCTCGGGGGAATCCCCCTCGGCCGCCCCAACCTCCCGGAGGAGGTCGCCGAGCTCGTCGCGTTCCTCGTCTCCGACCGCGCCGCGTCCATCGTCGGCGCCGAGCACGTCATCGACGGCGGCACCCTGCCGACCGTCTGATCCCGCGCACCCTGCCGACCGTCTGATCCCGCGCACCCTGCCGACCGTCTGATCCCGCGCACCCTGCCGACCGTCTGATCCCGCGCACCCTGCCGACCGCCTGGCCCCGCTCACCGAGCCGGCCGTCCGGCGGCACCCACCGATCCGATCACCCGAGCCTGTCCACCGGCACGGAAAGGAAGTGTCCCCATGTCCGACGCACCCACCATCCCAGGCGCCGTCCGCCGCTACTTCGAGCTGGCCGCCCTGCCCGACCAGGACGCCTATTTCGCGCTGTTCGCGGACGACGCGACCGTTGAGGACGAGGGCGTCGAGCACCACGGCATCGCCTCGATCCGCGCCTGGCGCACCAGCGTGCCCGCCGTCACCTACACCGTCACCGGTGCCGGCCTCACCGACGGCGGCGCCACCCTGGCCGTCGCGGACATCTCCGGCGACTTCCCCGGCAGCCCGGTGACCCTGCGGTTCCACTTCGAGTACGGCGGCGACGGGCGCGTCCGCGTCCTGCGCATCCGTCCCTGACCTCGGCCGCCCTCCGCCTCGGAAGCCCGGAACCTCGGAAACCCAGAACCTCGAAGCCCGGAACCTCGAAAGACTGGGGCCCGGACGGCACGAGATCGAGCAGACGGGTCAGATGCCGCTGGGGGTCATCGGCTGCATGAGGCGGCGGGCGGCCTCGGTGACGGAGCCGGACAGGGAGGGGTAGACCGCGAAGGTGTGGGCGATCTGGTCGACCGTCAGCCGCTGCTGGACGGCGACCGAGACCGCCAGGATCAGCTCCGACGCGCGGGGGGCGACCACCACGCCGCCCAGGATGATGCCGGTGTTCGGGCGGCAGAACAGCTTCACGAAGCCGTCGTTGAACCCCTGCATCTTGGCGCGGGCGTTGGTGGCCAGCGGCAGCTTGACGATGTTGGCCTCGATCTCCCCGTTCTCGATCGCCCGCTCGGCGATGCCCACGGCGGCGATCTCGGGGTCGGTGAAGATGGCGGAGGCGACGGTGGCCAGGCGGAGCGGGTGCACGGCCTCGCCGAGGGCGTGCCAGACGGCGATCCGGCCCTGCATGGCGGCGACCGAGGCGAGCATCAGGACCCCGGTGCAGTCCCCGGCCGCGTAGACGCCGGGCGCGGAGGTGCGGGAGACCTTGTCGACCTGGATGAACCCGCCCCTGTCGAGGGTGATCCCGGCCTCCTCGAGGCCGATCCCCGCCGTGTTGGGGACCATGCCGACCGTCATGAGGCAGTGGCTGCCCTCGGCGGTCCGGCCGTCCTCCAGGGTGACGACCACGCCGTCCGGGGTGCGCTTGACGGACTCGGCGCGGGAACGGCCCATGACGTTCATGCCGCGGCGCCGGTAGACCTCTTCGAGGACCTCGGCGGCGTCGGCGTCCTCGTTGGGCATCATGCGGTCGCGGGAGGAGACGAGCGTGACCTCGGAGCCCAGCGAGCGGTAGGCGCCCGCGAACTCCGCGCCGGTGACGCCGGAGCCGACCACGATGAGGTGCTCGGGCAGCTCCTCCAGGTCGTACAGCTGGCGCCAGGTGAGGATGCGCTCGCCGTCGGGCTCGGCGCCGGTCAGGATGCGCGGGGTCGCGCCGGTCGCCACGATGACGACGTCCGCGCGGATCGTCCGGTCTCCGGCCCTGACCACCTGCGGGTCGACCAGCCGCCCCGGAGCCTTGATCACCTCGACGCCCTCCGCCGCCAGCCGGGCGGCGATGTCGGCGGACTGCGCGCGGGCGAGATCCTTGACGCGCCTGTTCACCAGCGGCATGTCGGCGGTGACACCGCCGACGTCGCCGTCGGGGCCGCCGGTGTAGTGGACCCCCAGCATGCTGGCGTCGAGGAGCGCCTGCTTGCGCACCGAGGTGGCGATCAGCGTCTTGGACGGTACGCAGTCGGTGAGGACGCAGGCCCCGCCGGGGCCGTCCTGTTCGACCACGGTGACCTGCGCTCCCAGTTGGGCGGCGACCAGCGCCGCCTCGTATCCGCCGGGACCGCCACCGATGATCACTATCCTCGTCACATAGCCCATTCTCCCGCATGGTGGGACCGGACATCGCTCGGCATCCCTCCTAAACCACGGAACCCCCACAAAACCACCGGGATTCCGCGAGACATCGGCGTGGCTTCGAAGCCGGGTGAGCGTCTCGCGGATCTTGGATTAGTGTTTGTCTCCGTGCCTGTCTACGCCGCTTACGGCAGCAACATGGACCCGAAGCAGATGGCCCAGCGGGCCCCTCACTCCCCGATCAGGGGGACGGGCTGGCTCCAGGGCTGGCGCCTGACCTTCGGCGGGAACGATCTCGGCTGGGAGGGCGCGCTCGCCTCCATCGTCGAAGACGCCGCCGACCAGGTTTTCGTCGTCCTCTACGACGTGCCCGAGTGGGACGAGAGCTCCCTCGACCAGTGGGAGGGCGCGGCGCGCGGCCTCTATCACAAGGTCAAGCTCCGGGTGCAGACCATGGAGGGCGAGATCGTGGCGTGGTTCTACGTGCTCGACGGGTACGAGGGCGGGCTGCCCTCGGCTCGCTACCTCGGCATCCTGGCCGAGGCCGCCGAGCGCGCGGGTGCCCCCGACGACTACGTCAGGGAGCTGCGCGGCCGTCCCTGCACCTCCCTGGGGAGCTGAGGGCGACCTTCCCCGGGAACTCCCGGGGAGCCGGCGGCTCCGGGAACCGCCGGGAAGCCGGGGGCGCCACCCGTCACCGGCCGCGCGCGAGCACGCGCGGAAGGCGGAAGTCCGCCGGGCGGCTCGCCGGGATCACCGGCCGGATCAGGTCGGGGGCCTGGTCGGGCGCTCCGCTCGCAGGTGACACGGCGCGGCGCGAAGACGGATGACCGGTACGCTCGGTGACGTGACCAATGACCCATATGTACTCGCCACCGACGCCGCGGACGCGCTGAGAAGCGCCGTCGGCGTGGATTCCTTCGACGTCGCGCTGGTGATGGGGTCCGGCTGGGTCCCGGCCGCCGACGCGATCGGCGAGACGGTCGCCGAGATCCCGGTGACCGACCTGCCCGGCTTCGCGCCGCCCGCCGTGCAGGGCCACGCGGGCCGGATCCGCGCCGTCAGGACCGAGTCGGGCAAGAACGTGCTGATCTTCCTCGGCCGCACCCACCTCTACGAGGGCCGCGGCGTGGAGCCGGTCGTGCACGGCGTACGGACCGCGATCAGGGCCGGGGTGGGCACGGTCGTGCTGACCAACGCCGCCGGCGGCCTTCGCCCCGAGACCCAGGAGGTCGGCGAGGCGGTGCTGATCAGTGACCACATCAACCTGACCGGTGCCAGCCCGATCACCGGCGCCACCTTCGTCGACCTCACCGACGTCTACACCCCGCGCCTGCGCGAGCTGGCCCGCGAGGCCGACCCGTCGCTGGCCGAGGGCGTCTACGTGGCCTTCCGCGGCCCGACGTACGAGACCCCGGCCGAGGTCCGCATGTGCCGCATCCTCGGCGGCGACATGGTGGGCATGTCCACCGTGCTGGAGGCCATCGCGGCCCGCGAGGGCGGCGCCGACGTGCTGGGCATCTCCCTGGTCACGAACCCGGGTGCCGGGCTGGTGGGCGAGCCGCTCAACCACGAGGAGGTGCTGGAGGTCGGCCGGGCCACCGCCACGCGCATGGGCGGCCTGCTGGCCGGCGTCGTCGGCAAGCTGTAAGCCGGCGGACCGACTTCAGGGATCAACAGGAGGCGGGCCCGGCGAGCGGACGGGCCCCGGCCCCGAGAGGTGACGATGAGCAGCGATCTCGCAGGGCTCGCCCGTTCCTGGCTGGCCCAGGACCCCGACCCCGACACGCGCGCGGAGCTGGAGAAGCTGCTGGAGAGCGGCGACGACGACGCGCTGCGCGAGCGGTTCGGCTCCAGGCTGGAGTTCGGCACCGCCGGGCTCAGAGGCGAGCTGGGAGCCGGTCCCAACCGGATGAACCGGGTGACGGTCATGCGCGCCGCCGCCGGGCTGGCCCGCGTTCTCGGTCCCGGCAGACACGTCGTGATCGGCTACGACGCCCGGCACAAGTCGGACGCCTTCGCCCGCGACACCGCGGCCGTGCTCACCGGGGCCGGGCTGCGCGCCTCGATCCTCCCCGGGCCGCTGCCCACCCCGGTGCTGGCCTTCGCCGTCCGCCACCTCGGTGCCGACGCGGGTGTGACCGTCACCGCCAGCCACAACCCGCCCCGTGACAACGGCTACAAGGTCTACTGGGGAGACGGCTCCCAGATCGTGCCGCCGGTGGACGCGGAGATCTCCGCCGCCATCGACGCGACGGGGCCGGTCTCCGAACTGCCCCTCGGCTCCCCCGGCGACCCGGCCTGGAGCGAGCTGGACGACGGCGTCGTGGCCGCCTACCTGGAGGCGGTGACCGCGCTCCCGATCGGCGGCGCGCGCGAGCTGCGGGTGGCGTACACCCCGCTGCACGGCGTGGGTGGCGACACCCTGGCCAGGGCCTTCGTCGCCGCCGGGTTCGACGCGCCCGCGACCGTCGGGGCGCAGGCCGAGCCCGACCCCGACTTCCCCACCGTCGCCTTCCCCAACCCGGAGGAGCCCGGCGCGATGGACCTCGCGCTGGAGCTCGCGGAGCGGGTCGGCGCCGATCTGATCCTGGCCAACGACCCCGACGCGGACCGCTGCGCGGTGGGCGTGCCGCTGCCCGGCGGCGGCTACCGGATGCTGACCGGCGACGAGGTGGGCGCCCTGCTGGGCGAGCACGTGATCCGGCAGACCTCGGGCGACGGCCGCCTGGTGGCGACCACCATCGTGTCCTCGTCCCTGCTCGGCAAGATCGCCGCCGAGCACGGGGTGCGCTACGCCGAGACCCTGACCGGCTTCAAGTGGATCATGAAGGCCGGGGAGGGCCTGCTGTTCGGGTACGAGGAGGCGCTGGGATACAGCGTCGGCTCCGAACTCGGGCTGCCCGTGCACGACAAGGACGGCATCGGCGCGGCGCTGACCGTGGCCGGGATCGCCGCGCGGGCCAAGCTGGAGGGCCGCGGCCTGCTCGACCTCCTGGACGACCTGGCACGCCGTCACGGCCTGCACGCCACGTCCCAGCTGTCGTTCCGGGTGGCCGACCTGTCGCTGATCACCGGCGCCATGGCCCGCCTGCGGGCGACGCCGCCCGCGCGGCTCGGCGGTCGCGAGGTCGAGGCGGCCGACGACCTGAGCCTCGGCGCGGGCGGGCTGCCGCCCACCGACGGCGTCCGCTACCACCTGGCCGGAGGCGCCCGGGTCGTCGTCCGCCCCTCGGGCACCGAGCCCAAGCTCAAGTGCTACCTGGAGGTCGTGGTCCCGGTGACCGGCGAGGTCTCCGCCGCCCGCGCGCTGGCCGTACGGGATCTCGACGCGCTGAAGGCCGACCTCACCGGGGCACTCGGCCTCTGACCCACCGGGACCGGCGTGGGAAGGCGCCGGCGGCACGGCCGGCGACCGGCGCGTCCGGCGGGGGCACCGTCAGCGGCCGGCCACGACCGTCGGCAAGGTCCGGCGGAGGGGGCCGTCAGCGGCCGGCCAGGATCAGACGAGGAAGGCGGCGACCACCAGCAGGGCCGCGGCCGCGAAGGCCGCCAGGGCGCTCGGCGCCCAGGTCACCTTGAGCGCGCCGGCCCTCGCCACGGTGCCGTCAGCGGTCCCGGCGGCGGTTCCGGCCCCGGGTTCCGCCGGAGTCCCGGTCGCCGTCGAAGCGCCGGTCGCCGCGGGAGTTCCGGGTGCCGTCGGAACATCGGTCGTCGCAGGGGTTCCGGGTGCCGTCGGAACATCGGTCGCCTTCGAGGCCTCGGCCATCGAGGCCGCGCGCCTGGCGGCTTCCGCGCGTTCGGTGATCTGTTCGGCCACCCAGTCGGCGTGGGTCTTTCCCGCCAGCGCCTCGGCGGCGGCCTGCTCGCCCTTCGAGCGGACCGGTTCGGTCCTCAAACGGCCCCGCGCGGGCACGGGCGCGGCCGCGGACCGCCCCCTGCGCGCGGCCGCCGCCCGCTCGCGGGCCGAGGCCTGCGGCACCCAGCAGCGGACCCTCTCACCGCCGGAGGCGATCGTGATCGAGTGGGAGACCGTGACCTCGTCCACGTCCCGCCAGGGCACGAAGGCGTTCCTCAGCGGGTTGCGGACCCCGACGCCCTCCTCGGACAGGATGACCGCCGGGCGCAGGCAGGTGACGAAGACCAGCGCGGTCAGCACCCCCAGCACCGCCGCGGCGACCATCGACGCCTGCCCGCTGTAGCGGACGATCAGATCGACCGCGTTGAACGCGGCGAAGGCCATCCAGACCCAGCCGACGACCGTCGCGAGGGTGGAGCGGAACACCTGCTTCATCGAAAAGCTCACTTCACTCGTACGAGCCTGGTCACGCCTGCCACTTGAGGCGGGCGAAACCGGGTTTGATGACACCGTTGATGAGCGACAGGCGCTCGTCGAACGGCAGGAACGCGGACTTCATGGCGTTGACGGTGAACCACAGCATGTCGTCCCAGCCGTAGCCGAACGCCTCCGACAGTTTGGCGAACTCCTCGGAGACGGACGTACCACTCATCAGCCGGTTGTCGGTGTTGACCGTGACCCGGAAGTTCAGGCGGCGCAGCAGGCCGATCGGGTGTTCGGCGATGGAGGCCGCCGCGCCGGTCTGCAGGTTGGACGTCGGGCACATCTCCAGAGGGATGCGCTTGTCGCGCACGTAGGCCGCCAGACGGCCCAGCTTGGGCTCCCCGTCGCTCTGGACGGAGATGTCGTCGATGATCCGGACGCCGTGTCCGAGCCGGTCGGCGCCGCACCACTGGATCGCCTGCCAGATCGACGGCAGGCCGAACGCCTCGCCCGCGTGGATGGTGAAGTGGGCGTTCTCCCGCTGGAGGTACTCGAAGGCGTCCAGGTGGCGGGTGGGCGGGTAGCCCGCCTCCGCGCCGGCGATGTCGAACCCGACCACCCCGGCGTCGCGGTAGCGGACCGCGAGTTCGGCGATCTCCATGGACCTGGCCTGGTGGCGCATGGCGGTGAGCAGGGTGCCCACCCGGATGCCCCGCCCCTCGGAACCGGCGCCGAACCCCTCCTGCACGGCCTCGATGACCTCTTCGAGGCTCAGGCCCGCAGAGGTGTGCTGCTCGGGCGCGTAACGCACCTCGGCGTAGACGACGCCGTCCTCCGCGAGGTCCTCCGCGCACTCGGCGGCGACCCTGAACAGCGCCTCGCGCGTCTGCATGACGCCGACCGTGTGATCGAAGGTCTCCAGGTAGCGTTCCAGCGAGCCGGAGTCGGCGGACTCCCTGAACCAGGCGCGCAGGCTCTCCGTCTCGGTGGCGGGCAGCCTGTCGTAGCCCGACTCTCGGGCCAGGTCGATGATGGTCTCCGGCCGCAGGCCGCCGTCGAGGTGGTCGTGGAGCAACACCTTCGGAGCCAGGCGGATCTGCTCGAAAGTGGGTAGCTGACTCATCGTGTTCCTTTCAGTGTGGAGACCCCCGCCTTCAGGTCCGGGGAGGAGACGCGGCAGACGCGTGACGAACCGTCACCGGGTGCCGTTCCTTCACCCGCCGTCGCGGTTGACGGTCTCCGGGGAGAAGGCCGGCAGGCAGACGGCGACGTACTCGGCGCCGTCGGGGCCCGAGCTGTAGCGGATCCGCTCCCCCGGCTCGGACACGAACACCTGCCCGGCGCCGACCTCGGTCGTGCCTGCGTCGTGTTCCACGATGACGGTGCCCTTGAGCACCAGCGTGTACTCGGCGAACTCCGGTGTCTGGGCGGGCTCGTCCCACCCTGCCGGGGCTTTCATGTGCGCGATCGAGATCCCGGCGTCACCGGTGTTGGCCAGACCGACGTATTCGTCGATCGTCTTGCCACCCGGCACGGGAATCCGCGTCGCACTGTCGATTTTGCGTACCATCGGACCAGTCTGTCACCGGTCTCGGGGAGATGGCGCCTCTCGGCGCCCTCAGCGCCCTCGGTGCGTCACCCGGCACGTGACCCGGTACGTGCTAGTGCGCGATGTCGACGACCAGCCGGTTCGGGCTCTTCTGCTCCAGCACCCGGAACGGCGCCTTGCGGTCGAGGACGAGGCCCACGCTCACCACGCCCTCGAAGTCGCCTATCTTTACCACGTTCTGGACGTTGCCCAGCTTGGCCTGGAAGATCGGGCCGCCCGTCCAGGTGGACTTGCCCGCCTCGGTGTGCGCGACGGCCGGGGTGATCGTCAGCTGCAGGTAGGCGCCGCCCTTGACGTCGACCGGATCTCCCGAGCCGTCCTGGATGAGCTTGGGCACCCACCGCGCGGTGTAGCCGGGCAGGTCTCCCTTGAGGTCGATCACCACCCGGTCGAACCCCTTATGCTCCCCGAACCGGGCCCCGGTGACGGTCGGCTGGGTGTCGATGGGGCGGTCGACCTCGATCTCCTTGGTGCTCGTCGGGGGAAGCAGCCCGGCCGCGACGGCGGAGGGCGTGGGGGCCGGCTCCACCGGGGCCGTGGTCACCGGGCCCGCCGGGGACGTGGTCACCGGGCCCGCCGGGGAGGGGGTCGCGGTCTGCGTGGTCGAGCCGCAGCCGGCCACCAGCAGGAACGAGGGGACGAGGGCGAGGGAAACGAGGGTGCGGTTCATGATGAGCCTCCTGCCCCGTTAGATGCTCAGGTCTCCGGGGAGGTTCACCCCTCCGGCCGTCCACATGCGCCCTGGCCGGATCGTGACACCTTGTCGAGGGGGGAGTCAAGCACCCCGGTCGTGGCGGGGAGCCCCGCGGGTCGGTCGTGGCGGGAAGTGCCGCGGGTCGGTCGTGGCGGAAAGTGCCGCGGGTCGCGAGGGGGCCGCCGCCGGGCCCCGGTATCCGGCGGCGGCCCCCGCCCCCCCCCCCCCGGGTCACGCGGCCCCCGCCCCCGCCCCCGGCGGGCACGGGGGCGCGAGGCGGGGGGCGGGCCC
>NZ_JBFAAE010000012.1:0-180862 GCF_040639575.1 Streptosporangium sp. NPDC023825 | reverse complement strand
GTCACCCCGCCGCCGACGAGACGGCGTCGGGCGGCTCCAGCCCGGCGAGCGCGGCGGGCGCGGCGCCGGTCACCACGTCGAGACCGGGAACGCCCAGCGCCGCGGCGTTGCGGGCGACCGCGGCCGCCCTGCCCGGGTGGGACTCCACCGCGACGGCCCGGTTGTCCGGGTGCGCGCGCATCCACTCGATGCCGATGCTGCCCGCCCCCGCGCCCACGTCCCACAACAGCTGCCCGGGGACGGGCGCCAGCCGGGACAGGGTGACCGCGCGCACCTCGCTCTTGGTGAGCTGGCCGTCGTGCTCGAACGCCTCGTCGGGCAGGCCGGGCAGCCGGGGCAGCGGAACGGTCCCGGCGTCGGCGCGGCACTCCACGGCGACGACGTTGAGGTCGTGGGTGGCGGTCAGCGACCAGGCGGCGGCCGTACCGGAGACCGCGCGCTCCCCGGGGCCGCCGAGCCGTTCCAGGACCGTCATCGGGCTCGCGCCGTAGCCCCGGGCGGCGAGCAGCCCGGCGACCCGGGCCGGGGTGCGGCCGTCGGCGCTGAGGACCAGCACGCGGCGGCCGTCGTGGACGAGCGGGTGCAGCACCTCGGCGGGGCGCGCCACGAGGCTGACCACCTCGACGCGGTCGGCCGCCCACCCGAGCCTGGCGCAGGCCAGCGAGACCGACGACGGGTGCGGCAGGACCCGGACCCGGTCCGCGCCGAGCAGCCGCACCAGGGTCGTGCCGATGCCGTGGAACATGGGGTCGCCGCTGGCCAGCACGCACACCCTGCGTCCCCGGTGGGAGGCGATCAGCGCGGGCAGGGCCGGGAGCAGCGGCGAGGGCCAGACGACGCGCTCGGCGCCGGGTCCGATCCCGGGCTCGGCACCGTGCCCTGCGCCGTTCCCTGCACCAGGTCCGGTGCCAGGTCCGGCGCTGGGTCCGGCGTCGGGTCCGGTTCCGGGTGCGGCACCGGTTTCCGGGACGAGCCCCAGCTGCCGGGCGCCGCCCATCAGGACCTCGGCGGCGCGCAGCTCGCGCCGCGCCGCCTCGGAGAGACCGGCCCAGCCGTCGTCCCCGATCCCGACGACGGTGACGACGGGATCCACGGGACCGACGGCGGCGGTCGCGGAGGCGACGCCGGCGAGGTCGGAGGTGGCGGGGTCAGACATTGCCCAGCACCCGGGTGATGCGGATCTCGACCACGACGCGGGCGGGGTTCTCCCGGGGCGCGCGGTAGCGCTCGGCGTAGCGGCGCTCGGCGTCGGCGACCGACCCGGGGTCGGTACGGATCACCGCGCGCCCCTCCAGGGTCGACCAGCGGCGCCCGTCCACCTGGCAGACCGCGACGGCCGCGCCCTCCTCCCCCGCCGCGAGCACGTGGCGGACCTTGTGCGAGCCACCCGAGGTGATCACCCTGGCGATCCCCGCGTCGGCGTCCAGCGTCACCCCCACCGGGATGACGTGCGGCGTGCCGTCGGCGCGCACGGTGGTCATCGTGCACAGGTGACGCTCCCGCCAGAACGCGCGGAGTTCCTCCCCGAGATCCTTCAACAGCCGTTCCTTCCCCGATACCGTTTACCGGGCGACATGGTAGCCCCGGGCCGCGTCCGCCACCGGACCCGGCCGCCGGTCAGACCCCGTGCTCGCCCCTGCCGGCACGGCCTGCCCGCTCGCCCGGCCGGCGCACCCCGGGCAGGCGGCATCCTGATAGGTATGAGCTATCGCATATGCGTGGTGTGCATGGGTAACATCTGCCGCTCCCCCATGGCCGAGGTCGTGCTGCGGAAGGCCCTTGACGACCACGGCCTCGGTGACCTCGTCACGGTCGACAGCGCGGGCACCGGCGGCTGGCACCAGGGCGGCCCGATGGACGCGCGGGCCGCAGAGACGCTCTCCGAGCACGGCTACGACGGTTCGGAGCACCGGGCCCGGCAGTTCCTGAGCGAGTGGTACGACCGGGTCGACCTGGTACTGGCCATGGACACCCACAACCTCGGCGCCCTGCGCCGCCTCGCCCCCGACGGCGCGGACGTGCGCCTGTTCCGCTCCTTCGACCCCGCCGCCCCCGAGGGTGCCGAGGTGCCCGACCCCTACTACGGCGAGCGCGAGGGCTTCTCCGAGGTGCTGGAGATGGTCGAGGCCGCCTCCAAGGGCCTGGCCGAGCACCTGGCGGCCACCCTCAGATGAGATCTCCCGCCGGACCCGCTCCGCGTCCGGCCGTCGCTGGCCGGAGCCTCCACGACCGGTGAGGGGTCCGGTTTTTCTGTGACGGGATTTCGCCCGCGCCACCGCCTTTACAATGTAGATCAAAAGTTGGTCTCCGGAGTTCGCGTCCCCTCACGAGGGCGGGATGCGTCCCGCCCGGCCCTCCGGGTGAGCGCCGCCGCGCTGCATCTGGCCTTCGCCGGGCTTGGCGCGCGGACGGCGGTGTCCGGCGCCTTTCTGGGCAACCCGGCTTCGCCGGCCGTCTCCGGCAGGCTCGGCCACCGGCCGGACGGCTTGTCGGTGCACCAGGTGCGCGGTCAGCGGGCCGTCCGGCAGGTTGCGAGCCGTTCCCGTACCGGCCGGGAACCGCAGCGGGATCCGTAAGCGTTGAACTGGTCGTGATGCCGGACGACCACGAGCCCTTGGCGGGGACCGAGCGGGTGTCGACCCGGGGGGCGCGCGGCCCCGTCGTGGTGTTCCTGCACGGTGTGGGCTGCGCGCGCGCCCAGTTCGCCGCCCAGCTCGCGGGTCTCGACCGGAGGCTATGGCTGCTCAGCCTGGACCTGCCCGGTCATGGCGAGTCGCCGCCGCTGCCCGGAGGCGAGTACGGCGTCGCGACGGTGGCCGGGGCGGTACGAGCCGACCTGGCCAGGCGAGGAATCGACGAGACCGTCCTGGTCGGGCACAGTGCCGGAGGTATCGCCGCCCTCCTGATCGCTGCGACATGCCCCGATCTGGTGCGCGGAGTTGTCGTGGTGGACTCCACCATCGCGCTCACGGAGCCGGAACTGCGGGCAAACCGGGCACGGTCCGCCGAGTCGAACAACAGCGATTGGCGGCGCCATTTCATGGACTCGATGGCGGAGGCGTGGGGCACGGGAGAGCACGGGCGAGCCGCGGTGTTCCGGACGCTGGAGCGCACGCCCGACCGCGTTGCCAGGCCCTTGTGGCACAACGTTCTGGCCTTTGAACCGGAGTCCCTGTGGCGCGACGTCACAGTGCCCGCGCTTTACCTCAGGTCCAGACGCGACACCGACCTGCGGCTGCTGCAGACGCTCAACCCCTTGATCTCGACGGCGGATCTGCGCCCCCGCTGCGGCGGGCACTGGCCGCACGTGCAGTGTCCGGACGCGGTGAACCAGGCACTGCACCACTTCCTGACCCTGCTCGGACTTGATGGCGGTTGAGGAGGAAGTCATCGTGGACGTGTCTGTGCTGATCAACGTCGGAGCGGTGATCGTATCGATCCTGGCCCTGATCACATCGGCGCTGCTGGCGCGCAACCAGTTCAGGGCACAGCGGCACGGCAATCACGTCGGCCCGCTCGTCGAGTTGCTCAGGGAATTCCGCTCGCTGGAGTTCCACCGCAACTACGCGTTCATCAGGAACGAGTTACCGAAGCTCTCCAGCGACAAGGGCATCTCAGGACTCGACGAGGACGTCCAGCGGAAGATCTACGACATCGGGTACTTCCTCCAGCTCTACAGCATCCTCGCGTACATGGGCGTCATCGACCGCGAGTTCATCGGATCCCTGCTGCGCAGGCGTTATGTCGAAGCCTGGACCTCCCTGGAACCGTTCGTGCGTAAGGAACGAGAACTGCAGGGACTGCCGGACAGCGCGATACTCAACGTCTTCGAGCGCTTCGCCGTTCACTTGCGTGACCACCCGCCGACCGACATCCAGATCGCGCTGCGCCGCTGAGCAGGCGGGCCGGCAACGAACGGCAGCCACCGGCGGGTCCGACCGCCGACCCCCTCAAACGCGCGTGGGGGCCTGCTCCTCCCTCCGGTGGCCGGCCCCGCCGCTGTCCATGGCCCCCACTCGGTTCCGCGCGATGAGGCCAGGGTAGCTGTGAGCGACGTCAAGAAATCAGTTCGCAACGGCGCGCAGGCGCGGCACGCCGAGCGGTGGCCTCCAGCCGCTGCACGTTCTCGGGAAAGGGCCAGAACGTGATGGCGATGTGGCCCGAGATGCCGCCGGAACCGGCCGGTCCTTCGCAGGGACCCATGAAGTGCTCGTCACCCGGATCGCCGAGGACGAGCAGCACAGTCCGGTGGAGGGCCGGGCAGGTCGCGTAGCCGGCGGATCGGGCTGAACAGCAGGACGGCGAGCGAGCAGAGCTGGGTGGCGGCCATCAGCAACAGCGTCCGGCGGACGCCGAGCGCCTCGCCCAGCGTGCCGCCGAGCAGCCCGCCGAGGGGGATCGCGCCGTAGTTCAGCGCCGAGGTGCTCGCGGTGATCCGGGCGAACAGATCCCTCGGGCAGTACTGCTGGCGGAAGGTGCCGGTCAGGATGTTCGAGGCGACGATGCCCGCCCCGGTGCCGAAGCCCGCGGCGGCGAAGATCGCCAGGCCGGTGCCACCGCTGCCGCTCGGGCCGAGCAGCAGCATCGGAGCGGCGAACGCCTCACACAGCAGGAATCCCCGTGCGGTCCCGAACCGGGTGGCGACACGGCCGGCCAGCGCCGCGCCGAGCAGGCCGCCCGCACCGCCCAGCGCCAGCACGACGCCCGCCTGCCCCGCGCCCGCGCCCAGATTCCGGGCGAGGAACACCACCTGGATCGACTGGTAGCCCACCAACGCGATGTTCGACATCGCGCTGAAGGCGGTGAGCGTACGCAGATAAGGGTCGCCTGCCACGAACCGCAGGCCGTCGCGGATCTCGGCGAGCAGCCGCCGTTCGGCGGTGCTGCCGTCGCGCGCCTCCCGGGCGCGCACGGAGCGCAGGAACAGCACGGCGACGCCGAAGCTGACGGCGTCCACCAGCACGCCGCTCGCCGCGCCGAACGCCTGCGCGAGCAGCCCGGCGAGCCCGGGGCCGGCGATCTGCGCGGCCGATTCGCTGCCTTGCAGCTTTGTGTTGGCCTCCAGCAGTCGCCCGCCCTCGACCAGGGTCGGGAGGTACGCCCGGTAGGCGAGGTTGAAGAACACCCTCGCGACGCCGCCCGTCGTGGCCACCACGAGCAGATGAGTCATCGTGAGCGCGCCGAGCCAGGCCGCGATCGGCACGCTCGCGAACACCACCATCGAGACGGTGTTGCACACCAGCATGACGGGCCGCTTCGGCAGCCGGTCCACCCACGCGCCGGCGGGCAACCCGACCAGCAGCCACGGCAGCCAGGCCGCCGCGGTCAGCAGCCCGACGGCGAAGGTGCTCGCCCGCAGGCTCACCACGGCGAGCAGCGGTAGCGCCACGGCGGCCACGGAGCTGCCGAGCATGCTGGTCGTCTCACCGGCCCACAGCAGCCGGAAGTCGCGCATCCGTAGCAGCCCGGCTCGCGAGACCCGCGCCGTGGTCACGGTCGCCCGGGAACCGCGCGTACGGTCAGGAAGACGGGCTTGCGCTCCTGGCCGTCGTCGGGGACCTCCCGGTCGCTCAGCGAGGTCAGCAGGTCGAGAATCCGCTCCTCGAGTTCCGCGAGCTCGGCGACCGACAGGCGCGCCCAGTGGTCGGTGGTGAACGCCGCCCGCCGCCACGGCTCGGGGTAGCCGTCGCGTTCGGCGAACCACTGTCTGGCCAGGGCGGTCTGCCTGTCGAGTACCAGCGACTCCGCGGCCATGGCGACGGGATCGTCGGGGAAGTCCGACGGGGACCAGGCGAGCATGGCCGGCGTCTTGCGCCACCAGCGTTCCCGGCGGTCGCGCGCGAGCTCGGGCACCTCCTCGACGAGGTCGCCGG
This sequence comes from Streptosporangium sp. NPDC023825, assembly GCF_040639575.1. Classification (NCBI taxonomy): domain Bacteria; kingdom Bacillati; phylum Actinomycetota; class Actinomycetes; order Streptosporangiales; family Streptosporangiaceae; genus Streptosporangium; species Streptosporangium sp. NPDC023825. The sequence goes on along the minus strand of NZ_JBFAAE010000012.1, from coordinate 174,989 downwards.
CGGCGAGGACCTTCAGGTGGTGGCTGATGTTGCCGACAGCCTGCCCGGTCGCGCCGGCGAGCATCGACGCCGTCGCCGGGCCGTCCACCCGCAGGATGTCCAGCAGGCGCCGGCGCAGCGGATGGGACATCGCGGCGAGCACCTTCGAGTCGCGCACCTCGCGCGTTGAACGATCATGCATCGGCACATTCTAGATAAACAAGAGTTCTTGCACAACAAGTCTTTTATACCTCCGCGGGAGGCCGTCGGGCCTGTGCGGGAACCGCGCCGTCGACGGGCGTGGCCGCCCGGCCGGTTGCGGCGTGCCGCGTGCGGGCGATCCCCCAGCCGATGAGCGCGGCGGCCACGACCGTGAGCGCGAGAGCCGCGACCGTGACCGCTTCCCGGAACTGCGTGGTCTGCTGCGCGGTCCAGCCCGACCTGGCGAGGTCGCCGGTGAACAGTGCCGCGAGGATGGTGCCGGTGACGGCGAGCCCGGCCACGACGGCCACGGCGCTGAGCCACGCGGCCCTGTCGAGACCGACCCGCCGTACGAACGGGGTGACGAACGTGCCGCCCGCGATGAGGACGACGACCTGCGGCAGCATCCCGGGGGCGGCCTGCGCAGGCGTCCATCAGATCCTCTCGAGGGGATCGTCGCCTTCAGGCGAGGGGGGAGTCGGGGGCGGGAGGGCCGTCAAGGCCCGAGCGTGCCCTGGCCGTTCAGGTCTGCGTATGGGAGTTCTCCGATCGTCGCACGTCGGATGGATGTTGCTGTTGTAATGATCGTGTGACCCGTCAGGTGCGCACCTTTCCCGGCGCGGCGTACAACCTCGGCTACCACGTGGTGTGGTGCCCGAAGTACCGCCGCCCGGTTCTCGGTGGGCGGGTCAAGGGTCGCTTTGGGGAGTTGATCTGCGCCAAGGCCGACGAGCGCGGCCGGCAGGTGGTGGCGTTTGAGGTGATGTCCGACCAGGTGCGCCTGTTCGTCAGGCCGCGCCCGAAGAACTCACCCTCATATGTGGCTAGCCGGTTCACGGGCTTCGCCTCCCACCGTCTGCGTGCCGAATTCGCGCACCTGCGCTCTCAGCTGCCGACGCTGTGGTCGCGGTCGTCCTTCGTGGCCACGGTCGGCGCGGTGTCCGCCGATACCGTGCGGCGCTACATCGAGACCCAATACGAGCGCCTCCCCAAGGGCGGGGGTGCTCGTGCGTAGGTCGTTTAAGTTCCTGCTGCGTCCGACCGTCCACCAGCAGGTCGCGCTCACCGCGTGCCTGGATGACCACCGCGCCCTGTACAACGCCGCGCTGGAGCACCGCCGCACCGCCTATGCCAAAGCGGGGGTGAGTGTCCGCTACGGCGAGCAGTCGGCCGACCTCAAGCACATCCGCGCCGAGGACGCCGACGGCCAGGGCCGCTGGTCGTTCTCCTGTCAGCAGGCCACTCTGCGGCGCCTGGACAGGGCGTTCGCCGCGTTCTTCGCCCGCGTCAAGGCCGGGCGTACGCCGGGTTATCCGCGTTTCAAGGGCAAGGGGGGGTTCGACACGGTGACCTGGCCCAAGGACGGCGACGGCTGCCGGTGGGACTCCCAGCCTGAGCATCCCTCGGCGACGTTCGTCCGGCTTCAGGGCATTGGGCACGTTCGTGTCCACCGGCACCGCGCGGTGCGTGGCACGGTGAAGACGATCAGTGTGAAACGTGAAGGTTCGCGTTGGTATGTGATCCTCGCCTGCGACGACGTACCTGCCGAGGTCTTGTCCGCCACGGGCGCCAGGGTCGGGATCGACCTGGGGGTGGCGTCGCTGGTCACCACCAGCGACGGAGACCACCTGGACAATCCGCTCCACCTGTCCGCGTCCGCCGATCGGCTGGCCGCCGCTCAGCGTGACCTGGCGCGTACCAAGCGCGGCTCGAAGCGGCGCCGCAAGGCTGTGGCGCGGGTCGCGGCCCTGCACGGCAAGGTGCGCCGCCGGCGCCTGGACGGTGCGCACAAGGCGGCTTTGCGCCTGGTTCGCGACTATGACGTCATCGCGCACGAGGACCTGCGGATCACGAACATGACCCGCTCTGCCTGCGGCACGGTGGCGGCTCCCGGCTGCAACGTCGCAGCCAAGTCCGGGTTGAACCGGAACATCCTGGACGCGGGTTGGGGGTGTTCCTGCGAATCCTCGCGGACAAGGCTGAAAGCGCCAGTCGAGAGCTGATCGCGGTGAACCCCGCCAATACCTCCCGCACCTGCTCGCGTTGCGGGCACGTCGCGCAGGAGAACCGCCTCACCCAAGCCGGGTTCCACTGTCAGCGGTGCGCTCATACGGCGCACGCCGACGTGAACGCGGCGATCAACATCCTCAGGGCAGGGCTTGCCCTTCGCGACGTCGCGCAAGCGGCCTAGCGAGAAGCCGCTCCCTTCAGGAAGCGGAGGAGTCACGTCAGTTTCCCTTCGCGGCGCGACCGAGGCGGAGCGCCGAGATGAGGAAGAAGATGCCGCCGGGGATGGCGTAGCCGGCCGCGTTGATCAGCGTCGGGTTGGCCGCGGAGGCGCCGGCGACGAACGACGCGCCGGCGAGTACGGAGACACCGCCGCTGATGATCATCGGCCACTGGCCGCCCATCTTGCGGCGGGTGACACCCACGATCAGCTGGACCAGCCCGGCCACGACCGCCCAGGCGCCCCACACGCGCAGCACCGCCGGGATGCCGGACGCGCAGGCGACGGCCACGCCGACGGCGGTGATCAGGCTGACCGCGACGTTCACGTACAGCAGGGCGGGGGATCCGGTGGCGCGCGTCGCGCGGGCGTCGACGATGGCGGCGGCCACGTCGAACAGCGGGTAGATCACGAGCAGGGCGACCGCGACCGGACCCAGTTGCGAGGCGGTCGTGAACATCACGAGGGCCCAGACGATGGCGAACGCGAACCGGACGAAGTACAGCCGCCGCAGTGCGGACGCGGTTCCGGAGATGGTGGGCGAAGCAGCGATGGCGCTCATGGTGATCCTTTCAGTGGACGAGTGGCGGGGAGAGGGGTCCGGCGCGTCCCGCGGCCGGCCTTCTCGACTGGGCGCGGCAGGCCGGGCCGGCTTCACGAAGGCCGGGGAGAGCGAGGTCAGGGCCGCGGACGCCGAGACCGCCGCCGACAGGCCGACCGCGAGTGACCACGGCTGTACCGGCGGGCAGCGGGGCGGTGCGTGCTTGCGTACCCGAGCCACTGGAACGACTCCCCCAGAAAGACAGAACGTTCTATCGCGACACAGCATGGCAATCTATGGCGCCAGCTGTCAAGACCGAACGTTCTACCTACCGACTCCCGGCCTGCGGGCGGTCTCTATCCACAGGAGCGCAGGGGTGGCCGGTCGCATGAAGCGAGGACGCGGACCCGAAGCAGGCCGGAGTCCGCTCCTCCGAACCTCTGCCGCTTCGGGAAACGGCGCGTCGCCGTCGCCGCGCCGACCGGCCCCGTCCCGTCACGCATGTCCATGGGGATGCTCGCCGCCCGGCCGATCCGCCGGAACGGCCTTTCGCGTGGCGATGAGGTAGGTGACCGCGGCCGTGAAGGCGAGCAGGGCGGTCCAGTCGTTGAGGCGCAGGCCGAGGATGTGGTGGGTGGGGTCGATGCGGAGCCACTCGATCCAGGCGCGACCGGCGGTGTAGGCGGCGGCGTAGAGCGCGAACGTCCGGCCACGGCCGAGCTGGAACCGCCGTTCGGCCCAGATGACGAACCCGGCCACGCCCAGGTTCCACAGCGACTCGTAGAGGAAGGTCGGATGGTAGGTGGCGGTGGATTCCATACCGGGTGGCCGATGGGCGGGGTCGATCTCCAGCGCCCAGGGCAGGGTCGTCGGCCTGCCGTACAGCTCCTGGTTGAACCAGTTGCCCCAGCGGGCGATCGCCTGCCCGAGCGCGATGCCGGGCGCGACGGCGTCGGCGAAGTCGCGCAGCGCGATGCCGCTGCGGCGGCAGGCCAGCCACGCGCCCACCGCGCCGCCCGCGACGGCGCCCCAGATGCTGATCCCGCCCTCCCAGATCGCGAACGCGCGCAGCGGGTCGTCGCCGGGACCGAAGTACTGCTGCCAGTCGGTGGCCACGTGGTAGAGCCGGGCACCCACCATGCCGAACGGCACGGCCCAGATGGCGATGTCCCCGACCGCGCCGGGATCGCCGCCGCGAGCGGCCCAGCGGCGCCGGGTCACCCAGATGCCGACGAGGACGGCGAGCAGCATCAGCAGGGAGTAGGCGCGGATCGGGAGCGGGCCGAGGTGCCAGACGGCTTGGGTCGGGCTGGGGATGGCGGTCACCCGTCGAGTCTGGTTCCGGTACGGCGGCTCCCGCATCGAGCGGAATGCTGATCACGTGATCAGTCGACTGGTTGATGCCGAGCGGACGGGTGGTTGACTATCGTCGGCGGTGTGGAGTCCTGGGAGCGGTCGCAGCGCCGGTGGCAGCACGCCTTCTTCGCCTCGTGGCTGGTGCTGACCTCGGCCGGCCCTCTGAGGGAGGCGGGCCAGGTGCTCCCGTTCGTGCTGGTGGCCGGGCTGGCCGCCTGGTACGCGGTGTGGTTCGTCCTGCGCACGCCGCCCTCCGACGGCGTGCCCGCGCCGTACACGCTCGGCGGCGGGTTGCTCTGGCTGGGGCTGTTCGCCATCGATTCCTCCTTCCTGGTGGTCGTGCTGAGCGTGCTCGTGCCGTACTGCATGGACGCCGTGCGGGTCGGGCTGGTCGCGGTGGTGTCGTGTGCCGGGGGCTGGCTGTGGCATCGTTTCCACGCGACCGGGTCGATCACCTGGGCCGAGGTCGTCATCGCCGCGTTGATCGCGATCAGCGCGGCCACCGCGGTCGGGTACTTCGGCTCGGTGTCCCGGCAGAGCGCCGAGCGCAAGCGGCTCCTCGACCGGCTGCAGGTCGAGCAGGAGGCGCGGGCGGCGGCCGAACGGCAGGCGGGCGTGGCGGCCGAGCGGCAGCGGCTGGCCCGCGACATCCACGACAGCCTGACCCAGGGGTTCGCCAGCGTGGCGATGTTGCTGGAGGCGGCCCAGGCGACCCTGCCGGACAACCGGCACCTGACCCAGGCACTGCGGACGGCACGGGAGAACCTGGCCGAGAGCCGCCGGGTGGTGAGAGCGCTGCGCCCCGGCCAGCTCGACGAGTGCGGCCTTCCGGAGGCCCTGCAGGGGCTGTCCGGCCGGCTGTCGGACGAGACCGGCATCCACGCGCACACCGTGATCACCGGCAAGCTCCGGCCGCTCGAAGCCCAGGTTCAGGTGGAGCTGCTGCGCGTGGCGCAGGAGGCGGTCGCCAACGTCCGCCGCCATGCCCGCGCCGAGCATGTCACGCTGACCCTGTCGTACATGGAGGACCTGGTCGTGCTCGACGTCCACGACGACGGCGACGGTTTCGATCCCGGGCGGGCCGCCTTCGGACACGGCCTTTCGATCATGAGGGAGAGGATGGAACAGCTCGGCGGCACACTGCTGGTGGAGAGTGCCCCGGGCGCGGGCGCCACGGTGGCGGCCAGCCTTCCGGTGGTCGCGCTGAGCGGGGCGCGATGACCGTCCGGGTCCTGATCGCCGACGACCACCCGGTGGTCCGCGACGGCATCCGGGCGATGCTGGGCACCCAGGACGACCTGGAGGTGGTCGGCGAGGCGGTCTCCGGCGCGGACGCGGTGCGGCTGGCGCGCGGCCTGCGGCCCGACGTCACCCTGATGGACCTGCAGCTGCCCGAGATCGACGGTGCGACGGCGATCGGCCGGATCCTCGAACACGACCCGGGCGCCAAGGTGATCGTCTTGACCACTTACGACACCGACGGCGACATCTCGCGCGCCATCGACGCGGGAGCCATCGGCTACCTGCTCAAGGACACCGGCCGTGAGCAGCTGTTCGACGCGATCCGGGCGGCGGCGCGAGGGGAGAGCGCCCTGTCGCCGGCGATCGCGACCCGAGTGTTGTCGTGGGCGCGGGCCGATGCCCCCGACGCCCTCAGCGGCCGGGAGGTCGAGGTCCTCGGCGCGGTCGCCCAGGGGATGAGCAACAAGGCCATCGCCGCCCACCTGTGCATCAGCGAGGCCACGGTCAAGACCCACCTGCTGCACATCTTCGCCAAGCTCGGCGTGGACGACCGCACCGCCGCGGTGACGGTCGCCGCTTCCCGCGGCATCATCCGGCTGGGCGGTCAACCGCTCTCCGGCTGATATCGCGGTGACCCGGCCGGCCGAGGCCCGCCACCACGCCGCCGAAGGAAAGATCACCCAGTACCTGGCCGGTGTGCCGGTACTGCTCGTCCGCTACAGCGAAGCCCCGCCCGCGGCCAAGGCCCTGATCCACACCGCGATGGACGCCCGCCGGCTCGGCCACGGACCCCACCTGCCCTACCAGCTGCCGGCCAAAGCCGCCCTCGGCTACCTCGGTGCGCACGAGCAGATCGCCGTACTGTCTCGCCGCCTTCCTGCACTCGGCCTGTTCGAGTTCTACCGCGACATCGGAGGCAATTCGTCGTTGAAAACGTTCGGCTGCCGGCCTGACGGTTCCCCCGCGCGGCGATGGGACTGGGATGACCTGATGTGAGAGGTGCCGGGAACCGACCCCTTGAAGATCACGATCAACCGATGGCGTCTTCGGCTCCACAGCTTTGCCGATCATGCGTGAGACCGGAGGCGCCCAGTGCGAACACGGGCGCCATCGCCTTTCACGAACGGCACGGCGCCCGCCGTACGGACGAGCGGATGTGCCGTTTCCCGCGGGGTTTCGAATCGCCCGAGTTCGAGTACGCCCGGCCGGCGAACCGATCGGCCAGGCGCGCACCGGACCCTGTACGGATCCCGCCGTCCCACAAGCGTCCGCGAGGTCACCGCGGGTCGATTCGGTGACCGCGGTCCGTCACACCGGTTCAACGGGCAGCCACAGCTCGCACGTCGCGGTGCTGAAGTCGTCCGCCCGCTCGAGGACCGCGACGATCGAGGGACCTGGCCGCAGACGCCACGGGTTGGAGGGGAACCACTCGGTCGCGGTCGCGGCCCAGGCCGTCTGCAGGGCCTGCGGATGCGGTCCGGCGGTGCGGAAGACCGCCCACATGCCGGCCGGCACCTCGATGGCGTCGAGGTCGTCGGGGACCGGCGTGTCCCGGGAGACGGCGACCCCGTGCAGGTAGGTCAGCTCGCTCCCCTCCGCGCTGTCGGGGTCGAGGTCGTCGGAGACCTGCAGCAGGCCCCTCGGTTCGGTGTCGCCGAGGGCCTTCAGCCGCAGATGCTCCTCCTGCGGCAGTGCGGCGATGTGCCGCTGGATGTGCGGGTTGACGCCCCGGTGGATGAGCGGAACCCGGGCTGCGTGTCCGACCAGACGGAACGCGGGGCGGTCGACGATGCGGGTGTCCATGGGGATGCTCCCTTCGACGGTCAGGCGGAACCTGAGCTGCGGTTGTGTGCGCAGGGGGCCTCCGTCGCGGCGCACGTCGCCGGGACCGGAGCCGTGGACCGCGCGGAACGCGCGTCCGAACGCCTCGGTCGAGCCGTATCCGTACCGGACGGCGATGCTCAGCAGATCGTCCTCGCCCCGGACGACGTCGGCGGCGGCGACGGTCATGCGGCGGCGGCGCACGTACTCCGACAGCGGCATGCCGGCCAACGACGAGAACATCCGGCGCAGGTGGTACTCGGTCGTGCCGAGTTCCCTGGCCAGCCCGTGGATGTCGAACTCCCCGGCGAGATGCTTCTCGACGAGATCGACGAGTTGGTTGAGCGCCGAGATCACGAGGCCCCCTTTCGGTGTCAACCCTGCCGGAACAACCCCGGCCGTACCCGACCGCTGCGGTCCGATCCGATCAGGTGCCCGGACGGACGCGGGGCCGGCGCACGCTCATGCCGCCCGTCCCTCACGGCAAGTGCCAATGCTGTCAGACGAGCGGGGCGGCTCAGGGGGTGAGGTGAGCCGACGGTCCTTCGCCGTCGCCTCCTGGGAGCCGGTCGCCGATCACCGGACGTCCCTGCGGGCGAGCGCGACGGCCGCCGCGCCGAGGGCCGCGACGACGTACAGGGCCATCACCGCCAGCGCCGCCGCCGGGGACAGCCCGATCCCGCCGGGCGCGTCGCCGAGCCCGACCGCCAGGGGCGGCTCGCCCGCGGCCTGCCGGGTCAGGTCCTCCAGCAGCACCGAGCCGACCCTGGCGTTCCACGGGTCGGGCAGCGCGGTCGCGAACCTCGGCAGGACGTACAGGTACGCGACGACGCCGGTGATGGCCCCGGCGGTGGAGCGCAGCACGGCGCCCGCGCCGAGCCCGACCATGGCGAGCACCACCGCCGACAGCCCGGCGGCGAACATCCCGGGGAACTCCTCGTGCAGCGACGAGGCGAAGCCCGGGATCGGGCGGTCACCGATGATCAGCCGGCCGGCGGCGAACGTCACCAGCCCGCTCCCCTGCCCCACGGCGAACGCGACGGCGGCCACGACCGCCGCCCTGGCCGCCAGCACCGCTCCGCGCTGCGGAACCGCCGTGAAGGTGGTGCGGGCCATGCCGGTGGCGTGCTCGGAGGTGAACGCGAGGACCCCGAGCACGGCCATGCAGATCTGCACCGGCAGCAGCAGGAGCTGTTCGGGCCGCGCGGCGCGCAGGGTGGCCCGCCGTTCGGGAGGCAGCCCGTCCCACAGGCCGCCCACGTAGAGGGTGAACACCACCATGAGCACGACGGAGGCGGCGACGGCGGCCAGGACGTACCAGGTGGAGCGGACCGTGCGCAGCTTCAGCCACTCGGCGGCCAGCACGTCGGCCGCCTGCCTGCTCCCCGCCACCTCGCGCCGCGGGAGACGCGGGAGACCGGTCATCGCCCGCCCGCCCGGTACTCGGTGCTGTCGCCGGTCAGCTCCATGTACGCCTCCTCCAGCGTGGCGCTGCGCGGGGTGACCTCGTGCACGGCGAGGCCGGCGGCCGCGGCCAGGTCCCCGATCCGCGCGATGTCCAGCCCCCTGACGACCAGTCCCCCGCCCGGGTCCGCCTCGACCGTCGCGCCGGCGGCCTCCAGCACGCCGGTGAGCTCGGCGGCGCGCGGGGAGCGCACCAGCACGCCCCGGTCGTGGCGGGCGGCCAGGTCCCCGACCGTGGTCTCGGCGACCAGCCGGCCACGCCCGATGATCACGAGGCGGTCGGCGGTGAGCTCCATCTCGCTCATCAGGTGGCTGGAGAGCAGTACGGTGCGCCCCTCGGCGGCCAGCGAGCGCATCAGGTGGCGGATCCACCGCACGCCCTGCGGGTCGAGCCCGTTGACCGGCTCGTCGAACATCAGCACGCCCGGGTCGCCCAGCAGTGCCGCCGCGATCCCCAGCCGCTGCCGCATGCCGAGCGAGAGGTCACCGGCCCGCCTGCGGGCCACGCCCGCCAGGCCCACCCGCTCCAGGACGCCGGCCACCCGCGAGGTCCCGATCCCGTTGCTCCGCGCCAGGCAGCGCAGGTGGTCGTAGGCGCTGCGCCCGCCGTGCACCGCGTTCGCGTCGAGCAGCGCGCCGACCTCGTGCAAAGGGTGCCGCATCGTCGCGTAGCGGCGCCCGTTGACGAGCCCCTGGCCGGAGGTGGGGGCGTCCAGCCCGAGCAGCACGCGCATCGTGGTCGACTTCCCCGCGCCGTTGGGGCCGAGGAACCCGGTGACCAGGCCCGGCCTCACCTGGAACGACAGCCCGTCCACCGCGACGGTCGCGCCGTGGCGTTTGGTCAACTCCCTGACTTCGATCATGTCGTCGAGGCTCTCGCGGGGCGGGCGCCGGGCGCGTCGGGCCAGGGCGGGCACTTCCCGGTCGGCCCCGGGTCCGACGGCGGCGCCCGCGGCGCGGGGGGGTCGGCCCCGGGGATGACGTCCCGTGGGAGGAGGCGAGGAGGCGACCTCGGCGGATACGGTCTCATCGTGGACCTCACCATGGACGACTCGCTCTTCCCGCGGCACTGGAGCCGCGCCCGGCTCGTCCGCCTCGACACCCTGGGGGCGGCGGGGTACGCGCTCGCGCTGCTGCTGTTCGGCGCCGGGCGCCCGGACCCGGCGGTGCCCGCGTGGGCGGGGTTCCTGATCCTGGCCGGGATCACCCTGCCGCTCGCGGTACGGCGGCTGTGGCCGCTCACCGTCTTCTGCGCCGTCTTCGCGACGTCGCTGGTGTCCCTCGTCGTGCTCGGCACGGTGCACGACAGGTTCGCGGCGGCGGCCTTCGCGCTCTACCTCGTGGCGCTCACCCGGCCCCGGCCCCGGCGGGAGCCCACGATCGCGATCGGCGCCTGCGGCGCGGTGGCCGTCCTGCTGCTGTCGGCGGTGGGCGCCCCCGCCCCGGCGCCCGGCGTCGCCGGGCCGCTGCTGGTGGGGGTGGCGTTCATGGGCGGCGCCTGGGTCGCGGGCCGCGCCGTGCGGGAGCGGCGGGCGTACACGGCGCGGGCGGCCGAGCAGCTCGCGGGACGGGCGGTGGCCGAGGAGCGGCTGCGGATCGCCCGCGAGCTGCACGACGTGGTGGCGCACAGCATGAGCCTGATCGCGGTCAAGGCGGGCGTCGCCCACCACGTCGCCGCCGTGCGGCCCGAGGAGGCCACGGACGCGCTGCGCGTCATCGAGACCGCCAGCAGGGGCGCCCTGGCCGAGATGCGCCAGCTGCTGGGAGTGCTCCGCTCCGACCTCGACGCCGACCACGACGCCGATCTCTGCGCGCCGCCCGCCCTCTCCCCCTCCCCCGGTCTCGCGGGTCTCGGCGGCCTCGCGGAGCGGGCGTCGATGGCCGGGGTGCGCGTCGAGCTGGACGTCCGGGCGACCGGCCTGCCCGAGGGGGTGGAGCTGTCGGTCTACCGGATCGTCCAGGAGGCGCTGACCAACGTCGTCAGGCACGCCTCCCCCGCCCGGTGCCGGGTCTCGGTCGAGGCGTCCGGGGGCGAGGTCCGGGTCGAGGTCGCCGACGACGGGCCCGGCGAGCGGGTGCTGCCCGGCGGGCCGGGGCACGGCCTGATCGGGATGCGCGAGAGGGTGGCCGTGTACGGCGGGAGCTTCACCGCCGGGCGCCGCCCGGAGGGCGGGTTCGGGGTCTCGGCCCGCATCCCGTACGAGGAGACGCGCCTGCCGCACCGGGAGGCGCGCGCACCGGGCGAGGGGGCGTGCCCGCCACCCCCGGGAACCCACCCGGCGCACGTGCCGTACGGAGAGACGGCCGGGTCACCCGGCCCGGCGCGCGTGCCGTACGAGGAGGCCCGGTGATCCGGGTGCTCGTCGCCGACGACCAGGCGCTGCTGCGCGGGAGCTTCCGGGTGTTGGTGGACACCGCGCCCGACCTGGTGACGGTCGGCGAGGCCGGGACGGGTGCCGAGGCGGTGGAGCTGGCGCGCGGCGAGTCGCCGGACGTCGTGCTCATGGACGTGCGGATGCCGGAGATGGACGGCATCGAGGCGACCCGCCGCATCTGCGGCCCCGCGGGCGTCCCGGGGGTGCGGGTGCTCATGCTCACCACGTTCGACCTGGACGAGTACGTCTACGCGGCGCTGCGGGCCGGGGCCAGCGGTTTCCTGCTCAAGGACACCCCGCCGGGCGACCTGCTGGCCGCGATCCGGGTGGTCGCCTCCGGCGAGGCGCTGCTCGCGCCGACGGTGACGCGCCGGCTCATCGCCGAGTTCTCCCGGCGTCCCGAACCGGCGCGCCCGACGGCCCGCGAGCTCGACGGGGTCACCGGGCGGGAGCTCGACGTGCTGGCGCTCGTCGCCAGAGGATTGTCCAACACGGAGATCGCCGATCACCTGACCCTGAGCCTGGCGACCGTGAAGACGCACGTGGGCCGCCTGCTCGGCAAGCTCGGCGCGCGCGACCGGGCCCAGCTCGTCATCGTCGCCTACGAGACGGGCCTGGTCACGGCGGCCCGTCCGCCCCGCTAGGCCGGGGCCCGCGCCCCACCGTGACGGGCCCTTTCCGGCATCGGACCGGACCGTCCCCCGCCGTCCCCCGCCCTCGCGCGGCGGGGAACGGTCCGGTCAGCGGGGCTCGCCGGTGCCGGTCGCGCGCTCCAGGACCTCCAGGACGGTCCCGGCGAGCAGGGCGAGCTTGTAGGAGTCGCGGGCCGCCGGGGCGCACCGGGCGGTGGCCAGCCCGGCCGCCCGGTCCAGGGGCTCGCCCGCCAGGAGCGCCTCCTCGACCTCGGGCAGGCGGACGGGGACGCGGGCGACGCCCCCCGCGGCCACCCTGGCGAAGGTGATCCCGCCGCCGCCGCCGCCGTCGACGACGAGCCGCGCCACCGCCTCCACCAGCGGCCACTCGGCCTCCGACCTGCCGATCGCCCGGTGGTAGGCGGCCCGCTCCCCCGGCACGGGCGGCGGCAGGACGACGGAGAGAAGGATCTCCCCCGCGGCCAGCAGGTGGTCGCGGGAGGGGTCCGAGCCGTCTCCGTACAGCTCGGCGATCGGGAACGCGTCCCTGCCGTGCACCTCGACGGAGGCGTCGCAGGCGAGCAGGGCCACCGCCAGCGACGACGGGTGCGGCGCGACGCACGGGCCGGTGCCGAGGATCGCGGCGTTCGGGGCGAGCCCGGCGCGGGCCGGGCAGTGGTCGCCGCCGTCCTGGTGGCAGGAGAAGGCCGGGTTGCGGAAGTACACGCAGCGGTTGCGCTGCAGCAGGTTGCCCCCGACGGTGGCCACCTCCCGGATCTGGGGGGTGGCCAGGGCCGCCGCCGTCAGCGCCAGGCAGGGGTGGCCGGCGGCCAGGCGCGCGTCGCGGGCCACCCCCGCGACCGTGGTCAGCGCGCCGATCCCCGCGGAGCCGTCCGGCCGCCAGGTGACGCCGGACAGATCGGGCAGGCCGCGCAGGTCCACGTGCGGCCCCGCCGCGCGGCGGCCCATCAGGTCGGTGCCTCCGGCGCGGAACTCGCCCCCGCGCCGCACGGCCTCGCCGAGGTCGGTGAGTACGGTCATCGAACACCTTCCAGTGCAGGGATCATCGGACGCCTTCCGGCGCGGATCCGCGGGAAGAGGATCACCGGGCGATCCCCTCGAGGAGCCGGTCGGGGCGGATGGGCAGGTCGTGGGGACGCCAGCCGGTGGCGTTGTGGACGGCGTTGCCCACCGAGGCGGCCACGCCGACCGTGGAGATCTCGCCGACCCCGACGCCGTGGCCGTTGACGTGGTCCCACCCGTCGCGGTGGAAGTGCACGGTGATCTCCGGGGTGTCGCCGATGCCGGGGACGCGGTAGTCGTCGAGGTTGGCGGTCAGCACGACTCCCGTCACCGGGTCCACCAGGCGCTCCTCGTACAGGGCGTAGCCGATGCCCTGCACGACGCCGCCCTCGCACTGGCTGCGCGCCAGCCTCTCGGCGTAGATGTGGCCCACCGCGATCCCGGCCCACACCCGCAGCGGCCTGACGACGCCCAGGCGGGTGTCGACCTCGACCTCGGTGACGTGGACCGAACCGCTGAACCCGCGGCCGATCGCCATGCCGCCCACCGGGAACGGGGTGACGTAGCCGCGCCGGTCGCGGCGGCGCCCCCCGACGGCCCGGGCGCCGTCGGCCACGCCCAGCTTCCGCAGGCGCCGCGCGGCGTCGCGCGCGGCGGGGGCCACCGAGACCGTGGTGCGGCTGCCGATCGAGGCCGGCCCGTGCACGGTGCCCGTCCTGCCGATCTCGACGCGGACGCGCTCGGCGGGCAGCCCGAGCTCCTCGCGCACGACATCGGCGATGACGGTGCGGATGCCGGTCCCGATGTCCTGGGTCGTGGTGCGGGCCACGACCACGTCGCCCTCGACGCGCAGCTCCACCTCCGTGCCGGGGTCGAGCATGTAGGCCCAGTTGGCGGCGGCCACCCCGACGCCCCGGCGGAAGCGGCCCGTCTGGGAGCCGGTCCGCGGCCTGGTCGTCCATCCGGGCAGGGCCGCGGCCACGTCGTAGAGGGCGTGCCGCTTGCGGTTGCCGTCCCAGCGGCGGCGCAGCGCGATCGGGTCCTCGCCCAGGCGGTGGGCGGCCTCGTCCACCGCCTGCTCCAGCGCCCAGAGCATGGGCGGCGCCCCCGGCCCGCGGAACGGGGTGCCCGGCGGCTCGTTGGTGACCACGTCGTAGTCGCGGAGCCGCCGGGGCGCGGTGCCGTACATGAGGCGGGCCATCACCGCGACGGCCGACCCGATGGCCACCCCGCCGCGCCCGTGGACGTCCATGGTGAGGGCGGCGAGGTCGCCCCGGTCGTCGGCGAGCAGTTCGAGGGTGGTGCGGGTGCCGGGGCGGTTGCCCGCGTCGGTGAGCTCCTCGGCACGGCTGAACACCACGCGCACCGGCGCGCCGCAGGCCCGCGCGAGCTCGACGGCGGCGATCGTCTCCGTGCCGACGCCGCTCTTGGCCCCGAAGCCGCCGCCGACGTGGTCGGCGACGACGTGCACCCGCCCGGCGGGCAGGTTCCACCGCTTGGCGGCCTGCTCGGCGGCCACGCCCACGGTCTGGGTGGACAGGTGCAGGTGCAGGTCGCCCTCGGCGTCCCAGCGGGCGACGCAGGCGTGCGGCTCCAGCGGGGTGTGGACCTGGACGGCGGTGGTGAAGGTGCCGGTCACCAGGCGGGGGTCGGCGTCGCGGCGGGCGGCCTCGATCCTCTTGACGGCGGTGCGCCCGCGCCAGCTCGCCCGGGTGAAGGGGCCGCGCACGTTGCCGTTCCAGTCGCCGGGCAGCTCCAGCCCCTCGCTGGAGCTGGGGACGTGCTTCCTGGCGGCCTCGTCGTAGACGGGCGGGGCGTCCGGCGCGTCGTCGAGCGCGGCGGGCATCGGGTCGTAGCCGATCTCGGCGGCCTCCGCGATCGCCAGCGCCTCGCGGCGGGTGGGGGCGGCGACGGCGGCGACGGGCTGGCCCGCGTAGCGGACGGTACGGTCGGGCGGCAGCAGGTCGACCACGTGGGCGGCGTCCACCGTGACCGAGGTGACGCGGGCGTGCGCCCTCGTGGAGCGGATGATCACCCCTTCCAGCTGGCCCTCGAGGCGTACGTCGGTGGTGTAGCGGGCGCGGCCGGCGACCTTGTCCATCGCCTCCACCCGGGCGGGCGTCCCCGCGGCGCCGTCGTGCTCTCCCCGGCAGGCGGCGGCGATCGCGGCGTGGATCCCCTCGTACGCGCCGCACCTGCACAGGTGACCGGCGAGGGCGGCGGCGATCCGCTCGCGCGGCGGCGCGACGTCGCCGTGCTCGGCGCGCCAGGCGTCGACGAAGGCGGCGCCCTCGACCGCGAACCCGGGCGTGCAGTAGCCGCACTGCAGGCCGTCGTGGACCGCGAGCGCCCGCTGGACGGGGTGGTCGAGGCCCTCGGCGGTGGTGATCTCGCGATCCTCCAGCGCGGCGGACGGCAGCAGGCAGCTCGCCTGGGGAACCCCGTCCACCATGACCGTGCACGCGCCGCAGACTCCGGTGCGGCAGGCGGCCTTGGCGCCGGTGAGGCCGAGTCCGTCGCGCAGGACGTCCACGGCGGCGTCGTCGGGGCCGGCGTCCACCGTGGCGGGCAGCCCGTTCACCGTGATCTTCATAGCTCTCCGGTTGACGTCGTCAACATCATGTTGACAGTGTCAACCAGGTACGTTGACGTTGTCAACACGCGAGGCCCGGGAAGGTGGACCTGCATGGTGGACGACACCAGGACCCGCCTGGTCGACAGCGCGCTGAGGCTGCTGCGCGAGGGAGGTCTCGACGCCGTGACGCTGCGCGCCGTCGGCGACCTGGCCGGCCTGTCCCGTACGGCCCCCTACCGGCACTTCGACGACAAGACCGCGCTGCTGGCGGCGCTCGCCGTCCGGGTCATCACCGACCTCAGCGCGCACGTCGCCGCGGCGGCCCTGGAGGGGACGAGCCCGCGCGACCGGCTGCGGGCCTTCTACCTGAGCTACGTCGAGTACGCCACGACGCACCGCGAGGAGTACCGGCTGGTGTTCGCCGCGGAGTTCCTCGCCGGGCACCACCCGGAGCTGGAGACGGCGATCGACCAGGTGACGAGCGCGCTCGGCATGCGGGGTCCCTGGGACGGGCCGGCGTCCAAAGCCCGGGTGATGGCCCTGCTCTCGACCGCCCACGGCCTGGCGGAGTTCGCGGTGGCGGGACAGTTCACGCACAAGGAGATCGGGTACGCGGACATCGTCGACGTCCTCGTGACCCGCGAGGGCGAGCCGTGACGGGCGGGCCCCCGGCGGGTCAGCCGGGGACGGCGTCCCGGGGCTCGCCGGCGGCGGGCACGCCGGAGGCCGGGGCCCGGTCCCCGGGAGGGACGGGCAGGACACCGCGCTCGGCGGCCTTCGCCACGTTGCGCAGCATCGGCCCGAAGATCAGGCTGTGGAAGGGCGCGACCGACCACCAGTAGAGGTGCCCGGCCAGGCCGCGGGGGTGGAAGATCGCCCGCTGGCCGTAGACGGTCTCCCCCCGGTATGTGAGCACCCGCATCTCCAGCCAGGCGAGGCCGGGCAGGCGCATCTCCGCGCGCAGTCGTAGCAGGCGCCCCGGCTCGACCTCCTCGACCCGCCAGAAGTCGACAGAGTCGCCCACCCGGAGCCGCTTGGGGTCGCGGCGCCCCCGGCGCAGGCCCACCCCGCCGACCAGCCGGTCGAGGAGGCCGCGCAGGCTCCAGGCCAGCGGCAGGGAGTACCAGCCCGACTCCCCGCCGACGGCCTCGACGACCGCCCACAGGGCCTCCGGGGAGGCGCCGACCCGGCGGGCCCGCGCGTCGACGTACAGGCTGCCGCCCGCCCAGTCGGGGTCGGTGGGCAGCGGGTCGCTCGGCGCGCCGGGGATGGAGGCCGAGGACCAGCGGGTGACGACCTTGGCCTCCTTGATGCGCTCCAGGGCGAGTTCGATCGCCCGTCTCAGCCCGGTCAGGCCGCCGGGCGGGTCCTCGACGTGGCGGGCGATGTCGTGCTCGCCGCAGACGGCCTCGTTGCGCAGCGACTCCACCAGCGGGCGGGCCAGGCCCGCAGGGACCGGGGTGACCAGTCCCACCCAGTGGCTCGACAGGCCGGGGCTGAGCACCGGGACCGGGATGATCAGCCGGCGGGGCAGCCCGGCGACCTCCGCGTAGACCCGCATCATGTCGGCGTAGGTGAGCACGTCCGGGCCGCCGATGTCGAAGGAGCGGTTCACCTCCTCCTCGACGGAGGCCCAGCCCACGAGGTAGCGCAGCACGTCGCGGATCGCGATGGGCTGCGTCCTGGTGGCGACCCAGCGCGGCGTCGTCATCACGGGCAGCCGCTCGGTGAGGTAGCGCAGCATCTCGAAGGAGGCGGAGCCGGATCCGATGATAATCGCCGCCCGCAGCACCACCGTGGGCGTCGAGGAGCGCAGGAAGATCTCCCCCACCTCGACGCGGGAGCTCATGTGCGGCGAGAGCTTCTCGCCCGGCGCGGGGGCGCCGGGGTGGGGGCGCCCGTCGTCCGGGACGAGACCGCCGGGGTGGGAGTGCCCGTCGTCCGGGACGAGACCGCCGGAGTGGGAGTGCCCGTCGTCCGGGACGAGACCGCCGAGGTAGACGACGCGGCGGACCCCCGCGCGCTCGCACGCGGCGGCGAAGGTGGTGGCCGCCTCGCGGTCGGCGGCGGCGAAGTCGCTCCCCCCGCCCATCGTGTGGATGAGGTAGTAGACCACCTCGATGCCCTCCAGGGCCCTGGCGGCCTGCTCGGCGTCCGACGCGTCCGCCTGGGCGATTTCGACCCGGGAGGCCCACGGCTGGTCACGCAGACGGCCCGCCGACCTCACCATGCAGCGGACCTCATGACCCGCGTCGAGCAGTTCGGGGACGAGCCGCCCTCCGATGTATCCGGCCGCGCCGGTCACGAGACATCTCATGCCCACATCTTCGTACGGCGCCGCCCCGCGGTTGCGGCCGGGCCGCGTCACGGGCCCGGGGCCCCGCGTGAGGCGCACCGCCCCGCGGTCGCGGCCGGGCGACGTCACGGGCCCGGAGACCCCGCGTTCACCGGTCCCGCGAGCCCCGTTTCCGGATCGTTCACCGGTCCCGCGAGCCCCGTTTCCGGATCACAGCCTCCGCTGGAACTCCTCGCGGATCCCCAGGAGGATCTCACGGGTGCGCGTGGCCGGCTCGGCCTCGATGCACAGGCGCTCCATGACCTCCAGGTAGCTGTCGACGTCGTCGCGCTTCTCCAGGTAGACGGCGCTGGTGAGCTGCTCCATGTAGACGACGTCGGGCAGGTCGGGCTGGGAGAACCGCAGGATGCTGAAGGGCCCGCCGGCCGCGGCGTGGCCGCCGACGCTGAAGGGCACGATCTGGACGGTCACGTTGGGCAGTTCGAGCGCCCGCAGGATGTGGTCGATCTGCTCGCACATCGCCTGGACCCCGCCGAGCGGGCGGCGCAGCACGGCCTCGTCGAGCACGGCCCACAGGTGGGGCGGGTCCGGGCGGCGCAGCAGCCGCTGGCGTGCCATGCGCAGCTTCACCCTGCGGTCCAGCTCGTCGTGGGAGGCCGCGGGGAAGCCCAGCCGGATGACGGCCCGCGCGTAGCCCTCGCTCTGCAGCAGGCCGGGCACGAACTGCACCTCGTAGTTGCGGATGCCGGTGGCCGACTCCTCCAGGCCCACGTACGTCTCGAACCAGTGGGGCAGCACGTCGTTGTAGTTGTGCCACCAGCCGGTGAGGTTGGCCTTCTCGACGAGGGACAGCAGCGGCTCGCGCTCGGCGTCGCTGGTCACCCCGTACAGGGTGAGCAGGTCGGCCACGTCCCTGATCCGGAAGCTGACCCTGCCGAGCTCCATGCGGCTGACCTTGGAGTGCGAGGCGCGGATGGAGTGCCCCGCCTCCTCCAGCGTGATGCCCCGCTGCTCGCGCAGGCGGCGGAGCTGCGCGCCCAGGACGATCCGCAGCACGGTGGAGCTGCCTCGCGGCGCGGCCATCGAGGTTGGGCTGACCGGCGGGCCGTCGGCGTCGGGTGTGATCATCTGCAGTCCTTCGGGCGCGGAACGCGAGCCTCTGCACACTCTTTGTGGCGATCGCGAGCCTTCACGGTACTCCGCTCGCCCCGCCCAGACCATAGAGAGTTTTATTTTTCAACCACGACCTAATTCTCAGACGATCAGGTCGTCGAACTCCCCGCCCTTCACCCCGCGGACGAAGTCGCCGGCCTCACGGCGGGTGTAGATCAGCGCGGGGCCCTCGGGGTCGCGGGAGTTGCGCATCGCGACCCTGCCGTCGGGGAGCTCCGCGAGTTCCACGCAGTTGCCGCTGGGGTTGCTGAAATGGCTCTTGCGCCACACGACGCCGTCCATCAGGGCGGCCGACATGCCGCTGTACAGCTGGTTCATCCTCGCCTCTCACCGGTCGGGGAGGGAAACAACACTCCGAGCATAGAGCTTTTTGTGCAGATGCACGTGCATCTGTACTTGCCTATGCACATTACGGAAGGCAAGATGACTAGACGGATCAACCTCGCCATACGATCGCCCCCCTCCGCAAGGTCGCCGATGACTGGTTACCAAAGATACGAAGCCACACCTGTCCGAGCTGAGATCGGAGGGTGGGAACGGTGGTTGTCGATGCTTGATCACCTACTTCCCCCGAGCGGCCTGCCCCCCTGGGCCGGCGACGAGGGCCACGCCGGCCAGTTGCAGATGGCCGTGCGCAGCCTTCGTTACGACCCGTGCGCGGCACGGACCGCCCGCGAGTTCACCACCAGGTCGCTGCGGGCCTGGGAGCTGGAGCCGCTGATCGACGACACCGGTGTCGTGGTCTCCGAACTCGTGACCAACGCCCTGCGCCACGGCACCCGCGGCGTCCTGCACGCCCGCCCCTTTCCCGAGGTCAAGGTGATCCTCTGCCACACCGAGCGCTCGGTGCTGTGCGCGGTCACCGACCCCAGCGACCAGGGGCCCTGCCTGCGCGAGCCCGACTACGAGGCGGAGAACGGCCGGGGACTCCAGTTGGTCGACGGTGTCAGCGAGACGTGGGGCTGGGCCCCGCTGGAGAGCCGCGGCAAGGCGGTGTGGGCGGCCTTCGCCCTGCCCTCGGCGGGGGAACGTCACCTGGAGGCCTGCCACTGACGGCACCCGCCCGCCGACGACACCCGAAAGGCCCGCCGCCGGCGAACCCGTCCCGGCGGCCTGCCCGCCACCGGCGGGGGAGACGCGGAGCAGGGGGTGCGGACCGCCGAGTGTTCAAAAAGTGACATGGGCAGAAGGAGGCTCTGGCAAGAAATACAGCACAGCGTGGGCGGAAGGTCGATAATGTCCGCTGGAACCGCATGGCTGGACGGAGGACATCATGGCGTCGCCACAACCTGAGCGCCTCAGGTTCGACCCCACGATCCCGAACGCCGGCCGGATAACCGACTACTTCCTGGGCGGCAAGGACAACTTCGCCACCGACCGGGCCGCCGCGCAGGCGGCACTCGCGATCGCCCCCGAGCTCCCCGCCATGTCGCGGGAGGGGCGCAGGTTCCTCGACCGCGCCGTACGGTTCCTCGTGCAGGCCGGCATCCGGCAGTTCGTCGACATCGGCTGCGGCCTGCCGACCCAGGGCAGCGTGCACCAGATCCTGCGCGGCGTCGCGCCCGAGGCGCGGGTCGTCTACGTCGACAACGATCCGATGGTCGTCGTCCACGCCCAGGCCCTGCTGAAGGAGAACAGCCCGGCCGCGGTCGTCGAGGCGGACATCCGCGACCCGGAGCGGCTCCTGGCGCATCCCGGCCTCACCGACATGATCGACCTCGACGAGCCCGTGGCGATCCTGCTGTTCTCGGTGCTGACCGACCTCTCCGACGACATGCAGGCCACGCAGATCACGGCCGCCCTGCAGAAGGCCGTCGTGCCGGGCAGCTACCTGGCCCTCTCCCACGCGGTCTCGGACCTGTGCCCGGAGAAAACCGCGAGGCTCGCCGCCCTCTTCCAGGACAGCGGGTCGATCACCGGTCCCCGGCGGGCGAACCTGCGGACCAAGGCCGAGGTCGAGCTCTTCCTCGACGGGCTGCGGCCGGTCGAGCCGGGCATCGTCTACATCCCGGAATGGCGGCCGGAGGGCGCGGTGCCCCACCGTCCGGACTCCATCTGGGTCGTCGGCGGCGTTGCCCGCAAGGAATAGGCTTTCTTGGCAAATAACCACGTTTTTCATGTATCAACCGCGCCTTGACACCTGTTCACACATCGTGCGGTTCTTTATTGTCACAGGCAAAGGAGGGGGCGACACATGAGCGATGCGTCCCGGCGGCCGGGGGCGAGCCTGGACACCAGCGTGCCCAACATCGCCAGGATGAACAATTACTTCCTGGGCGGTAAGGACAACTTCGCCGCCGACCGCAAGGCGGCCGAGGAGGTGCTGGCCATCGCGCCCGAGGTCAGGGCCATGACCCACGAGGCCCAGGCGTTCCTGGGCCGGGTGGTGCGCTATCTCGTCGAGGAGGGCATGACCCAGTTCGTCGTCATCGGCTCCGGACTGCCCAACCGGCGCAACGTCCACCAGGTGGCCCAGGAGATCGTGCCCGAAACGCGCGTGGTCTACGTCTCCAACGACCCGGTGGTGCTCTCCCACGGCCGCGCCACGCTGGCCACCAACCCCTGCACCACCGTCGTCGAGGGTGACGTCATGCACCCTCGCGAGCTGCTCACCGACCCGGAGCTGCTGCGCCTGGTCGACCTGGACCTGCCGGTGGCCGTCCTGATCCTGTCGGCCCTGCAGTTCATCCCCGACGAGGACGACCCGCACAAGAGCGTGGCCGTCCTTCGCGACGCGGTGCCGGTCGGCAGCCACTTCGGCATCGGCCACGTCGTCTTCGACACCCGCCCGGAGGCCCAGCGCCCGCTGGTCGAGATCTTCCAGCGGATCCTCGGCCGCGGCGAGGACGCCTCCCGGCGGAGCGAGCAGGTGCTGCGCTTCTTCGACGGGCTGGAACTGGTCGATCCCGGCCTGGTCTACGTACGCCACTGGCGCCCCGACAACCCGCTCGCCGCGCAGGGCCGCGACAGGACGTGGACGATGGGCGGGGTGGGCCGCAAGTCCGAGGGCTGACCCGGCTCCGGCCTCGCGGGCCCTGCCCGGCCCGCGACGCCTAGCCCGCGACCAGGAGGTCGTCGCGCTCGACGGCCTCCAGGGAGAGCGTCTTGTAGCCGACCTCGTCGAACAGCACGGTGATCCGGTCGCTCTCCCTGCTCATCACCATCCCCGGCCCCCAGGCGCTGTGCCGCACCCTGGCGTGCATCGCGAAGGGCCCTTCCTCCCCGGCCCCCGTCACGGCCTCCTGTTCGTCGGGGAGACCGGCGCGGCAGGTGTCGCAGGCATCGCAGCCGCGCTCGCGCGGCTCGCCGAAGTACTCGAGCAGGAAGCGGCGGCGGCAGCCCGTGGTCTCCGCGTACGCGCGCATCATGTCGATCCGGGAGTCGTCGATGCGGCGCCGGGTGTCGTCCAGCTCGACGGCCCGCGCCGCGGCCGCCTCGGGCTCGGGCCCCTCGGGCACCCCGCGCAGGTCGCCCTCCCCGGTGACCTCGATCGCGTTCGCCCGCTCCAGCAGGTTGACCAGCCGGGTGAGCCGGGTGGCGCCGACGCCGAGCAGGGTACGCAGTTCCCCCGCCGGTACGGTGCCGCCGTGCTCGTGCACCAGCGTGGCGACCCGCAGCAGGAGCTCCTCGTCGGCCCGTCCCCCGGCGAAGAACCTGCGCAGCCCGAGATCCTCCGAACGGTAGAACAGCACCGCGGCGGCGGGCTCGCCGTCCCGCCCGGCACGGCCGATCTCCTGGTAGTAGGAGTCCGGCGACTCCGGCGGGGCGGCGTGCAGCACGAACCGCACGTCCGGTTTGTCGATGCCCATGCCGAACGCCGAGGTCGCGACCACCACGTCCAGCTCGTCGTCGCGGAACATCTCGTGGATCCTGTGGCGCTCGGCCGCCTTCATCCCCGCGTGGTACGGCTCGGCCCTGCGCCCGGCCTCGCGCAGCGCGGCGGCGTACTCCTCGGCGGCGCGGCGGGTGGCGACGTAGACCAGCCCGAGCCCGGAGCGGGACGCCGCGTCCTCCACCAGCGCCCGCCTCAGGTCCTCCTGGGTGACGAAGCGGCGCACCTCCAGGTCGATGTTGGGCCGGTCGAAGCCCCGCACGATCTGGCGGACGTTCCTCAGGCCGAGGGCGGTGACGATCTCCTCGCGCACCGCGGGGGCGGCCGTCGCGGTAAGCGCCACCACCGGCGGATGCCCCAGCCGCTCGATGACCTGGCCCAGCCTCAGGTAGTCGGGCCGGAAGTCGTGCCCCCACGCCGACACGCAGTGCGCCTCGTCCACGGCGATCAGCGAGGGGCGCGCGGCGCGCAGCCGCTCGACCGTCTCCGGTTTGGCGAGCTGCTCGGGCGAGAGGAACACGAACTCGGCCGCGCCCGCGCGTACGGCCTCCAGGGACGCCTCGCCGCCGGACTGGGCGGAGTTGACCGCGACCGCGCCGCCCGCGTCGGCCTCGGCCAGCCCGGCGACCTGGTCGCGCTGGAGGGCGATGAGCGGTGAGACGACGACGGTGGGCCCGTCGAGCAACAGGGCCGGTACCTGGTAGACGGCCGACTTGCCACTGCCGGTGGGCATGACCACGAGGGCGTCGCCGCCGCCCAGCAGGTGTCGCATGGCGTCGAGCTGCCCGGGCCGCAGGTCCCGCCAGCCGAAGACCTTGCGGGCCACCGCCCGCAGCCTCCGCGCCCTCGGCCCGAACCTGTCCTTGATACTCATGCCCTCCGCCTTCCCTCCGTGTGACGGCCAGTTACCCGTGGATCGGGGCGCTAGTCGCACGACGTCCCCTTGATCGCCGGATGGCACGAGACGGGTATGGGCGGGCGGCGGACACGGATGAGAGGCGCGCGGGCGGGGCCATGGGACGGGACCGTGGGACAGGGCACGCGTGCAGGGCGTGGGTGAAGGACGCGCGTCGGAGCCGTGGGGGCGGGGCACGCGGGCGGAGCCATGGGTGAAGGACGCGCGCGCGGGGCCACAGGTGAGGGGCGCCCCACACGGGCACCCCTCCTCCGGCCGGATCACCCCGGCCGCTCACGACCCGGCCGATCACCAGGCCGGATCACGACCCGGCCGGCCGGGCCACGACGGCCACCGGGACCGTCGTGGCCGTCACGGCGGTCACTTCGGCATGAGCACCGTGTCGATGAGGTAGACGACGGCGTTGGAGGTCTGGATGTTGCCGCAGACGACCTTGGCGTCGTTGACGGTGAAGTCCTCACCGGAGCCCGTGACGTTCAGCGTTCCTCCCTGCATCGTGGTCAGGTCGCCGCTGCTCAGGTCCTCGGGAGCCTTCTTCCCCTCGACGACGTGGTAGGTCAGGACCTTGGTGAGCTGCGCCTTGTCGGCCAGGAGCTTGTCGAGCGCGTCCTTCGGGATCTTGGCGAACGCGTCGTTGGTCGGCGCGAACACCGTGATGTCCTTGGCGGAGTTGAGCGTCTCGGTCAGGCCTGCCTGCTCGATCGCCTGGGCCAGCGTGGAGAGGGCGGGGTTGGAGGCGGCCGCGGTGGCGACCGGCTGCGAGGCCATCTCGCTGAGGCTGCCCTCGCCGCTGGCGGGCAGGGACGCGCACCCGGGGCCGAACGGCTCCGTCATCGCGCCCGAGGGCTCGGGCGACATGCTGTCCGTGGGCGAGGCGCTGTCGGTCGGCAGGGCCGTGTCCGTCGGGATCGGTGTGGGAGAGAAGATGCGCGCGTCGGCGGCGACCGCCTGCGCGGCGGGGACGGCGGTCAGGGCGAGCACGGTCAGGGCCGATGCCAGAAGAGACTTCTGCTTCACGGTTATCTCCTTGTTTGGGCGGATGAGCCATCCGGGGTCCGTCGGCGGGTTCCCGAGCCACTCATGTCCTGCATTGGAGATCAATTCCCTGATATTTGGTGTCAAATGCCCCATTAGACGACTCTTGACCACATATCTCCCGAGAAAGAGAGCCATTTTCCATTCGTCAGGGCGTTAATTCGGGCGTGCCACATCCCCCGTAGAGTGGGCATTATGAGCCCGAAGATCGCAACCAACGAGGTCGTCTCCCGCGACCGGCTTCTGGATTTCCTCCGTGACCGCCACCGCGCGCTGGTCATCACGGCGCGACGCGACGGCAGGCCGCAGGCGTCCCCGGTGACCTGCGGCGTCGACGCCGAGGGCCGGATCGTGGTGTCCACCTACCCCGAGCGGGCCAAGACCTCCAACGCCCGCCGCGACCCCCGGGTCAGCGTCGTGGTCCTGTCGGACGACTTCGACGGCCCCTGGGTGCAGGTGGACGGCACCGCCGAGGTCCTCGACCTGCCGGAGGCCCTCGAACCGCTGGTCGACTACTACCGGTCGATCTCCGGCGAGCACCCCGACTGGGACGAGTACCGGGCGGCCATGGCGCGGCAGGGCAAGTCGCTGCTGCGCCTCACCCCGGAGCGCTGGGGCCCCATCGCCACCGGCGGCTTCCCGGCCCGGCTGGCCTGAGGGAGACACCCCCCGGTCAGGCGCCCAGGTCCGCCAGGACGGCGTCGGCGGCCCGGCGCCCCGAGACCAGGGCTCCCTGCTGCGAGCCGGTGTCGCGGTGGTCCCCGCACACGTAGCGGCCCGGCGCGAGGCGCACCGCGCGCCGCAGCCGGAACGGCGGCACCATCGCGGGCAGCGCCCCCTTGACGGCGTACGTCGCCAGATGCTCCCAGCCCGAGGTGTCGGTCCCGTAGATCTGCGACAGCCGCGCCCTGACCCGGGGCTCGTCCGCGTCGGAGAGGACCCCCAGCACCGACGTGGAGACCAGCGCCCGGCCCGGCGGGGCGTACTCGGGCGCGGCGTCGCTGATGACCAGGGTGTCGGTGATGTGGCCCTCCGCGTCGACGATCTGCGTGGGGTCGTCCATGGGGGAGCGGGGGGCGGCGTGGTAGAAGGTCGTCACCGAGCGCATCGCCGGGATCTCCAGCCCCGGACAGAGCGTGGCGGCCGTGGCGGGGTCGGTGGCCACCACCACCGCGCGGGCCGGGATCGTCGCGCCCCCGGCCGTCTCCACCCCCTCCCCGGTCACGGCGAGGACCGGGGTGCCCGGCGCGAGCGCCCCCGGGGGGAGGCGGGTGGCGAGCTGCCGGGCGATCTCCCCCATGCCGAGCGCGGGCACCCCGACCGTTCCCCGGGCGAAGGCGCGCCAGACGAGGTGGAAGAAACGGCTGGAGGTCTCCAGTTCCCGCTCCAGGACGACGCCCGACAGGAACGGGCGGATCAGCTTCTCGACCATCTTCGGCGAGATGCCCCAGTGCCGCAGTTCCTCGCGCGTGGTGCGCTCGCGCCCGCCGCGCAACCGGCTCGCCGGCAGCAGGAGGTCCCGCGCGGTCAGCGCCGCCAGGGCCGCCTTGTCGGCCGGTGAGCCCACGTCGGCCAGGAGCCCGCTGAGCGCCTGGCCCGGGTGGCGCCAGGGCAGCATGAGCCGCTCCCGCCGCCCCCTGTCGAAGGAGATGAGGCCGGACGGGATCGGGCGCAGGTCCAGCGCGGCGACGTCGAGGACCCGCGCGGCCTCCGGGTAGGCGGTGTTGAACACCTGGAAGCCGTGGTCCAGCCTGAAGCCGTCCACGACGTCGGTGCGCACCCGGCCCCCCACCTCGTCCGCCGCCTCGACGACGCGGACCTCCACTCCGGCCGAGCGCAGCCGGAGGGCGCACGCGAGACCGGCGAGCCCCGCACCGACGATGACCACCGTGTCCCGCATGACGCATCCCCCCGGGTCGGCGGCGGCACGGAGTCCGCGGGGCCCCGGTTCACCGGGTTCGCCGGTCCGTGGGTCCGTGGAGTCCCCCCGGGCGCGGGGAGCCGCCGCCTGTGTCTTCGAGAAGGCGGGCGCCGGGGGTTGCGTCCGCCGCTCCGTTCCTCGTACGGCCTACCCCAGCCGTACGGTGATCTCTCCCCCGAGCCGGAAACCTCCGGTCAGCTCCAGGTCGTCGCCGCTCCAGAACCGGCCGGGGTCGTACCAGTTCGGCCGCCGTCCCCCCGGCAGCAGCCCCATGGCCTCGTACGTGACCGCGACGACCTCGGCGCAGTAGGCGCTCTCCAGGGCGCTCTCCTCCGTACCCCGCTTGAAGATCCTGGGCACCCGCCCCTTCATCCAGCGGCCGGCGAGCCTGGCCGTCGAGGGGAAGGGCGTGCCGTCCAGCCGGGCGACGGTGCGCAGGACGGCGTCCTCCATCTCGCGGGGGGTCTGCGGCTCCAGTTGCCTCAGCCAGCCGCGCTGGCCGTACCTGGTCGCCCAGACCGTGACCGCCTCGCGCAGGTCGTGCAGCTGGACGCCGCGCTGGTGGGTTCCCGACCACAGGTCGGGCAGGGAGCGGCCCAGCTCCGCGTGCCACATCAGGGGCGGCATGTCGTCGATGACGACCGACATGCCGACGTGGTTGACGGGGCTGTTCGTCATGGTCTGGATGGCTCGATCGGGCACCGTTCGACCGCGGAACAGCCACACGTCGCCGGTGCGGGTCAGGTTGACGGCCTCATCGAGGCTGATGCTCTTGCCGGACATTCCGCTAGCGTAGGCACATGCGATGGTGGAAGGTACTCGGTCTGGCAGGCGTGGCGGGCGTCGCGGCCACGGGGGTCGTGATCGCGCGGGCCGAGCGCCGGCGGCAGGCGTACACCCCGGACGAGATCCGCGCCCGCCTCCGCGCCCGCCTGGAGGAGTCCGCGGGAGAGCCCGCCAAGCCTGAGCTGAAGATCGTCGGTCCCGCCGACCAGGCCCCCTGAGCGAACGCGCCCCGGCGCGGCCGGGGGCGGGCCGAACCCCCGGCGGCGCTCACACCGGCCCGTCGGACACTCGCACCGGCCCGTCGGAGGCGAGAGCCGCGGACAGGGCGTCGAGGGCGGCCGGGTAGGCGCGCTCGGACGGGGCGGCGAAGCCGACCAGCAGGCCCTGCGGACGGCCGGCGGGATCGTGGTGGAGTTCGGTGAGACCGCGCAGGGCGACGCCGTGGCGGGCACACCCGGCCAGGAGCCGCTCCTCGGTGGGGCCGCCGGGCGCGAGGGTGACGAGGGTGTGCAGGCCGGCGGGGACTCCGTGGGCGGTGAGGCCCGGAACGGCGGCCAGCCGGTCGAGGAGGAGTTCACGGCGGCGGCGGTAGCGCAGGCGGGCGGCGCGGATGTGGCGGTCGTAGGCGTGAGTGGTGATCAGGTCGGCGAGGACGAGCTGGCCCAGGGTCTCGGTGTACAGGTCGGATCGCTGCTTGGCCAGCGTCACCGGCCGCACCAGGTGCGGCGGCAGGACCATCCAGGCCAGGCGGAGGGCGGGGCCCAGGGTCTTGGACGCGGTGCCGCAGTACACGACCTGGTCGGGAGCGACGCCCTGGAGGGCGCCGACGGGCTGGCGGTCGTAGCGGTACTCGCCGTCGTAGTCGTCCTCGACGATCGGCCCGCCCGTGGAGCGCGCCCACGCGACCAGTGCCTGACGGCGGCCGGGACGCAGCGGAACGCCGGTCGGGTACTGGTGCGAGGGGGTGAGGAACACCGCTTCCGCGCGCCGTGTCAGCGTCTCCACGCGGGCGCCGTGCGCGTCGACGGGCAGGGCGAGGACGGTGAGCCCCGCGCGCCGGACGACGTCGCGGAAGCTGTCGTGGCCCGGGTCCTCCACGGCCGCGGTGCGGGTGCCGCCCGCGGCCAGCACCCCGCTGAGCAGGCCCAGGCCCTGGTAGTAGCCCGAGGTGATCACGATGCGGTCCGGGGTCGTGATCACGCCGCGGGTGCGGCCCAGGTAGCCGGCGAGCGCCTCGCGCAGCTCGATCCGCCCCTGCGGGTCTCCGGCGCCGAAGACGTCGGGGCGGGCGTGGGCGAGGACGCGGCGGGTGGAGGCGAGCCAGGCCCGGGTGGGGAAGGCGCTGACGTCGGGGCGGCCGGGACGGAGGTCGTGGCGCGGGGTCACCGGCGCGGGCGCGCGGGGCGCGGGAGCCTGGGCGCGTTGCGGCACCTCGGCCACGCTGGTGCCCGATCCCGGCCGCGTGGTCAGGTAGCCCTCCTCGACCAGCTGGTCGTAGGCGGCGCTGACGGTGCCCCGGGAGAACCCGAGTTCCCTGGCCAGCCCGCGCGTGGACGGCAGGAGCGTCCCGGCGGGCAGCCGCCCCTGACGGATCGCCGCCCGGAGCGCGGCCTCCAGGCCGGAGCGCCGCCCGCCCGCCGCGTCGGGGGAGATGTACAGGTCGAGCCGGGAACCGGCCCAATAATCCGGCATGAAACTGGATCTTATTCTTGGTCCGGTGACCTTCTACGTTCGAGGTGAGCCTGGACGGGGAGCACGAGCGCGAAACGGGTCGCCGTCATCGCGACGGGTGCGTGACCGGGGCCGCTCGGCCGTCCTCGCTCACATCCCGCACACCGCGAAGAAGGGACCCCGGTGATGATCGTGATCGCCCACCTCAGCGACACCCACATCGACGGCGGGCGGCGCAGCGCCGAACGCACCCGGGCCGTCATGGACCACCTCGAAGACCTCCCCCACGACCTGGACGCCGTCCTGGTCACCGGCGACATCGCCGACCACGCCCTGCCGGAGGAGTACGAGCGGGCCCGCCGGCTTCTGACCTCCCGGCACCCGGTCATGATCTGTCCCGGCAACCACGACGAGCGCGCCGCGTTCCGGCGGCACCTGCTCGGGCAGCCGGAGACGACGGCACCGATCAACCAGGTGCACCACGCGGCCGGCGTCGTCATCGCCCTGTGCGACTCCTCCGTGCCGGGCAGGGACGAGGGCTTCCTCGAGGACGAGACGCTGGCGTGGCTGGAGGAGACCCTGGCCCGGGCCCCGGCCAGGGTGCCCGTGCTGGTCGGCTTCCACCACCCGCCGGCCCGGCTGCACGTCCCCTTCGTCGACGGCATCCGCCAGTTCGGAGCGGAGCGGCTCGCCGCGATCGCGGACCGCCACCACAACCTCGCGGCCTTTCTGTGCGGGCACGCCCACACCCCGGCGGCGACCACCTTCGCCGGACGGCCGCTGCTGGTGGCACCGGGAGTCGTCTCCACCCTCCGGCTCCCCTGGGAGCGCCGGGCCCACCCCGAGGACCACGTCCACCTCGACCAGCCGCCCGCGCTCGCCTTTCACGTCCTGGACGACGAGGGACGGCTGACCACCCACTACCGGTGCGTTCCCACGCCGGGGGTGGGGTAGAGGCCGGAACGGGGGTCGTGGAGCCCGGCCAGCGCCTGGTAGACGTTCATGATCACCAGCATCAGGACCGAGAAGACCCCGTACTGCAGGCCGCTCAGCCCCACGGCGAGGTCGATCGGGAGAGTCAGGGCGATCGCCACCCGGACGGCCGCGTCGGCCAGCGCCCCGGCGCCCCAGACGACCGTGGAGACCCGCCACACCCGGCGAAAGCGCGGCGAGCCGATCCAGAGGTCGTCCCACGACACGTCCCTGGCACCGGTCCGGCCCTCCAGCAGCGGCCGGGAGAACTGCAGGGCCAGCGGTCTCGGCCCCCGGGCGGTGGCCAGGAACCAGCCGCCGACCACGACCATCAGCAGGGCGCCCTTGAGCAGCAGGAAACGGGGACTGCCACCGAGGACCGACAACCCGGCGCTCACCAGCATGGCGCTCACCATGAAGAGACCCACGGAGTCGAGGCGGCGCTCCCTGACGAGGACGGCGACCGTTCCGGTGCCGGGCACCAGGGAACCGACGACCAGGGCGGCGACGTAGCCGACGTCCGCCGCGCGCAGGGCGTAGTAGAGCCCGACGGGCAGGACGAGGTCCACGAGCATCAGGACGGCGGCGGCACGACGGCCCGCTCTCGTCCCCGGCCTCGTCTCCGTCCCTGTTCCCGGCTCCGTCTCCGGCTCCGGCTCCGGCTCTGTCCCCGTTCCCGGCTCCGCCCTCGCCTCGCGTTCCGCCCTCATCTCCCGCTCCGCGTGGCCAGGTCGAAGACGGTCACCAGCTCGGCGGCGTAGAGAGCGGTGTCGACGTCCGGGTCGGCCTCCAGCAGGAAGGGCAACCCGTCCACGGACCGCTGGATGCTCATCGCCACCACCCTCGGCTCGAAGGCGCGGAACTCGCCCTCCCGCTGGCCCCAGCGCAGGATCTCCTCGAGGTGGGAGAGGGTGCTCAGGTCGGTGGCCGCGTCGTGGGAACGCGCACCGTCCTCGCCCCGATGGTTGACGAAGATCTCGTACAGCGCCCTCATCCGGGCGCGGTGGGTCGCGATGAACTCGACGTTGCCCGCGATGTAGGCCCGGATCGCCCCGCCGGCCGTGGACTCCGCCCGCACCCGCTCGGACATGAACGCGCCGATCTCCCGGTGGACCTCGGCGACGACCTGGGCGATCAGCTCGTTCTTGCCCTGGAAGTGGTACGAGATCAGGCGGGTGCTGCTGAGCCCGGCCCGCTCGGCGATGCGCGCGAAGGAGGCCTGCCCGTATCCCAGGTCGGCGATCGTCTCGATCGCCGCCTCGACGATCTGGGCGCGTCGCGCGGTGGCCGCGAGACTCGGAGGCTTTGTTACTTGCATAAGTAATAAATAACTCGGATGAGTAACAAGAGCAAGGGGTGGACCGGAAAACGGTCCACCCCTCGCGTGTTCGCCGTCGGGCCCTCGGGCCCGGAGCCGTCAGCCGAAACGGATCTCGGCCGGGTCCCACCCCTCGGGCAGCGGGGCCGGTACCGGGCAGGTGCTGCCGATCTCCACGAACTCGGCCCGCTCCGCGGACTCCGCGACGGCGATCATCGTGTCGAGGACGTGCAGGCCCAGCTCGCCGGTGGCCCGGTGCGGCCTTCCCTCGCGGATGGCCTGGGCCATGTCGAGCACGCCCAGGCCGCGACCGGCCTCGGTGCCCTTCGTGGGGACCGGCACCCACTCGTCGTCGACGGCCCGGCGCAGCCGCACCTCGCCGCCGAAGGTGTTGGGATCGGGCACCTGCATGGTCGCCTCGGTGCCGGTGATCTCGACGAACCCGGTGCGGCGCAGCGGCGAGTCGAAGCTGAAGACCATCGTGGCGGCCTGTCCCGCGGCGAACTCCAGGAGCGCGCTCGTGTGGGTGGGCACCGCCACCGGGAAACGCGCCCCGGTCTTGGGGCCGGAGCCGACGACCCGCTCGTCCCTGGCCCTGCGGCCGACCGCGGTCACCCGCGCCGCCGGGCCGAACAGGGTCACCAGGGTCGTCAGGTAGTAGGGCCCCATGTCGAACAGCGGCCCGGCTCCCGGCTGGAAGAAGAACTCCGGGTTTGGGTGCCACGACTCGGGGCCCGGCGTCTGGAACAGGACCAGGGCGGTGAGCGGGGTGCCGATGGCCCCCTCGGCGACGAGCCTGGCCGCGGTCTGCAGCCCGGCGCCCAGGAAGGTGTCGGGGGCGCTGCCCAGGAGCACCCCCGCCGCCGCGGCGGCCTCGACGAGCCGCGCGCCCGACTCCCGGTCCACGGTGAACGGCTTCTCGTTGTAGACGTGCCGTCCGGCCCGGACGGCGGCGAGCGCCACCTCTGCGTGCGCGGCGGGGACCGTGAGGTTGACCACCAGCTCCACGTCGGGGTGCGAGATCGCCTCCTGCGGGGAGGCCGCCACCGGCACGCCGTACCGGGCGGCGACCTCCGCGGCGCGGTCCAGGTCGAGGTCCGCGCACGCCACCACCCGCACGCCGGGGAAGGAGGTGAGGTTGGCCAGGTACTGGTGGCTGATGTTCCCGCAGCCGACGATCGCCACCCCGAGCGGGCCGGTCACGGGCTCACCCGCCCGGCGGCGGCGAGACCGGTCAGGTAGGCGTGGCTGTCGGCCAGCGCCTGGAGCATGTCGGTGGCGCAGTGGTCGAGCTCCACGATCCGCACCGCGTCCGGCGCGGTGTTCAGCGCGTCCACGATGGGCACCCGGCCGGAGCCGACCGCGGTCATCGGGCCCTCCTGGGTGGCGGGGCCGTCCTTGACGTGCAGGTGGCTCACCCGCTCGCCGAGCCGGGTCAGCAGCCCCGACGGGTCGACGCCGCCGGTCGCCGCCCAGTAGAGGTCCACCTCCAGCAGCACCGAGGGGTCCAGCAGCTCCGCGAGCACCTCCAGCGCGGGACGGCCGTCCACCCGCTGCTCCAGCTCCCACCAGTGGTTGTGGTATCCGAGCCGCAGCCCGTGGTCGGCCGCCTCGCGGGCCGCCTCGCCGATGGTCCTGGCGGCCAGCTCGACCCCCTCCCTGCCGGCGAACCACTCGGCGGGGGCGGCGGGCACGATGACGGTCTCCGCGCCGACGGTGACGGCCCCGGCCAGCGCGGCCGCGCGCCGCTCGTCGAGGAGCGGGGCGTGCACGCTGCACACCGAGAGCCCCGCCTCCCGCAGGTCGTCGCGGAGACCTTCCGGATCGAGGTGCACGTCGTACGGCTCGACCGCGCGGTAGCCCATGTCGGCGATGCGGCGCAGCACGGCGCGGCGGTCGACGGCCGCCTGTTCGCGCACGGAGTACAGCTGGACGGCGAGTGAGCTCATCGGTTCTCCTTAGCGTGGACACCTCCGCCTGCGGGCGGAGGAGAGAACGCGGTCCTCTACCCCGCGACGGGGAGGACCAGGGCCGCGGCGCCGTACAGGCCGGCGTCGCGTTCCAGGGAGGTACGTTCGACGTTCAGGCCGCGCAGGAAGCCGAGGCCCGCCCGCTTGGCGACCGCCTCGCGCAGCGGGGCGAGCAGGGTCTCCCCCGCCCCGGAGACGCCGCCCCCGATGACGACGTCGTCGAGGTCGAAGAGCGCCGCCGTGGTGAGGATCGCCACGGCCAGCGCGTCGGCGGCCCGCTGGAAGGCCTGCCGGGCGACGGGGACCCCGCGCGCGGCGTCGGCCGAGAGCGCGCGGGCGTCCGGGTGCGCACCGGGCGGGCTCCAGCCGTTCTCCAGCGCCCAGCGAACCATGCTCGGGCCGCTGGCGATCGTCTCCAGGCAGCCGGTCGCCCCGCAGGGGCAGAGCCGTCCGTCGCCGTCCACCGCGATGTGCCCGATGTGCCCGGCGTTTCCGGTCGGTCCCACGTACGGCACCCCGTCGAGGACCAGGCCCCCGCCCACGCCGGTGGACACCACGATGCCCAGCAGGGCCCGGGAGCGCGAGTGCCCGCCCCGCCACCACTCCCCCAGCGCCATGCACTGCGCGTCTCCCGCGAGCGCGACGGGAAGGCCGGGAAGGAGCTCGCTCACCGCGCCGACCAGCGGGAAGTCACGCCAGGCGGGGATGTTGACCGGGCTGACCGTACCGGCGACGGCGTCGAGGGGACCGGCCGAGCCGATGCCGACCCCGGTCAGATCTCCCAGATCCCCGGTCTCTCCGGCTGCGCCCTCGGTGCCGCCGATGTCCGGGACATCGCGGATGTGCCGGACGAGCGAGGCCAGCGTCGCCTCGGGATCCTGGCCGACCGGCAGTTCCGCCCTGCGTGCCACGGTCCCGTCCGGCCGGACCAGCGCCGCGGCGAACTTGGTGCCGCCGATGTCGATCGCGAGGGCGGTCATCGGCCGGCCTTTCCGGCGTACCGGAACCCGGAGGGACGGCAGGCGGCCGCCAGGGCCACCACGCGGCTGTGCAAGGGGATCCTCCGCTGATCAATGGCACAAAGGGTGTATTCCCCAAGTGACCGGGCAAACAGGGTGACGGTACGACGTTGATGACAACGTTGTCAACGGCATACGGGGCGGGCGGGACCACCGGTTTGCCATCAGCCCTCCATGAGTTGTGCAGGCTTATCCGATTTGGGGGCAGATACGGTTAGCTCAGGTGTGATGTGAGGAGACTGCGATGACGCACGAACACGCGGGACAGCCCGCCAGGCCGTCCGACCTTGTCGACGTGGCCCGCCTGGTGACCTCCTACTACGCCCTGCATCCAGACCCGGGCGAGGTGGGCCAGCGGGTGGCGTTCGGGACGTCGGGACACCGGGGTTCCTCGCTGAACGTCGCGTTCAACGAGGACCACATCCTCGCGACCAGCCAGGCCATCGTGGAGTACCGGGCGGCGCAGGGCGTCGACGGCCCGCTGTTCCTGGGCGCCGACAGCCATGCCCTGTCGGAACCGGCGCAGGTGTCGGCGCTGGAGGTCTTCGCGGCCAACGGGGTGACGGTCATGGTCGACAGCCGGGACGGCTACACCCCGACCCCCGCGGTCTCCCACGCGATCCTGGCCCACAACCGTGGGCGCTCCTCGGGACGGGCCGACGGCGTGGTGGTGACCCCCTCGCACAACCCGCCCGGCGACGGCGGGTTCAAGTACAACCCGCCGCACGGCGGCCCGGCCGACACCGACGCCACCTCGTGGATCCAGGACAGGGCCAACGCGCTGATCGCCGACGGCCTGAAGGAGGTCAGGCGGGTCCCGTACACCAGGGCGCTGGCGGCCGACACGACCGGCCGGTACGACTTCCTCGGCCACTACGTGGACGACCTGCCCTCGGTGCTGGACCTCGACGCCGTCCGGGAGGCGGGGGTGCGCATCGGCGCCGACCCGCTGGGCGGGGCGAGCGTCGCGTACTGGGGGGAGATCGCCGAGCGGCACCGGCTGGACCTGACGGTGATCAACCCGCTGACCGATCCGACGTGGCGGTTCATGACGCTGGACTGGGACGGCAAGATCCGGATGGACTGCTCGTCGCCGTACGCGATGGCCTCGCTCATCGCGGGCCGCGACGCCTTCGACGTCTCCACG
This sequence comes from Streptosporangium sp. NPDC023825, assembly GCF_040639575.1. NCBI lineage: Bacteria > Bacillati > Actinomycetota > Actinomycetes > Streptosporangiales > Streptosporangiaceae > Streptosporangium > Streptosporangium sp. NPDC023825. The sequence continues at coordinate 139,497 of NZ_JBFAAE010000012.1, read as the reverse complement.
GGCAACGACGCCGACGCCGACCGGCACGGCATCGTCACGCCCGACGGCGGGCTGATGAACCCCAACCACTACCTCGCCGTGGCGATCTCCTACCTCTACTCCCACCGGCCCGGCTGGCCCGCCGCCGCCGGGATCGGCAAGACGCTGGTGAGCAGCGGCATGATCGACCGGGTCGCCGCCGACCTGGGCAGGCGGCTGATGGAGGTCCCCGTCGGGTTCAAGTGGTTCGTGCCGGGCCTGCTGGACGGCTCGCTGGGCTTCGGCGGCGAGGAGAGCGCCGGGGCGTCGTTCCTGCGGCGCGACGGCTCGGTGTGGACCACCGACAAGGACGGCCTGATCCTGGCGCTGCTCGCCTCGGAGATCATCGCGACCACCGGCCGCTCGCCGAGCGAGCACTACGGCGACCTGGTGGCCAGGTTCGGCGACCCCGCCTACGCCCGCGTCGACGCCCCCGCGACCCGGGAGGAGAAGGCGGTGCTCGCCAGGCTCTCGGCCGAGCAGGTCACCGCCGGCAGCCTCGCCGGGGAGGAGATCACCCAGGTGCTCACCTCGGCGCCCGGCAACGGCGCCGCCCTCGGCGGACTCAAGGTCTCCACCGAGAGCGCCTGGTTCGCCGCCCGCCCCTCCGGCACCGAGGACGTGTACAAGATCTACGCCGAGTCCTTCAAGGGGCCCGAGCACCTGGCGCGGGTGCAGCAGGAGGCGCGCGACCTGGTCTCGGCGTCCCTGGGCTGACGGCGACGACGCGCGCCCGGCACGCGCCCGGCGGGCACCTCCCCGAGCGGCCGCCCGCCGGGCGGCCGGGATCCCCGGGACACCGGCTCGGACGGGCGCGCGACGTGGCCGCGACCCGCTCGGCACCCGGCCGGGGCGAACATGACCGGACGGCCGCGACCCCGCGAACCGGCCCCGGGCGGACGCAAGCCGGGCGGCCGGGCTCTCGCGAACCGGCCCCGGGCGGAGCGGGCGCGGGCTCAGGTGAACATGCGCCAGGCGGCGGGCACGACCGTCCAGCGGCGCCGGGTGATCCGGCCGGTCAGCTCGCCGTCGGCGTTCACCGGGACGGGGCCGCCCTCCACGGTCACCTCCCCGCCGCGAGTGGTGATGACGTCGCGCAGGCCGAGGTGGGTTCCCTTGCGCAGCCGGAGGGCGTAGACGAGCCTGTCCAGCGGACCGGTCGTCAGCGAGACGACGACGTCGGCCATGCCGTCGTCGGGCCTGGCCCGGGGGGCCAGCGGGGCGCCGCCGCCGATGGTGACGCCGTTGCCGATGCCCACCATGAGCGCCGGGCGCCCGTCGCCGACGGAGCGGCCGTCCACGGTGACGCGCAGCCGCCAGCCGGGGCTGAGCACCCCCGCGAGCAGCGCTCCCGCCGCGTAGGCGAGCCGTCCGAGCACCGGCTTGAGTGGCGTGGCACCCTCGGACGCCCGGGCGCCGATGCCGAGGTGGACCATGTTGACGACGACCCCGCCCTCGTCGTCCACCAGGAGGTCGAGCGGCCGGGGCCGGCCGGCGAGCACGACGCGGGCCGCGACCGGCGGGTCCAGCGGGATGCCCAGGCCGCGGGCGAAGTCGTTGCCGGTGCCCAGCGGCACGAGCCCCACCGTGCGGGCGTCCAGCTCGCCGCGCCGGTGCAGGGTCGCGACCACCACGTGCAACGTGCCGTCACCGCCCAGCACGACCACGTCCCTGCCGGGACAGGCGTCGAGCATCTCGTCCAGGTCCTTCTCCCCGGCGGGCGCCTCGATCACGTCGGCGCCACCGCCGCGCAGCGTCTCGAGGGCGGTGGTCCTGGCCTCGTCGTCGGCGCTCCCCGCGCTCTCGTTGTAGATCGCCAGCAACTCGGCCATGTCGTTCCTCCAGGTGGTCGTCCCTACGGTCCCTGCCCACCGGAGTCACGATCACGCGGGTCCCTGTCCATCCGCCACCAGCGCAGCGACACCCAGAGCCCGGCTCCGACGCCGATCAGCGCGGCCAGGACGTACACCGCGCCGATCGTCGTGTCCGAGGTGTAGCCGTTGCCGGCCACGAGGACGGCCATGAGCAGCGCGGCCAGCAGCCCCACGCCCGCGCCCCCGGCGAGACCGAGCAGGCCCACCTTCAGCGCGCGTGACAGGCCGCCCGCGCGGCGCGGCACCGGCGTCATGACGGTCATGAGGCGGCCCACGACGAGGGCGGGGTCGTCGTCGACCCCGCCGGCGACGAGCTGGACGGTCACCCCGCCCCGCTCGGGCTCGCTCAGGCAGATCCAGTGGCGTTCCTCGAGGAAGACGGTGGCGCCTCCCGCGCCGGGAACGGTCAGCCACAGGAACGGCGTGCCCTCGGGAAACGTCCTGACGCCGTGCCTGGCCGCCGGGGCGTGCACGTCGAGCGCCGCGCCGAGGGCCCGCAGCGCCACCTCCTGGCCGGATCTCCCCACGGCAGCCTCCCTTCCTCATCCCTTCGCGCCTTCGTGGCGCACGACGCGGCGGTCGCCTCCCGGCGGGAACCGCCCGGTGGCAGGTCGAGGGGCGCCCGGAGGATCGGGACCGTGCGGCGGGATCGCGGACGCCGTACGGCGGATCCTGGGGACCGGGGCCCGAGGGCCCCGGCGAGCGGTCAGGCGGATCTCACCCGGCTCTCACACGGTGGACCTGCCGAGAGAACCGGCCCCGGCGAAAGACGGGGAGCAGATCTCCTCCAGCACGTCGCGGAGCCGGCCCCGGTACTCCTGGTCGGCGAGCCTGCCGGCGGCGTCGAACTGGTCCGGGGCCGGGGAGACGGCCAGTTCCGCGCCGCACACCACCGCCCCCGCCGCGCCGAGGGCCCTGCGCAGCTGGATCTGCGTCCACATCCCCTCGTGGGCGCGCGGGCAGGCGGTCACCACGCCCACCGGCTTCCCCACCAGGACCGCGCCGCCGCGCGCGGACGAGATCCAGTCGAGCGTGTGTCCCAGCTGCGCCGGGAGCGCGCTGTGCGCCGGCGCGGTGATCAGCACACCGTCCGCCGCGGAGAGGCGGTGCCACAGATCGGCGACCGGCCTCGGGAGCTCGCCCTCCTCGAAGGACGGCACCTGGTCCAGGCCCCGCCAGATCTCGAAGTCCACCGTCTCGGGCAGTTCCCGTGCCGCCGCCTCCAGGAGCCTCCAGACGTACGCCCCCGGGCGAAGGCTTCCCGCGATCCCAACGATCCTCATTCCCGGCCCCATCCCTGTCGCCATACCGCGACGTTACGAGTGAGGAAGGTCCCGCCTTCGGTCACGCGGTAGCGGCCGTCAGCGGGGCGCTCCCCCGAACTCACCGACAAAAACCGCTACTCGACGCCACCGTGACGCGGAGAGAGTGGTCCGCCCGCGGTACCGGTCGAGCCGCCCCGCTCACGAACCCCGGGACGGCGGTCACGCTTCCGCAGGTCGGCGCCGCGACGGCGGTGCCGGCGAACCTCACGCTCCATCACACTCGGGGGCCTGCCCTCAGTGCGGGGCGACGAACATGATCAGGCGTATCGTTCGCGAAAAAAGCGGTTATTTCTCCGTCAAGCGCGGCGAGGACGCTGGCAGGGAGGCCCCGTCCCGCGCTATGTGGCCTGCGGCCAGGTGCGGGGAACCGCCCGGTCGGTGACCCGCTTGAGCTCGAAGAACGCCTCCTCGGTGGCGAGCACCTTGAACGCGTCCCAGAGCCGCCCGGCCCGCTCGCCGGTCGGGATCTCGCTGATGACGGGACCGAACTGCCCGGCGTGCCCGTTCACCGAGATGGTCGGGACACCGATCAGCGACGGGTTCCGCCTCCCTGCGGGCACCAGGGCGTGCGAGGCGTGGATCGCCTCGTCCCAGGTGCCGTCGGTCCTCGCGTCGAGCAGTTCGGCGGGCAGCCCGGCGTCGGAGAGCGCGGCGGCGATCACCGGTTCCAGGGCCTCCATCGCGGCCCGCCAGCCCGCGAGACCGCCGTCCGGCGTCGTGTCGCGGGGCCGCCGGAACAGGCCGTCCTCGCCGTGGTAGCGGGTGCCGAGCGTGGTGTAGAGGTCGCCGACGGCGGCGTCCCCGGCCGTCGCGCGCGCCGCCGCGAACACCCGCATGGTGCCCCGGCCCAGCTCGACGATCTCGCGGTACTCCTCGGACATGTCCTGCTTCTCGTTGAGCACCGCCAGGCTCATCTCCCGCCAGCTGATCGTGATGGGGCGCACCTCGCGCACCTCCAGGATCCAGCGGGAGGTGATCCAGGCCCAGGGGCAGCCGGGATCGAACCAGAAGTCGACCAGGTCCTCGCTCATGAGGGTCCTCTTTCCTCGGGGGTCCCCCCAGGATGAGACCTCAACCCCGCTCAAGGTCAAGCCCGGGCGGCCCCGGCCGGGGCACGGTTCCCCCGCCGGTTCAGGAGGCGGTGTAGACCCAGGCGCGCACGCCGGAGGCGAGCGTCACCGGCACCCGGCTGTAGTCGGCCACCTCGTAGCCGTCGGCGGCGGCCAGCTCCGCGCCGGTGATCTCGAACACCGTTCCCTCGACCCGGTCCGAGGGATCACCGGTGGCCCGCACGATCGGATGGCGGTCGGCGCCGCTGACCGCGACGACGTCCGGGTCGGTTATCGCCACCGTCGACAGGGTGTGGCCGGGCAGCAGATCCGGCCTGCCGTCCAGTTCCCGGCCGAAGGTGGACAGCTGCACGTCGCGCTGCCGCAGGGTCCCGTAGGAGAACAGGTACGTGCGCTCCTGTGCGGCCTGACCGTCCTCGGACAACGAACACCCCTCCCCGCGCGGACGTGGACTCCCTCACCGAAGTCTAGAACGTGCCGGTCACCGTCCTTTGGCGGGGAGACCGCCCTGGCGGCCGGCCCGGGGCGCCGGCCCTTCGGCGAGCCCCCGCCCGTCCTCACGCTTACCGGCCCTGCGCGGGGGCCGTCGGGCGGGCACCGGAGGCGAGCGCCCCCACGAGGCGTGGCGCGAGGGCCGCGGCCTGGGCGCGGATCTCCGGGATCGCCGTCGTCTCGTACAGGCTTCCGCGCAGCATCGGGCCCAGCGTGAAGATCCGGTCGTCGGGGTCTCCCGCCGCGTCCAGGACCGCACCGCCGGGAGCGGCGTCCAGCCCGAGCCGCAGCGGGTCCGGCCGGACCACACCGCCGGCGACGAGGCCGGCGAGGAGGGGATCGCGGGTGATGTCGGCCCCGGGCCCGGTGGCGTCGACCAGCCAGCCGACGTCGAGTTCCCGGACGGCGCCGTCCGCGCTCACCTGGACGCGCAGCCCGCCGGGACCGGCCTCGGCCCGGAGCATCCGGCCGCGCAGCACCCGGAGGCGGCCGCCGGCCCGCAGATCGGCGATCCTGGCGGCCGTGACGGGAGGGATCCGGTGCCGGTGGACCTCCCAGTAGCGGGCCGCCAGGCCGAGGAACCGCCGCCGGTCGTCCGGGGAGAGCCGGGTCCACAGCCTCTGGGCCTGGGGCCGCAGGCCGTCGACCACGCCGTGCCAGTCGCCGCCGTTGTCCCGCACGGCGAGGCGTACGGCGCGGAGCAGGTCGCCGACCCCCAGCGGCCCGTCCGGGACCGGCGTCGGGACCGGGGGCGGCACGGGCCGGGGGTGCGGCCGCGGCAGCAGGGCGTGCCGCGACACCGCGTGGACGACGGTGTCCGGGTGCGCCCGGGTCACGGTGACCGCCACGTCCACCATGGTCAGCCCGGTCCCCAGCACGAGCACCGGCGCGCCGTCGCGGATCCCGGCCAGCGCGTCCGGCGCCCACGGATCGGCGACGTAGCCGGGGCTCGCGGCGTCCGCGATCGGCGGCCGGGCGGCCTGGGAACGGTTGCCCAGGGCCAGGACGGCGGCGTCGGCGTCGATCCGGCCGCCGCCGGACAGGTGGACCCGCACCCCCCGGCCCCGGGTCAGGGCGCTCACCGTGCCCGTCACCTTGCGCACCACCCGGACGGGCCACTCCTCGGCCCCGGCCAGCAGGTCGCGGAGGTAGCGCCCGTACGTCCGTCTCGGCAGGTAGTCGGAGGCGGAGACGTCCAGCCCGCCCTCGAGGGCCCAGCGCAGGAAGTGGCCTGGGTCGTCGTCCAGCCCGCTCATCTTGTTCGCGCAGGCGTTGAGGAGGTGGTGCGGGTCGGTGGTCGAGTACGCCTGTCCCAGCGCGTGCCGCCCGTACTGGTCGATCAGCACGACCTCCAGCGGCATGGCCCGCGCCCGCGCCTCGCGGAGAAGGTGGACCGCCGCCAGCGTGCCGCTCGCGCCGCCGCCCACGACGGCGACCGATGAGGAACCTGACACGCGACCCAGCATAACCTACTATTCCTGTAGGGTATACAGGATAGCGGGAGCGTGAACCGTTCCATCCACGATCTTGACGTTCGCGGCGGGCCCATGCTCGGCCGCCACGACGCCCGCCCCCCCTCTCCCGGCCCGGAGGCCGCGCGGCCGGAGGGACGCCCCCACGACCTATCCGGCCGCCCCCGCCGGGGTGAGGCGCAGGCGGCGGGGTCCCTCGCCGAGGGGTTCGGGCAACCTCAGCGCTCCGGCGCCGGGAGTGATCGCGCCGAGGAGGCGGGGGCCGGACGCGCCCGTGCAGCCGGGGACCGTCGCGGGCAGCCCGTGCGCCGCCAGCCAGCCGAAGAGCGAGAAGGCGATCGCCTCCTTGGCGCCGGCGGGGACGCCGAGTTCGTCGCTCGGCACGATGCGCGCGCCCCCGGCCCGCGCGGCCAGCATCGCCATCAGGACCGGGTTGCGCACCCCTCCCCCGGAGACGACCACCGTCTCGAGGCGGTGGCGCCGGATCTCCGCCGCGACGGTCTCCGCGGTGAGCGCGGCCAGCGTCGCCAGCAGGTCGGGCAGGTCCGGCCGGTACGGCGACGTCTTGCCGTCCAGGTAGCCGGGGTGGAACAGCTCCTTGCCGGTGCTCTTCGGCGGCGGTGCCCGGTAGTACGGCTCGGCCAGCAGGTCCGCCAGCAACCCCTCGTGCACCTCCCCCGAGGCGGCGAGGCGGCCGTCCTCGTCGTAGGGCGCGCCCGTGGCGGCCGACACCGCCGCGTCCATCAGCGCCGACGCCGGGCCGATGTCGTAGGCCGTCCCGGCGTCCCGCACGGTCAGGTTCGCGATCCCGCCGAGGTTGAGCGCGCCGCTCGGCCCCGGCAGCCCGTCCAGGAGCAGCAGGTCGAAATAGGAGACCAGCGGCGCGCCCTGCCCTCCGGCGGCCACGTCCCTGGCCCGCAGGTCGGAGACCACCGGCACGCCGGTCCGCTCGGCGATCCAGGCGGGCTGGCCCAGCTGCAGCGTGCCGCGCACCCGGCCGTCCTCCACCCAGTGGAACATCGTCTGCCCGTGCGAGCAGATGAGATCCACCGGCCCGCACGCCTCGGCGGCGTCGGCGAACGCCTGGCCGACCAGGGTGTCGAGCCGGCACACCTCGGCCATGTCGGCCGGGTTGGGCGGCAGCGCGCCGGCGATGCGCTCGCGCAGCCGCTCCTCGTACGGCCGCGTGCCGGTGTGCTCGACGACACCGGTGAGCACGTCGCCGTCCGTGGACCAGTCCACGACCGCGCCGTCGATCCCGTCGTGGGACGTTCCCGACATCAATCCCAGCACGCGCACGCCCTCACCCCCTCACGATCCCCCCGGATCCCGCCGGGCCGTCACCGGGCCGTCACCGCGCGCGGCAGGCGTCGCTGGGCGGGCTCAGGCGGCCGGCCCGGTCGACGGCCACCACGTGGTAGTACGCGCGCCCGGTGCCGCCGGGGCCCGCCGGGTCCGTCCAGCGCATGTCCCGGGCGGCGGGGACGACGGCGATCAGGTTCCGGGCGTCGGTGAAGTCCCCGGGCCCGGCCGGCCGGTCGAACCGGAAGATCGCGAACTGGAACGGGACGCGCCGGCCGGCGGCCAGGATGCGCAGCTCGACACCACCGGGCACCCGGCGCGCCACGGGGAGGAGCGGGCGCTCCGGGGCCCGGCCCGAGGCGAGCCTGGGCAGCAGCGGGGACAGCGCGGGGCGGGTGTAGTGGCCGGTCACCACGGCGCTGATCGAGCCGATCCGGTCGTCGCGGACGTCGCCGGAGTTGTACCAGATGTCGCCGCCGACCTCGGGGTGGTCCTCGTTGAGGGTGAGGTGCCTGCTGAGCTCGTCGGGCCGGGACCACTCGGCGGGCTGGCCCGCCGCCCCGGCCTTGTAGGCCGCCTGGCCGATCCACAGCTGGGTGCCCGTGCCCGCCGCCACGTCGGACCACCAGGGGACCAGCTTGGCGTAGTCGGCGTTGGACTGGCCGATGTACCAGTAGAGCTGCGGCGCGATGTAGTCGAGCCAGCCCTTCTTCACCCAGCCGCGCGTGTCGGCGTGCAGGTTGTCGTAGGACTGGCCGCCGCCGGTCTCCGACCCCAGGGGGTCGGTGGCCCGGTTGCGCCAGATGCCCGAGGGGCTGATGCCCCAGGCGATCTCGGGCTTGGCCCGCCGCACCCGCCGCTGCATCTCCCGTACGAGAAGGTCGACGTTCTCGCGCCGCCAGGCCGCGAGGTCGGGGAAGCCGGCGCCGTACCGGGCGTAGGCCTCGGCGTCGTCGAAGGCGGTGGTGTTGACCGGGTAGAAGTAGTCGTCGAAGTGCAGGCCGTCGATGTCGTACCTGGTGACCGCGTCCATCATCGCGTCCTGCACGAACGCGCGGACCTCGGGCATGCCGGGGTTGTAGTAGAGCTTGCCGCCGTAGGGGACGATCCAGTCGGGGTGCCTGCGGCCGGGGTGGTCGGGGTGCAGCAGGGCCGGGTCGTCCCGCATCGACACCCGGTAGGGGTTGAACCACGCGTGGAAGGCCAGGCCCCGCCGGTGCGTCTCCGCCACCAGGAAGGCCAGCGGGTCGTAGCCGGGGTCACGCCCCTGCACGCCGGTCAGATACTGCGACCAGGGCTCGTACCGGGAGGGCCAGAAGGCGTCGGCGGTCGGCCGGATCTGCACGAACACCGCGTTGAGCCCGCGGGCCCGCGCCAGGTCGAGCCAGCCGAGATACTCGGCCCTCTGCTGCTCGGCGCTCAGCCCGCTCCTCGACGGCCAGTTGATGTTGGCGACCGAGGCGATCCACATGCCGCGCATCTGGCGCAGCGGCGGCACCCGCCCGGCCCCGGAGGAGCCCGCGTCGAAGACCCCGGTCTCGTACGAGATCCCGGAGGCGGCGGCCGAGGCCCGGCCGGACAGGGAAACGGCGGCCGCCGAGACGGCGAGGGCGAGGCCGCGCAGGACGGCTCGCCGGCTGGATGAGCTCATGTGGGCTCCAGGGGTGTTCGGCCCCGGACGGCGGGCCGGGGACCGCGGTCCGGACGCCACCGGGCCGACGTGAGGGCGGGCACCGGGGCGGGCACGAAGACGAACATGAGGACGGACGCGGAAATGATCGCGAGACCGGCACGGGATCACAAGGTCACAGGGTCACGGGTTCTCGATCGAGAGAATGACAGAAAGCTACTTCTAAGGCAACGATAATGAAGGAAATTGTCATCGATGTGTAATCTACCTTGGGACACCTCCTCCCGCCGCCCTGTCGAAAGACGCCTGCCTCGATCGAGAAGGTGACCGCATGCCCCATCGCAGCCCCGACCTGGCCCGGCTGGCCATGACCGTCCTCCAGCCGGGTTTCGACGGCACCGAGCCGCCCGGGTGGCTGCTCCGCGCGCTCGGCGACGAGGGCCTCGGCGGGGCCGTGCTGTTCGCCCGCAACCTCGACGGCCTCGGCCACACCGCCGGCCTGGTCGCCCGGCTGCGCGCGGAGAACCCCGCCGCGGTGATCGCGGTGGACGAGGAGGGCGGATCCGTCACCCGCCTGCAGGCCGCGCGGGGCAGCTCGTGGCCGGGCAACCGGGCGCTGGGCGTGGGCGACGACGTCGAGGCGACCCGGCTGGTCGCCCAGGAGATCGGCCGTCTCCTCGCCTCGGCCGACATCACCCTCGACTACGCCCCGGTGGCGGACGTCAACGCCAACCCGGTCAACCCGGTGATCGGTGTCCGCTCCTTCGGCGCCGATCCCGACCTGGTCTCCCGGCACACCGCCGCCTGGATCTCCGGGCTCCAGGGGGCCGGGGTGGCCGCCTGCGCCAAGCACTTCCCCGGCCACGGAGACACCCACACCGACTCCCACCACGCCCTGCCGACCCTGCACGCCTCCCCGCGGCTCCTCGCGGAGCGTGACCTGCCGCCCTTCCGCACGGCGGTGGCCGCCGGGGTACGGGCCGTCATGTGCGGGCACCTGCTGATCCCGGCCCTCGACCCGGAGAACCCCGCGACGCTGAGCCGGCGGATCACGACCGGGCTGCTCCGCGAGGAGATGGGCTTCACCGGGATGATCGTCACCGACGCCATCGAGATGCGCGCCGTCGCGGCCCTCCACCCGCCGGGGGAGATCGCGGTCCGCGCCCTGGCGGCCGGGGCCGACGCGATCTGCGCGGGCATCTCCTCCCCCGGGGGCGAGAACGTCCACGAGCTGCGCGACGCCATCGTGGACGCCGTGCGTGAGGGCAGGCTGGCCGAGGACCGGCTGGCCGAGGCCGCCTCCCGCGTGCTCGCGCTGTCCGGCTGGTACGCCGCGAGCGCCGCCGCGCGGGCTGCGGGGCTCGCAGCCCGGGGCTCGGGGGAGGAGGGCGAGGAGCTCGGCCTGCGAACCGCCCGGGCGGCCATCCGCGTGACCGCCACGGACGCCCCGACCGTGCTCTCCGGGCCGCCGCTGGTCGTCGACATCGCCCCCCGGCTGAGCGAGGCGGTCGAGCCGGGCATGCTCACCGGTCTCATCGGCGCCCTCACCGAGGTGCTGCCGGGCACCGTCGGCCACGTCGTCACCGTGGAGGCGCCCGAGCTGCCCGACCTGGGCGACGGGAGCCGCCCGCTGGTGATGGTGGTGCACGACGCCAGGCGCCACCCCTGGGTCGGTGAGCTGCTGGCGCGGGCCGTCGCGTTGCGCCCCGACACCGTGGTGGTCGAGACCGGGATGCCCGGCGAGCCCTCGGGGGCCGTGTACGTGACCACGAACGGCATCTCCCGGGCTTCGGCCCGCGCCGTGGCCCGCTGGTTGACCGGCGACCAATAGGCTGATTTATGACATGAAAGGCGCTTAATGAACGTCCTCGACGGCCCCACCCCCGTGAACCTGGTGGCCACGGTGAGGGCCGTCCTCCCCTCCCTCACCCCCGCGGCCCAGTCCATCGCCCGTCTCATCCTCGACGACCCCGGGGTGGTGGCCCGCAGCACCATCACCGAGTTCAGCGCGGCCTCCGGCACCAGCGAGGCCACGATCGTGCGCACCGCCAGGGCCCTGGGCTTCGCCGGATACTCCCAGTTGCGCTTCGCCCTGGCCGCGGCGGTGGCCAGGGACGAGCCCGAACGGCTGGTCCCGGGCGACCTCGGCCCCGACGACCCGCTGACCGACGTGATCGCGAAGGTGGCCAGGGCCGAGTCGGAGGCACTGGCCGACACCGCGGCGCAGCTCAACCCCGACCGGCTGGGCATGGTGGTGGAGGCGATGGCCGGGGCGCGCAAGGTCGACGTCTACGGGGTCGGCGCCTCCGGGCTGGTGGCGGCCGACATGGTGCAGAAGCTGATGCGGATCGGCCTGCCCGGCCACGCCTACACCGACGCGCACCTCGCGCTGACCAGCGCGGCGCTGGTACGTGAGGACGACGTCGCGGTGGCGGTGAGCTGCACCGGCGAGACCCCCGACGTGCTGGCGCCGATGCGCGTCGCGCGGCGGGCGGGCGCGACCACGGTGGCCATCACCAACAACCCGCGTTCCTCCCTGGCCGGGCTCGCCGACCACGTCCTGGTCTCGGCGGGCAGGGAGACCGCCTTCCGCCCGGGGGCGCTGGCCAGCCGGATCAGCCAGCTCCTGATCGTCGACTGCATCTTCGTCGGGATCGCCCAGCGCACCTTCGAGACCTCGGACGCGGCGCTGCGGGCCACCAGGGACGCCATCGACGGCTTCAGGACCGACTACCCCCGCCGGAGCAGGTCCTCCTAGCCCGTGCCGCTCCGCACGGGGCGTCCGGGCACCTCGTTCACAGGCAGCCGTAGAGCGCTTCCAGGATCGGGGGCCAGCGAGGATCGGGGCCCGCGGGGGCGATGATCGTGCGGCTCGGCGTGTAGCCGAATCCGACGCCGGCCACCGGGTCGGCGAAGGCGAGCGCGCCGCCCGACCCGGTGTGCCCGAACGCCTCCGCCCGGGGCGCGAAGGGGCGGACCTCGTTGGGGAGCATGTATCCCAGGCCGAAGCGGGTCCGGCCGCGCAGGACCTCGTCGAACCCGTCGCTGTGCGCCGTCGTGGCGCGCGCCAGCATCCCGGGGGCGAGGAGGTCGCCCGACAGGAGCCTGCCGTACAGGGTCGCCAGGGCCCTGGCGGAGGCGTGGCCGTTGGCGGCGGGGATCTGGGCGGCACGCCAGCGCCCGGTGTTCGGCAGGCCGGGCACGAGCTGGTCGGCCGGGTTGAGGAACGCCCTGGCGGTGACCGACGCGGGATCCGCCATCGCCTCGGCCAGCGGGGAACCCGCGGGCATGGGCGGGCTTTCCGGCGGGAGCACGAACGCCGCCCGGTGCGCGTCCTGCCGGGGAAGGCCGATCGAGAGACCGGGGACGCCGAGCTCCCCGGAGACCAGGTCGCGGATCTCCCTGCCGGTGACCCTGCGGAGCAGCTCGCCGACCAGCCAGCCGAACGTGACCGCGTGGTATCCGTGCCGCTCCCCCGGGGTCCACCACGGCTCCTCGGCGGCCAGCGCGGCCGCCATGGCGTCCCAGTCGTAGAGACTCCCCGGTGGCAGCGGGGAGCGGACCGCGGGCAGCCCCGCGCGGTGGGAGAGCAGCTGGGCGACGGTGGCCTCCGAGGTGAACTCCGGCCAGTAGCGGGCCACGGGCGCGTCGAGGTCGACGAGCCCGCGCTGCGCGCACAGCAGGGCCACGGTCGCGACGACGCCCTTGGAGACCGAGAAGACGTTGACGACCGTGTCGCGGCGCCACGGGCGGCTCCCGCCCTCGTCGGCCGTGCCGAACCAGACGTCCACGACGGGACGGCCGCCCGCGGTGACGGCCAGGGCGGCACCTCCGGGACCCAGTCCCTCCCTGAGCGCCTCGACGACCGGGGTGAACGCGGGATCGCAGAACATGATCTCCTCCTCCAACTACTAAACCTTAGTTGCGCAACCATGGTTGAGTATTGGATGGTGGACCACGTGACGTCAAGCCCGGTCGATCCCGGCGCAGCCGGAGACCTCTCCCTGCTCTTCACCGCCCTGGCCGCCGCCTGCGACGCCGAGGTGCGCGGGCGCATGGCCGCGGCGGGTCACACCCAGGTGCGCACCGTGCACGGCTACGTCTTCCAGCACCTGCTCGGCGGCCCGGTCCGCGTCAGCGACCTGGCGGGACTGCTCGGCATGACGCCGCAGGGCGCGTCCAAGGTCGTGGCGGAAATGGAGCGGATCGGCTACCTCACCCGCAGGGCCGATCCGGAGGATCAGCGGGCGCGCGTCGTCGAGCTGACCGGGCACGGCAGGGACGCCGTCGAGGCCGGCCGCACGGCACGCGCCGCCGTCACCGCCGAGCTCCGCGCGGTCCTGGGCGAGACGGCGGCGGGTGATCTGGTGTCGTCCCTCGATCGGCTGGCCGACCACACGGGCGCCATGCGCGAGCTCCTCGCCCGCCGCCTCCGGCCCCGCTACACGTGACCTCCGGGTGAGCCCCCGGTGAGCCCCGGCGCCCCGTCGCGCGGGCTCAGGACAGGCGCTCAGGACAGGCGCAGGGCCTCGGCGGCGACCGCGTGGCGCAGGTCGCGGATGCCCGCGCGGCCGCGCAGGGGGTGGACGTTGTTGGTCAGCAGGACGACGGTGAGGGCGCGGCCGGGATCGACGACGAGCGAGGTGCCGGTGAAGCCGGAGTGGCCGTAGGCGTCGGCCAGCGGGCCGACGATCGCGGGGTCGCCGATCCGCGCGCCCAGGCCGTGGCGGAAGTCCGCGCCCCGCACGCCGTGGTCGCGGGTGATCTCGGCGACCGAGGCGGGACCCAGCACCGGCGCTCCCCCGGTGCGCAGCGCCTCGGCGAAGCGTACGAGGTCGTCGGCGGTGGAGAAGATCCCGGCGTGCCCGGCGACCCCGCCCAGGCCGTGCGCGGTCTCGTCGTGGACCTCGCCGCGCACGCATCCGGGGCCCGGGCGCTCGGGCTTGTGCTCGGTGGCGACGATCCGGGGCAGCAGGGACGCGGCGGGACGGTAGCCGGTGTCGGGCAGGCCCAGCGGGTCGATGACCCGGGCGCGGGCGAGTTCGTCCAGGGAGGCCCGCCCGGCGATCTCCGCCACCCGGCCCGCCGTGATCAGCCCGACGTCGGAATACAGGTAGCGCTCGCCCGCGGGACCGATCGGCGCCGTCGAGAGGATCCGCTCCATGCGCGTGGCGTGGATCTCCGGGCCGTCGCCGGGGATCTCCTCGTGGGCCCTGCGCCCCGGCGGCAGGCCCGCGGTGTGGGTGAGCAGGTGCCGCAGGGTGACCTCGGGGGCGCCTCCGTAGCGGCCGGGCAGCCAGGCCGCGACGGGCTCGTCCAGGCCGAGAAGGCCGTCCTCGGCCAGTGACAGGATGACGGCCGTGGTGAAGAGCTTGGTGATCGAGGCGAGATCGAAGATCGAGTCGCGGAGGGCCCGCGGCCGGTCCTCGGCGAGGTCCCCGGAGGCCGACGCGTAGCGCACGGCCTCCCCGGCCGCCGCGGCGGCCACCGTGACCCCGCCCACGGCGATCGCGGCCACCGCCGCCGAGCAGACGCGCGGCACCGCCGCCCCGAGGATCCCGGCGAGCCGGGCGCCCTCCGCGGAACCGGTCACCGCTCCCGCTCCACACCTCGGCCCCGGTCCCGCTTCCGCTCCCGGTTTCGGCCCCGGTCCCGCTCCCGGTTCCGCGGCCGGTGCGGCTTCCCCTTCCGAGGGAGGTTCAGGCACCCCTGGCCTGCCCCGCCGCCTCCAGTGCCGCCTCGAGCTGGTCGCCGTGCCGCTCCAGCAGGACCCGGGCGCCGCCGGCGTCGAGGCCGTGCTCGATCATCAGTACCGCGACCTTCACGTGCCATCCGGCGGCCTCCAGCGCGGAGCGGGCGGCGGAGAGGGCCGCCCCGGTGATGTCGCTGACCATCCTGGCGGCCCGGTCGGCCAGCTTGGAGTTCATCGCCGACACCTCGATCATGGTGTTGCCGTAGGTACGGCCCAGCTTGACCATCGCGATCGTGGAGATCATGTTGAGGACCAGCTTCTGCGCGGTCCCCGCCTTGAGCCTGGTGGAGCCGGTCACCACCTCCGGGCCGACGATCACCTCGATGGGGTGCAGCGCGGCCGCCGACAGCGGGGTCGCGGCGTTGCACGACAGTCCCACGGTCAGGGCGCCACGGCGGCTCGCCTCGGCGAGCGCGCCGAGCACGAACGGCGCGCGACCGCTGGCGGAGACGCCCACCACCGCGTCGAGCGCGCCCACCCCCCGTTCCCCGAGGGCGGCCGCTCCCCCGGCGTGGTCGTCCTCCGCGCCCTCGACCGAACGGGTCAGCGCGGGAGTGCCCCCCGCGATGACGCCCTGGACGAGCTCGGGATCGGTGCCGAAGGTCGGCGGGCACTCGGAGGCGTCCAGCACGGCCAGCCGGCCCGACGTCCCCGCGCCCACGTAGAACAGGCGCCCCCCGGACTTCATCCGGGCCACGACCGCGTCCACCGCGGCCGAGATCTCCGGGATCGCCTCGCCCACCGCCGCGGGCACCGCGGTGTCCGCCGCGTTCATCAGCCGGGCCACCTGGTCGGTGGGAAGCCGGTCGATCCGGCTGTAGCGCGGATCGCTCTGCTCGGTGGAGAGCGTGGACAGTGTGGCTAGTTGATCACTCATGACGTCCCATGTCGTTAGTTTTCCTGATCTCACTACCGCTAAGTAGATGATCTTCTGACAGTGAGGCCGTTACAGGCACATACCCGCTGGGAGCCCGCCCATCGGCCCGCCCCGGCGGGCACGGGCCGTCACGGCAGGCCACGGCGGTAGAGCCAGAAGACACGCTCGGCGTACGCGCCGACCGCCCTGGCGTAGAAGCGCAGCGGCCCCACCCAGCCGATCTGGGTGCTCGACATGCCCGCGGCCCGCTGCTCGGCGAGGCAGCGGCGTACGAGCACCCGGCCGACTCCCAGGCCCCGCGCGGCCGGCGCGGTGCCCATCGGGCCGAACCAGGAGGGCCTCGAACCCCAGGCGGCGAAACCGAGGATCTCGCCCTCCCTGACGGCGTAGTGGCAGCCGGTGGCCTGCTCCGCCTCCCAGGCCCACCTGTCGTTCCACTGCTCCTCGACGAAGGCGGACACGGCGGCGCGCTCCCCGGGGGCGGCGGCGCGCACGGTGACCCCCAGGTCCGCCAGCCGCGCGAGGTCGGCCTCGACGGAGAGGTCACCGGTGAGGTCGGCGGTCATGTTCCAGGCGACCCGGTAGCGCTCGTAGCCGAGGCTCTCGGCCAGGCAGGCGGCCTCGGTGTAGCGCACGTCGACGCCGGGCCAGGCGTAGCAGGGCGGGTTGCCGGCCAGGCGGACCTCGGTCGCCCCCCGGTCGCGCAGCCAGTCCTCGGCCGCGGTGACCAGTGCCCGGCCGAGGCCCCTCCCCCGGGCCTCGGGACGTACCGCGAGCAGGTCGACGTGGCCCGCGTGCGGGTCGCGCGCCGACATGGAGGCGAACGCCACACCGTCGAGGCCGCCTGTCACCAGTGCCGTCCAGGACCGTTGCGCGGGCGGCGTGGCGAGCCTGGCGACCAGGCTCGCGGCCTCCCCCGCGTCATGGGTGAGCGCGGCCCCGGCGATTCCCGCGAGCGCCACCGAGTCTGCGGCGGCGGCCTCGCGGATCCCGGACGCCGCGCCCGCGCGCCCCGCCCCGGGACCGTTTCCCAGCGGGCTCACGGGTGGCCGACCGGCATGGCGACGACGTTGCGGGGAGCGGGGTGGAAACAGGCGTGCTCCTGGGGCGTGCCGCCGCCGTGGCCGAGCGGCGGGTGTTCCGACTCGCAGCGGCCGGTACGGAACGGGCAGCGCCGGGCGAACAGGCAGCCCGCGTCGAGGCGGCTCTCGTCGAGCGCCCCGGTCGGCGTCACCGGCTCCTCGCCGGGCCGCTCCAGGCCGTGCAGCACGGGGATGGCCGACAGCAGTGACTGGGTGTACGGGTGCACGGGGCCGGAGATGATCGTCTCGACGTGGCCGCGCTCGACGACCTCGCCCCGGTAGATGACGTACAGCTCGCCGTCGTCACCGATGTAGCGCGCGGTCGCCACGTCGTGGGTGATGAACAGCACGCTCACCCCGAGGCGCTCGCGAAGGTCCTTGAGCAGGGCGAGGATGCCCAGCCGCAACGATACGTCGATCATGGAGACGGCCTCGTCGGCGACGAGCATCTCGGGGTCGACGGTGAGGGCCCGGGCGATGACGACCCGCTGGCGCATGCCGCCGGAGAGCTGGTGGGGGTAGCGCGACAGCACGTAGCCGGGGTCGAGGCCGACCAGTTCCAGCAACTCCTGGGCACGCGCGTCGGCCCACGCCCGCGAGCGGCCGGTCTGCGCGGCCCGCAGCGACAGCGGCGCGTCCAGCGTCTGGTGCACCGTACGGGTCGGGTTGAGCGCCGAGTACGGGTCCTGGTGGATGAGCTGGATGCGGCGGAAGTAGGGCTCACGCTGCTTGGGACGCAGCGACGACATGGGCGTGCCGTCGATGGTGATCTCTCCGGAGTCGTGTCCCTCCAGCCCGGCGATGATCCGCCCGAGCGTCGTCTTGCCGCAGCCCGACTCCCCGATGAACGACGCCGCCCCGCCCTTCGGAATGGCGAAGTCGACGCCGCGCAGCGCCTTCACCTCCCGTCCGGCGAGGATGCCGCCCCGCTGTTTGAAGGTCTTCGTGATTCCCCGACCAGTGATCACGTTTTCTCCCTCGGTCCGTGTGTCCGGGCGGCGACGGCGTGGCAGGCCACGATCCACTCACCGCGCGAGACGGCGGGCGGCTCCTCGGTCTCGCAGACGTCCATGCGCAGCTCGCAACGCTCCCTGAAGACGCATCCCCGCGACGGAACGGTCCCAAGCGTCGGCGGGCGGCCGGGCAGCGCCCTGGCCTCCCCGATGTCGCCGATCAGGCGCGGGATGGCCCGGATCAGGCCCTGGGTGTAGGGGTGGCGGGGGCCGCCGAGCACCTCGGTGGTCGGCCCCTGCTCCACCACGCGCCCGCCGTACATGACGGCCAGCCGGTCGGCGACCTCGGCCACCACGCCGAGGTCGTGGGTGATGACGAGCGTGGTGAGCCCGCGCTCCTCGTGGACCTCCCTGACGATCCGCAGGATCGTGGCCTGAGTGATCATGTCGAGGGCGGTCGTGGGCTCGTCCAGGATGACGAGGTGGGCGTTGAGCACCAGCGCGAGCATGATGCCGACCCGCTGGCGCATCCCGCCGGACAGCTCGTGCTGGTGGGAGTCGAGCACGCGCGCGCCGTCCATGCCCATCCTGCCGAGCAGGTCCTTCGCGTCCCTGACCAGCCCCCGCAGGTCCTGGATGTCGTGCGAGCGGCCCAGGTCGAGGAGCTGCTTGCCGACCGTCTTGAGCGGGTTGAGGGAGTTCTGGGCGGCCTGGAAGACGTACCCGATGTGCCGTCCCCGCGCCCGGCGCAGTTCGTCGCCCCGCAACCCGACGACGTCGCCGAGCCCGTCGATCTCCACGCTGCCCGAGCGGATCCTGCCGGGGGGCTGGACCGCGTTGAGCAGCGACAGCGCCAGGGTGGACTTGCCGGAGCCCGACTCGCCGACCACCCCGGTGATCGTCCCGGGCACCAGCTCGAGATCGATCCCCGACACCGCGGGCAGTTCTCCCGCCGAGGTCCGGTAGACGACGGACAGGCCGTTGACGCGCACTCCCGGCGGGCCGCTCCTCCCGGCCTCGCGGGGGCTCGCGGTGCCTTCGGTGCCTTCGGTGCTCTCGATGGCCCCGACGCCCTCCGCGCGCCGGGCGCCCCAGGCGCCCCAGGCGCGCCGGGGCCGCACGGCGGCGGACCGCCGCTCGCCCGGTGTCACGGACACCTTCTCCGAACGTGTGAACATCTGTTCAGTCCTCCCGCAGCCGGGGGTTGAAGATCTCGTCCATGGCGTCGACGACGAGGACGATGCCCAGGGTGAGCAGCAGGATCGCCAGCAGCGGCGCCAGCATGTACGGCAGCGCGGTGGTCGTCGTCAGCGCGCCCCCGCCGAACACGGCGAGGTTGAGCATGACGCCCCAGTTGTTGGCGTCGAACGGCAGGACGCCCAGGAAGAACAGGCCCACCTGCGCGTACACCGCGCCGGTCACCGCGATGAGCATGTTCATCGCGATGAAGGGCGCCATGCTGGGCAGCAGTTCCCTGCCGACGATGTGCCGGCCGGACAGGCCGAGCCCCCTGGCCGCCTCGATGAAGCCGCGCTCGCGCAGCGAGAGGGTCTGCGACCGTACGGCGCGCGCCACGCCGCCCCAGCCGAGGAGGCCGAGCACCAGGCCCATCTCGATCGCGCTGGTGAACTTCCAGACGGTCGACAGGACCAGCAGCAGCGGGAGGGCGGGGATGGTCAGCTTCATGTCGGTGATCCGCATGAGCACGCTGTCCCAGCGCCCGCGCCGGAAGCCCGCGAACAGCCCGACGGTGGTGCCGAGGGCGACCGTGATGACGGCGGTGACCAGGGCGGTCATCAGGACGTACCGGGAGCCGGTGACCACCAGGGCGAGCACGTCGGTGCCCTCGAAGTCGGTGCCGAAGGGGTGCGCCAGGCTCGGCGCGGCGTAGAGCGCGTTGTCGTCGCGCGGCAGCCGCGCGGGGTAGAGCAGCGGCCCGAAGATCCCCATGAACGCGAACACGCCCAGGATGGCCACGCCCACGATCCGGCTGGGCTTGCGCCGCAGGACCCGCCAGACGCCGCGCCAGAAGTTGCGCCGCTGCGCCGCGCGGGTGCCGGAGACGCCGGGGACGCCCGGAGTACCGGGAGCGCCGGGAGCGGTGATGACGGGCGCCGTCATGCGACCACCTCCGCCACCGGTGTGACCTGCGGGCCGTCTCCTGCGGTTCCCCTGATTCGCCCGGTCATGACGTCTCCTGTCCGGAACGGACCCGTGGGTCGATGGCGGTGTAGAGCATGTCGGCCACGATGTTGGCGATGACGATCGCCACGGTGATCAGCAGGAAGGCCCCGCCCATCAGCGCGTAGTCGCGGTCGGTGATGCTGTTGAGCAGCAGCAGACCCAGCCCCGGGTAGGTGAAGATCCGCTCGATGAAGATCGCGCCGCCGAACAGCAGGCCCAGCGAGAGCGCCAGGATGGTGAACAGCGGCAGGATCGCGTTGCGCGCCACGTAGCGGAAGATGATCCCGCGCTTCATGCCGCGCAGCTCGGCGGCGAGGATGAAGTCGTCGCCCAGCACGGTGACCACGCTCGACTTCATCGCCAGGATCCAGCCCCCGTACCCGGCCAGCGCGTAGGTCAGGACCGGCAGCGTGGCGTACTGGACCAGCGAGCCGATGTAGGCGGCGTTGAGCCCGGGTTCGAGCGTGACGTCCGCGGTGCCGCTGGAGGGGAAGATCGGCAACAGGGTCGTGAAGGCCGCGCTCAGCAGCAGCGCGAGGACGTACTGCGGCAGGCCGTGCAGGAGCGAGCCGGAGACGGCCAGGATGTCCCCCAGCCTGCTCGACCGCTTGATCGCCGCGTAGACGCCCAGGATGACGCCGACCGCGAAGCTGAGCAGGGTGCCGACGAGGACCGGCAGGATCGTCCAGGTGGCCGCCGAGCCGAGCAGGGTGGTCACCTCGGCGCCGGGGACGCTCAGCGACTGGCCGAGGTCGAGGTGGAGCAGGCCCCGCATGTAGTCGAGGTACTGCTCCCACATCGTGCCCTTCGGCATGAACCCGTACAGCACCGCGACGGCGCGCTCGGCCTGGTCGGGTGACATGCCCTGCTCGACCAGCTTCTCGTAGCGGGCCCGCATGGGATCGCCGGGGATGTTCCTGATGATCACGAAGCTGATCGTGGTGACCACCAGGATCATGGCGAGCCCGCGGGCGAGGTGGCCCGCGAGGCGGCGTGCGATGACCGTCATATGTGGCCTTTCCTCTTGACCATGCCGAGTTGGAGCCAGACCCCGGAGGTGAGGCGCAGCGCGTCGCTGTCATCGCCCGGGAATCCGGTGAAGCGGGTGGTGTTGACGACCTGGGTGTTGACGTAGTCCCACAGCTGGATCACCGGGAGGTCCTGGTTGGCGGTCCTGGCGAGGGTCGAGACGATCCGCCGCTGCTCGGCCTCGGGGACGGAGTTCAGCTTCACCGCCAGCTCGCCGGGGTTGACCCTGCCCACGCCCCTGACGTCGATGAGCTCGGCGCCGCCCATCCAGTTGCCCTCCGTGCCGGGGGCGACGTGCTTGAGCCTGCCGCCGAAGAGCTGCCAGCCGTTCTGGGCCCCGTACAGGCGCTGGAAGATGTTGTACGGCGCGGGGCCGAGGGCCACCAGCCAGAAGCCGAGGTCGTACTTCCCGGCCGCCATCTCCTCGAGGTAGAGCGGGTAGTCGGCGGTGGTGACGACCTGCGCGTCGATCCCGGCGTCGTTGAGCTGGCTGGTGACGGCCTTGGCGCCGGCCAGCCAGTCGGAGAAGGACGCGGGCACGTTGATGGTCATCTTCCAGGGGCTGCCGTCGGGCATCGCCCACTTTCCGTCGATCTTCCTCATGCCCGCGGCCCGCAGCTCGCTCGCGGCCCTGGCGGGGTCGTGCCGGTACGGCTCCAGGGCTGCGAGGCCGTCGCCCAGCCACGCCTTCGCGGCCTCCTGGTGCAGGCCGGAGGTGGTGACCGAGGCGGTGCCGCCCTCGGGGGAGGCGACCTTGGTGACCTGCCTGCGGTCGATCAGGTAGGCCAGCGCCCGGCGGACGTGCACGTTGTCGTAGGGCTTCCTGGACTGGTTGAACGCCAGCCCCTCGCTGACGGGCGAGTATCCCCTGACGACGGCGTTGCCCGAGGTCTCGGTGATCCGCCGCATCACGCCGGCGGGGACCGCGGTGAACGGCGCGCTGTCCAGCCTGCCGGCGACCAGGTAGTTCCAGACCTGCTCGTTGCCGGTGTAGTTGAGGATGCGCACCTGGTCGGCGGCGACGTTGGCCGCGTTGTAGAAGTTCTTGTTCTTGACCAGCAGCGCCTCGCCCGGGTTGACGCGCTTCAGGACGAACGGCCCCGCGGAGACGTCCCTGGCCGGGGCGAAGGAGATGACCTTGTCCGCGAGGCTGGTGATCCCGGCCCGCGCCGCCTCGGCCCCGGGGGCGGTGCTCTGCGCGAGCTTCAGCTTCTGCCAGAAGTCGGCGGGCAGCACGCCGCGCCAGACGTGCTCGGGGACGATGACGGTCTCCATGACGCTGCGGACGAAGGAGGAACTGGGGTTCCTCGCCGCCTGGGTGATCTTGATCGTCCTGTCGTCGACGATCGTGATGTCGGAGGCCGTACCGGCCGCGGAGGGGTCGAGGGCATAGGCGGTGCCGCCCTGGGTGTACGCCAGGCCGATGGAGAACTTCACGTCCTCCGCGGTGATCGGCTCGCCGTCGGACCACTTCCCGCCCGGGTGGAGCTTGAGGGTGATCGAGGACTGGTCGGGGGCGATCTGCCAGCTCTGCGCGACCCCTGGGTAGAACTGGTTCGGATCGGTCAGGTGGTTCTTGGTCCACCCGAGCCACTCCGCGTTGTAGCCCCGGAAGGCGTTGCCCTTGGGGTTGTACGGGTTGATCGGCGCGTTCGCGTCGATGCCCGGCTTGAGCGCGTCGATCGTGGTGAAGACGCCACCGGCGGAGCTGTCGCCGCCGCTGCCACACGCCGCGGCACCGGCGGCGAGGCAGAGGGAGACCGCTGCCGCTGCTAGTCGCTTCATGAACCGCTCCGTTGGGTGTTCTTCGAGGTCAGGGCACCAATACCGAGGCGTCGGCGTTGTCCGGACAATACGTTCGACCCACCGTTCGCGTCAATTATCTCCACTTCTGTGATACTCCCTGTAACTTTCCTTCACCGACCGGTCGCCCCGGCGCCGCCCCTCGCCGATCGCCGCCGCCCTCCTGCGGGACGGGCGATCCGGGCCGGGCGGGCGCGGGACGGGATGGGAGGCACGGGGCGGGAGGCGCCCTTGGCCGGATGCACGAAGAACCTGGCCGATCTTCGGGAAACCAGACGGATCCCGGCGTCCCGGCCTGTCATACGGTCGCGGTGACAACGGATCGATGGAGAGGCGACCACGGTGAACCTGGATGTCATGCTTGAGGACCTGCGAGAGCTCGTCGTGTGCGAGTCGTTCTCCGCCGACCACCGGGCGGTGGCCCGCAGCGCGCGGGTGGTCGCCGACCAGGGGCACCGCGGGCTCGGCGTCAGGGCCGAGACGATCGTGATCGGCGGGGTCACCCACCTGCGGTGGACCTTCGGCACTCCCAGGGTGCTGCTGCTCGGCCACCACGACACCGTCTGGCCGGTCGGCTCGCTCCCGGCCCGCCCCTGGTCGGTCACCGACGGGATCGCCCGGGGCCCCGGGGTGTTCGACATGAAGGCCGGGCTGGTCCAGATGTTCCACGCGCTGGCCGCGCTGCCGTCACCGGACGGGGTGTGCGTGCTGGTCACCGGGGACGAGGAGGTCGGGTCCCCGACCTCCCGCGCGCTGGTCGAGGAGTCGGCGCGCGACTGCGCGGCCGCGTTCGTCCTGGAGGCGAGCGCCGAGGGCGGCGCACTCAAGATCACGCGCAAGGGCACGTCGATGTACGAGGTCGTGGTGCACGGCCGTGGCGCGCACGCGGGGCTCGACCCCGGCAGGGGCGCGAACGCCGGGGTCGAGCTGGCCCACCAGATCCTCGCCGTCACCGGCATCGCCGAGCGGGTGAACGACGGCCGGGCCGACGGCGACCGGGCCGACGGCGACCGGACGGGCGGCGAGAGCCACGATCACCGGACCGGCGACCGGGCGGACGGCCCGACGGGGGACGGCCACCGGGGGGACGGCGACCGGGAAACGCGGGGGTCCCTCGGGCCGGCCACCGTCACGCCGACCGTGTTGTCGGCCGGGACCACGGCCAACACCGTGCCCGCGCTGGCCCGCCTGTCGGTGGACGCCCGCGTGCCCACCCTCGCCGCGCAGAGGCGGGTGGACGAGCTGATGCGGGCGCTCTCCCCCCGGATCGCCGGGACCCGGCTGGAGATCACCGGAGGCCCGAACCGCCCTCCCATGGAGCACGCCTCGTCGGCCGGGCTGTTCGCCCTCGCCCAGAAGGTCGCCGCCGATCTGGGGCTCGCCCCCCTCACCGGTGTCGGCGTGGGCGGGGCCTCCGACGGCAACTTCACCGCCGGGGTGGGCTGTCCCACCCTCGACGGGCTCGGCGCGGTGGGCGGCGGCGCCCACGCCGACGACGAGCACGTCGTCGTGGCCGAGATGCCCGGCCGCGCGGCGCTGCTGGCGGGCCTGATCAGGGCGGTGCTCGCGTGAGCGGCGGGACGTCACCGGCGAACCGGGGGACGCCCGGGTGAACGGCGTCGTGTCGCGCGAGTTGCGCTCCATCGAGGAGTTCGAGGACGTCTTCCGCCTGTTCGACGGCATCTGGCGACCTGCCCCCGGCGGCGCGCCCGTCACGGTGGAGCTGATGCGGGCGCTGTCGCACGCGGGCAACTACGTGGCCGGAGCGTACGAGGGCGGCAGGCTGGTGGGCGCGTCGGTCGGGTTCCTGGGCGCTCCGGCCGGGCAGGTGCTGCACTCGCATGTCACCGGCGTCCTGGCCGGGCGCGGGATCGGGTTCGCGCTGAAGCTGCACCAGCGGGCGTGGGCGCTGGAGCGCGGCCTGGAGCGGATCACCTGGACCTACGATCCGCTGGTGCGGCGCAACGCGCATTTCAACCTGGCCAAGCTGGGGGCCCGCCCGGAGGAGTACCTGCCGTCCTTCTACGGCGCGATGGGCGACGCGATCAACGCCGGGGACGAGTCCGACCGGGTGCTGGCCGTCTGGCGGCTGACCGAGCCGCGCGTCCTGGCCGCCGTCCGGGGGGAACCGCACCGCCCGGTGATCCCGCCGGACGCGGTGAGCGCGCTGATCGAGGGGGACGACGGCGGCCCGGTGCGGGGACCGTCCGAGGCGGCGAGCGCGGGAACGGTGCTGGTCGCCGTGCCCCGGGACGTCGAGGCGCTGCGCCGCGCCGATCCACGGGCCGCCGGGGCGTGGCGGCCGGCCGTGCGCGAGGTGCTGGGCGGCCTCCTGCGGGACGGCGCCCGCGTCACCGGCTTCCACGACAGGTCCTGCTACGTCGTGGAGCGGCCTGCGTGACGTGCCCTCGCGACCGGGCCGCGAGCGCGGGGACGCCGTGAGCGCACGCCCGGGCCGCGGACCGTCGTGAAGATCACCGGTGTCGGGTTGCGGCGGGTGCCTCTTTCTCCGCCGGGGACGGCCGGGGCCCCGGACCCGCCGGCCCCGCGGCGCGGAACGGGTCACCGGCCGGCAGCCACACCGCGTCGTCGTCCAGGCCGGGGCCGCCGACGTCGCGGGTCAGTGTTTCGACGGTGGCCCGCACGGCCTCGCGGGTCTCGTCGCGCCGGGAGACGAGGGCCCACGTCCAGTACGGTGCCGGGTCGACCACCGTGCGCCGGTGGAGGTCCGGCGGCACCGATGCGCTCAGGCCCTTCACCGAGTTGATGACGGGGCGGCGAAGCCGGCGTACGTGATCGAAGAAGGCCCGGCCGGCGATGCCCCCGTCGTCGACGTGCACGACGCGGGCGCCGGTGTCGCGGCCGAACGCCTCGGCGTAGCGGTTCCACGAGCCCCAGGTGGCGGTGTCGCTGTCCACCAGCACCACGGTGTCCTCGGCCTTGACGGCGGACGTCTCGGTGCCGGCGGAGACCGCGAAGAGCCGGTCCGCGCCGATCGGCCGGGCCTCGAGGCCGCGGACGTCCAGGCCGTCGGTCTGCACCCAGCAGACGGCCAGGTCGATGCTGCCGTCGGCGACCCGGCCGGCCTGGATGTGCGACGGCATGACCCACGCGTCGACGTGCAGTTGCGCGACGCCTGACGCGCGGGCGGCCAGGTCGGGTGGCAGCCAGCTGACGTAGCCGAGCTGGACCGGCTCGGTGGCGGACAGACCGGTCGCGGAACGGCGCAGCTCGTCGGCCTGTTCGAGCACCGCCCGGGCCTGGGCGAGCAGGGCCTGCCCGGAGGGGGTCATCGCGACCGAGCGGCGGTCCCGGTCGAACAGGCGCACGCCCAGATCCCGCTCCAGCCCCTTGATCTGCTGGGAGAGCGACGGGCCGGCGATGCGCAACCTGGCCGCGGCGCGGCCGAAGTGCAACTCCTCGGCCACCGCGACAAAGTAGCGCAGCTGGCGCAGCTCCATCCACGCATCATAACCCTGTGAGAGGTTTTACCTAACAGCAGGGAGCTAATCGGTCGTGGCGGGATGGCGCCGGGTGGCACACGATGGGTGCACGAAATACGGGGAAAGTCGCGATGTCAGCACGTCTGACCGGCGTATCGGCCGCGCTGCCGGAGGCCGGTACGCCACACTGCCGCCGGCTGAGCCGCCGCTCGACGCGCCGAGGCTCGGCGTGCGGCGATCCGGCTTCCGCGAACCCTCCGAGGTGTCCGGGTCCCGCCCTGTTCGACCGAGCCGGTGATGCCAACGGCCGAAACCTGCCGAAAGAGTGAACATGAACGCAACCCAGGCGGCCCTGACCACCGAAAGGGATCGGATTCACCGCCGGTTCGCCGCCGCCGCCGCCCACGAGCTCCGCACTCCCCTCGCCGGGCTCAGGGCCGAGCTCGAGGAGGCCCGGTTGCACCCCGGCCAGACCGATCTGCCCCGGCTCCTCGACGCGGCGCTTCGCGGCGTCGAGCGGCTCGAGGCGATCACCGATGACCTCCTGCTGCTCACGCGGGTCGCGGAGGCGACATACGGACGGCAGCAGCCGGTCGACCTTTCCGCCGTGGCCCGCGCCCACGTGGCCGAGACGACCAAGGGCCCGGACATCCGGTTGCGGGCCGCGGCCCCGGTCGTCGTCGACGCGGTGCCCGCGCTCCTGGACAGGCTGGTGGCCAACCTGCTCGACAACGCCCGCCGATGCGCCCGGCACTCGATACAGCTCCAGGTACTCCGGCACGAGACCACGGCCGAGCTCGTCGTCGCCGACGACGGGCCCGGCATCCCCGTCTCGGACCGCGAACGCGTCTTCGAGTGCTTCTCCCGGCTCGACAGCGCCCGCTGCCGGCAACGCGGCGGTACCGGCCTCGGCCTGGCCATCGCTCGCGACATCGCCCACGCCCACAGCGGCACCCTGGACGTCGAGGACGCCGACGCCGGAGCGCGCTTCGTGCTTCGCCTCCCCCTCGCCCGGAACGCCGTCGGCCGGCCATGACCGTTCTCACGAGCCCTCATCCGCCTTCCCGCACCCCCGGAGAGGATTCCCGCCCCCCGGAAGAAGGGCGAGGCGCATGAACGCACCGGAGGTCGCCGTGATCACCGGGAATCCTCGCCGGCCGGTCGGAAGGCGCACGCCGAGCCTCCCGCGCGAGCACGGCGCGGACGCCGGCGAGACGGTACGGGCGGACCGGCCCTGGCGGATCGTCGGGCAGGGCGCGGCGGCCCTCGCCGCGGGCATGGGCGTCGGCCGTTTCGCCTACACCCCGATCCTGCCCCTGATGCACGCCCAGGCCGGGCTGCCGGCGCGGCTGGGCGCGGAACTGGCCACCGCGAACTACATCGGATACCTTCTCGGGGCGATCGCCGCGATCGCCGCCCCCTCGCTCTTCGTCTCCCGCCGGGCGCTGCGGCTGTCGCTGACGATCCTGGTCCTCACGCTGGCCCTCATGCCGATCACCCACCTCGGCACCGTCTGGGCGCTGCTCCGGATCGTCGCCGGGATCGCCAGCGCGCTGATCTTCGTCATCGCCGCCGACGCCGTGCTCACCGGACTGCGCGGCCACGCGCACCACCTCGCCGGATGGGCCTTCGGCGGCATCGGGGCGGGGATCGCCCTGTCGGGGATCCTGGTGGCGATCCTGCGGACCACCGGCACCTGGCAGCAGGCCTGGTGGACCACGGCCGCGCTGACCGGCGTGTTCGCCGCCCTGGCCTGGCGGCTCGAGGCCGGGCCCGCCTCGCCTCGCAGGTCGCCGGCCCCGCCCTGCCCCCGGGACGCGCCCGGACCGCGCTGGTTCGTCGCGTTGCTCGCCTCCTACACCTTCGAAGGGACCGGGTACATCATCGCCGGCACGTTCCTCGTCGCCGCGATCGACCAGACCGCGCCCGGCTGGGTCGGCGGCGGCGCCTGGATCCTGGCCGGGATCGCCGCACTGCCCTCGACGGCCCTGTGGGCATGGCTCAGCCGCATCTGGTCCCGGCCGGCACTGCTCCTCGTCGCGCTCGCGGTGCAGGCCGTCGGCATCGCGCTGCCGGCCCTGACCGGCGGGATCGTGGCCGCGCTGGTGGCGGCGACCCTCTTCGGCGCCACGTTCCTCGGCGTCGCCACCCTCACCCTGGCCGCCGGCGCCCATCTGCGGGTCCCGCGCGCGGTCGCGATCCTCACCACCGGCTACAGCGTCGGGCAGATCCTCGGCCCCGTGATCGTGACCCCGCTTCTGCGTCACGGCTACCATTCGGCGCTGCTCGTCGGCGCCGCCCTCGTCGCGCTGGCCGCCGCCGCGGCCGGCGCGCTGCGCCACCGCTTCCCGCACCACCTCGGCCCGCTGCCCCGCCGCGTCGGCGCCGCCCGGTGACACCCGGCGGATGACCGACGATCTCTCCCGGCGCCGAGGTGGGCGCGGGAAGAGGACGGCGGCAGCCGCGAGATCGGGGGCGGGTTGAAAGTTACACCCCGCCGGCGGCGGTCGCGCAGGTCAGACCCTCCCGGGTGGGCGGTTGGCTTCCGGCCTCCACCCGGGGCGCCTAGCATCGGCCCCCACCGAGGCGGGAGCGCAAGATGCGAAGGACAGCACGCGGAGGCGGCACGATTCCGACGGTTCTGGCGGCCGCGGTGACCGCGGTCGCGACCCTGGGGCTCCTCCTGGTGGGCACCGCGGCCCCCGCCCGGGCGGCGGCCACCAGGGTCATGGCGCTCGGCGACTCCATCACCGGCTCCCCCGGGTGCTGGCGGGCCCTGCTCTGGAACCGCCTCGTGAACGCCGGCCACACCGGGATCGACTTCGTCGGCACCCTGCCGCCGCAGGGCTGCGGCGTCGCGCACGACGGGGACAACGAGGGGCACGGCGGGGCGCTGGTCACCAACGTCGCCGACCAGAACCAGCTCCCCGGCTGGCTCACGGCGGCCAGGCCCGACATCGTGCTGATGCACTTCGGCACCAACGACGCCTGGAGCAACCGCCCGACCGCCACCATCCTGTCCGCGTACGGCAAGCTGGTGGACCAGATGCGGGCGAGCAACCCCGACACGAAGGTCCTCGTCGCCCAGATCATCCCCATGAACCCGAGCACGTGCGGTGAGTGCGCGCAGCGGGTCTCCGCGCTCAACGCGGCGATCCCCGGCTGGGCGGCGGGCAAGACCACCGCGCGGTCACCGGTGGTCGTGGTCGACCAGTGGACGGGCTTCAGCACCGCCTACGACACCTATGACGGGGTGCACCCCAACGCGTCGGGCGACCAGAAGATCGCCGACCGGTGGTTCCCCGCACTGGCCGCGCTGCTCGGTGCCGAACCCGATCCGACCTCGACCCCGACTCCCACGCCGACCCCGACTCCCACCCCCACGCCCGGCGTCGGCTGCACGGCGACCTACCGTATGAACAACCAATGGCCGGGCGGCTTCCAGGCCGACGTGATCGTCAAGAACGACGGCCCGGCGGCCATCACCGGCTGGAGGGTGAACTGGACGTTCACCGGGCGGCAGATCAGCCAGTGGTGGAACGCGACGGTGACCCAGTCGGGAACCGCCGTCTCGGCGCGGAACGCCGCCTGGAACGGGTCCCTGGCTCCCGGTGCGAGCACCGTCTTCGGCTTCATGTCCTCCGGGACGGGCTCCCCGGTTCCCGAGGTCTCCTGCACGACCGGCTGACCGGCCGGGCCGCGCGGCGCGGCCCGCGCCCGCCGCTCAGCCCTGCCCCTGGGAGTCCCCGCCGGCCAGGGCGCCGGGAAGTCTCTCCAGCAGGCCCTTGAGATCGTCGGCGTGCTCCTCCTCCTGGGCCAGCAGGTCCTCGAAGACGCGCCTGGTGGTCACGTCGCCGTTGCCCAGCCAGTTGACGATCTCGGTGTAGGAGGCGATCGCGATCCGCTCGGCGACCAGGTCCTCCTTGACCATCTCGATCAGGTCGAGGCTGTCGTCGTACTCGGCGTGCGAGCGCGCGGCCAGCGTCTCGGGGTTGAAGTCCGGCTCGCCGCCGAGCTGGACGATGCGCTGGGCGAGACGGTCGGCGTGCTCCTGCTCCTCGGCGGCGTGCTCCAGGAACTCCGCGGCCACCAGCCCGGCGTGGAGGCCCGAGGCGGTGTAGTAGTGCCGCTTGTAGCGGAGCACGCAGACCAGCTCGGTCGCCAGGGCCTCGTTGCACACCTGGATCACCCGGGGCAGATCCGCGCCGTAGGCCGACGTGATGGGACCCTTGTCGATCTCCTGGCGCGCCCGCGCCCGAAGCTCCTTGATATCTGTGAGGAATTCAGCCATGAGCCTGCACTACCCAGAATCGGCCTCTTATCCAGTGTCGTCGGCCACAGTCGGAGGCGTTTTGTTCGTGGCGTCGTTCACGGGGTAGCGGGTCCGGCGATATGGGAACAGCGACGAAGGTCCCGCAGACGCGGACCATGAACGGCGAAGAGCTCTCCGCCGACCACGCGTGGACGACCCTGCGCAAATACGGCCGCTGGCACCTGGTCCGCGACTCCGTCGCCAGGTTCCGGTACGGCGAGGGCATGACCAACGCCAGGGCTCTGGCCTTCCAGATCTGCCTGTCGATCATCCCCGGCGCCATCGCGCTGGTCGGGCTGAGCTCGGTGATCAACCAGGAGCATCTCGGCGAGGTGCTGGAGCTGGTCCTGAGCAGGCTCGCGCCGGGGGCGGGGGTGGACGCGGTCAAGGACGTGCTCGCCGACAGCCACCGGCAGGCGGGCCGTACCGGGGGCGCCCTCGCGCTCTGGTTCGGCCTCGTCACCGCCCTGTTCTCGCTGACCAGCGCCATGGCCCAGGTGGAGCGGGGGGCGAACCGCATCTACGGCGTCGAGCGGGACCGGCCGTTCCATCGCAAGTACGGCAGGGCCCTGGTGATGGCCCTGACGGCCGGAGCCTTCATGACCGCCGGTTTCGTGGTGATGGTCGGCGGCGGTGCCATCAGCAAGGCCCTGGCGCAGGTCTACGACTGGAACGCCGGGGCCACGGAGGCGTTCAACCTGGTGCGCTGGCCGCTCGGTTTCCTCCTCGCGCTGCTGTCGACCTCGGTGCTGTTCCGCGCCGCCCCGCGCAGGAGACAGCCCGGTCACACCTGGCTGGCGTTCGGCGCCCTGGTCTCGCTCACCCTGTGGACGGTCTTCACCCTCCTGCTGGCCTTCTACACCGAGAGCAGCGGCACCTTCGGCGCCACGTACGGACCGCTCACGGCCGTCATGGCCCTGTTGCTGTGGTCGTTCCTCAGCTCGATCGCCCTCTTCCTGGGGCTGGCGTTCGCCGCGCAGATGGAGGCCGTCCGCGCCGGGCGGGCGGGACCCGTCCACCCCGACCCCGGCCCCACGGCGGCCGAGGAACGAGAACCCGTGGTCGGAGCGGCGGGCAGGGCGACCATCGCGGTCGCCAGGACACTCGTGAAGTCCATGCGCGGGCGCCGGACCCGAACCCCGCCCGTCCGGCCCGGAAACAGCGAGCGGCGTTGACGCGTTCCCTGGCCCGAAGGCCGGAGGTTCAGCTCGTGCGGCATGACGCGGCACCTGTGAGGCTTCCTCGCGGCATGCACCGACACCCGACGCCGCCGCGACCGGAGCCACCCCCAGGTCGCGAAGACAGGCATCGTGCCGTCTTCGTCCCGTAGGTATTTGGGCCGGTACCGGGCGCGCATTTCAGCACAGACCGGAGGAGGACGAGGCGCTTTCCTTGGGGCATCGGCCCGACGGGGGCCGGGATCACCGAATCGAAGGACCGAATGAAAATGCGTCGTCACATCGCCGCCCTCGCCCTCACCATCGCCGGTTTAGCCGGCATGGCGTCCCTGTCCGCTCCCGCCCAGGCGGCCGCGCCGATCACCGTGACCGTGAGCCTCGGCGGCCTGTCGGTCACCGGCACGACCGGATCCGACCTGATCACCCTGGCCGAGGGCACCAACGCCATCAAGGTGACCGGGACGGGCGTCACCTCCAGCGACACCGACTGCCAGCCGATCTCCGGCGGGGTCAGCTGCAAGAACGCCGGCACGATCATGGTCAACATGCGCCAGGGCGACGACATCGTCAACAACGACACCGTCAACCGGTTCACCGAGATCTTCGGCTCGGCCGGCAACGACACCCTCTGGGGCGGCAGCGGCCGCGACATCCTCGTCGGCGGCAGCGGCAACGACTTCCTGAACGGCCGTGGCGGCAACGACACGACCGACGGCGGCGCCGACACCGACACCTGCACCGGCGAGACCGAGGAGAACTGCGAGTTCTGAGCGACCGGCCTCGCGGGAGCAGGCCGGTGGCAGGCCGGGCGTCCCATCGGACGCCCGGCCTTCTCGCGTCCAGCCTCACCGGCGGCGGTCCGGCCGACGTCACAGTGCGTTACGGCCGATTCCGTAGGGGACATGGGACCGTTCATCACGATAGTCAACTCACCAATTAGAGGTTAGCCGAACCATAGTGAGATATATTCATGTGCGGTGATCCGAGGGGGTGGAAGGGTGTCGGCACAGGAGCGCAGGCTCGCGGCCATCGCGGCGGCGTCGGCCGACGCCTTCCGCGGCGGCGACTACCACCAGGTGAGAGCCGAGGACGTCGCGGAGCGGGTGCGGCTGCCGCGGGGCGCCGAGGGCGGCAGGGGCCGCAGCGCCGTCTGGCTGTACAACGAGGTCAGGAGCCGGCGCGTGCTGGTGGCCCTGGCCGTCAAGCACGCCTTCGACGAGTTCACCTCCGGCGACGGCGCGCCGGAGCCACCGCGCTCCCTGCTCGGCGCGCAGCGCCTGGTCACGGCGGCACTGCGCAGGGTGGCGCGCTTCCACCAGGTGGAGCGTTTCATGCTCGCCCAGGTACGCCTGGGCATCGGCGACATCTCCACCTCGGAGAAGCGCCCCTCGGCCGGGCAGGTCCAGCCGGTGTGGGAGGTGACGGAGGTCTACGGCGCCACGGCCGCCGCGGGGTGGGAGGGCCGTGTCACCGCGTACGCGCGGTATCTGGCGCCCAGGCTCGAGCTCGCCGCGCTGACGGTCGGCGTCCCGCCGGCGGGGTGGGCCGCGGCGAGCGCCGAGCGCCTGTCGGAGCTGGCCTTCCGGTCGATGGCCGACGATCCCGAGGGCCCGGCGGACCGCCAGGCGGCCGCGTTGTGCGCGCACTGGCTCGCTCGTGACCTCTTCCCGCTGGCCGGGGAGTGGGCCGAGCGGCTGCACGCCGCCGAACGTACCGCCGAGTTCACCGAGCGGGCGGGCTCCGGCGGCCATGCCAGGGTTCGCGCCCTGGAGGTGGTCCTGCAGGTCCTGCTCGACAGCAGCCCGCTGCTGGCCCGGGCGGCGGAGGTCGGCGGGGAGCTGGCGGACCTGCTGACGGCCGACCCTCACGACCCGCGGGCCCTGTGCGACGTGACCAGCAGGCAGGGTCTGGCCCTGCTGCGCCTGGGCGACCTGGCGGGCGCGAGGTCCTGCTTCGAGCGGTCGCTGCAGGCGGCGGCCGAGCTCTCCGGCTCCGCGGACGTGACGCCGCTCAGCACCCGGGCGCGGCACAACCTCGCCGAGGTGCTGGTGGAGGCCGGCCGTCCCGCCGAGGGCCTGCGCGAGCTGCGGAAGGTGAACGAGCAGCGGGCCGAGGGCGTCCCCGCCACCGGGGTCGCCCCGGCGTGGCGGCGGTTCACGCTCACCCGGCAGGCGATGGCCAGAGCCGCCTCCCGCGCGGGCCGGACCGTCACCGGCGTGACCGTGGCGGAGGCGACGCTGGCCGACCGCGAGCAGCGCCTCGGGCCTGACAACGTCAACACCGCCTCGGCCAGGGTGACCCTCGCCGAGGCGCTGCTCGCGGCGGGCCAGCCCGCGCAGGCGCGCCACCACCTGACCGAGGCGCTCCGGCTGCGGACGCAGCACCTGCCGCCCGAGGGCTACTGGCTCCAGTACGACGCGGTGCGCCTGGCGGAGATCGAGCTGGCCTCGGGATTCCCCGCCCAGGCGGTGCGGCTGCTCACCGGGGTCACCGTCACCACGGAGTGGTTCGCGCGGCAGGTGTCGCCCCGGCTGGGCGGCGAGGCGGCGCTGGTCCGCGCCATGGCGCTCACCGCCTCGGGCGAGCCCGCCCAGGCGCTCGCCGCCCTGCGGGCGCTCCCTCCCGAGCGGCCGGTGCGGCGCGCCCAGGCCACCGCGCAGCTGGCCCTCGGCGACGCGGCCGGCGCGGCGCGGGTGCTCGCGTCCCTCGCGAAGGACGAGCGCGGCATGGACGACGACTTCCCCGGCCAGGCGGAGCGGCTGCTGCTGACCGCCCGTGCCGCGTACGCCCTCGGGCACGAGGACGAGTCGGAGACCGCGAGCGCGGCGCTCGTCGCGATGGGCGAGGACACGCTGGACGCCTCGCACCCGCTGGTCCTGGCCGGGCGACTGGACCTCGCGCTGCGCAGGATGGGCTCGGGCGAGGTGGAGGAGGTGGCGCCCCTTCTCGCGCCGCTGCTCGACCGTCGCCCGCTGGCCCACGGCCGACCGCCCCTGAGCGAGGGGCACCCGCTGCTGGCCGCGGCGCGGTCCGTGGCCGCGCGGGTGGGCGAGCCGCCGTCGAGCACCCCGGAGGACCGCCTCTGGGAGGACGGCTGACCTCCTCGCCACGGCGGGCCGCCCATCCCGCGACCGGCCCCCGTTCCGAGGCCGTCCCGGACGTGCCGTCCCAGTGTCGTCCCAGTGTCGTCCCAGTGTCCTCTAGGAGGCGTCCGAGGCCCCGCCGAGGTGGGTGAGCGTGCTGGCCAGGTCACGCGCCGCCTTCGGCCTGAGCGGGTCGTCGCCGGGAGTGGCCTGCAGGAACAGGCCGAGGTGTCCCGCCGCCCGCTCCAGGTCGGCGGCGCTGCCGCTGGCGAGTCCCCTGCTCCGCAGGAGCCCGCCCAGGGCGAACGTCGCCTGGTAGGTGGCCGGGTCGCCCTCCGGCAGGTGAGGGAGCACGTTCTCGAGCAGGGCGACGGCCTCGCCGAGATCCGCGTGCCGCGTACCTGGGTGGGTGACGCGCGTGGCCAGCACCGTGCCCAGCCGGTAGCGCAGGTAGAGGGCCGACTCCCCGTCGTCGCACTCGCGCAGGGCCGCCCTGAGCCTGTCGACCGCCAGGTCCAGGTCGTAGGGCACGCCCCGGTCGGCGTGGCGGCTCAGCAGCAGCTCGGCGAGGGCCTCGTGGTCGGCGGCGCTGAACCAGGCGTTCTCCTCGCGCAGGTCGTCCGCCTCGGAGAGCATGGTGATGGCGGCGTCGCGATCGGCGGGGTCGCCGAAGTCCTCCCACCGGACCTCGTGCACCCGTCCCACCAGGGCGAAGGACCACTGGTCGCAGTCGTGGGCGAGGAGCCAGCCCGCGTGTTCGGCCGCCTCGTCGAGATCCTCCCGGGTCGCGGCGCCCGGGGGTTCCTCGTCCGTGCACCGGCACAGGATCGCCTGGGTGAGAGCCTGGCGCCACCCGGCTTCGCGACAGGTGCCGGCCACCTCCGCCCGCAGGGCACGCAACCGCGTGACCTCATCCCCAGCCATGCCGGATCTCCCTTCCGCGCCTGTATGAAACTATATAAATAGAATCCTCTCATTCTTGTGGTCGGTAAAGAACCTGCTGGGGAAAGGAAACCGCCTGACCGCCGCCGGCCGTCGTTCCCCGGCCGTCGTTCCGGTGACCGTGCCCGGCGGAGGACCGCGGCGGCCGCGGCCGGGGTGGTGACGGCCGGCTGAGCGGTGGGCGACGCGGTGGAGCCGGCGCGACAGGGTCAGCGCGACAGGGTCAGCGTCGCGGCCTCGATCAGTTCCTGCAGGCGCAGGCCCCGGGCCGCGTCCAGCTCGCCCGGGCGGCCCGACCGCACGGCGGCGGCGAACTCGGCGCGCAGGACGGGCCAGCACTCCTCGTGGTCGATCCCGGAGGTGTCGAAGACGAGCTCCCCCGCCGGTCCGAGCAGCTCGATCCGGGTGCGCGCCTTGGGCAGCAGGACACTGCCCGACAGGGACGCCTGGCTGACGGCGCCGTTCTCGTGCTCGCAGGTCAGCTCCACCCAGCGGCGCGGGTCGCCGGTCGCCCGGATGGCGGTGATGGGACCGACGGCGGCGTCCAGCAGGTCCAGCAGGTGCGGGCCGAGGTCGAGCAGGGCTCCCTGTTCCAGCCGCCAGCCGGTGGCGAACTCCCCGCCGAGGAAGGCGCCGTGCAGGTAGCACGAGCGGGCACCGGTCGTCTCCAGTCGCGCCGCGCGGCTCAGGAAGTCGCGGGTGGCGGGGTGGTAGCGCTTGGTCAGCACCATCTGCGAGACGACGCCCGCCTCGGCGACGGCCTCCGCCACCGCGCGCGCCGACGCGAGGTCGGGCCCCAGCGGCTTCTCCAGCAGCACCGCCTTGCCCGCCTTGGCCGCGCGCACGGCGAGCTCCGCCTGGACGGCGGGGGGCACGGCGAACGCGACGGCCTCGCACCGGTCGAACAGTTCCTCCGGCGTGCCGGCGACGAACGCCCCGTACGGCTCGGCGATCTCCTGGGCGGCGGGGGCGCGGCGGGCCCAGACGGCGGAGAGGCGGGTCTCCGGGCCCGCGGCCAGCATCCGGGCGTGCATGGTGCGGGCCCAGGGGCCGGCGCCGATCAGGCCGACCTCGACGGGTGTGGTGGTGTTCACGATTCGACTCCGGCAGGTGAGCGGTGGTGCGGACGGGCCGGCGCCGTCAGGCGGGCGTCGGCCTGGTCGGGGGCGTACAGGTGCTCCACCACCATCGCGGTGGCCCCGGCGAGCGCGGCGCGGTCGCCGAGCCGGGAGGTGACGACCTGCAGGTTGCGTGTGGCCCGGGGCAGGGCGCGCTGGTAGAGCAGCTCGCGTACCCCGGTGACGAAGTGGGTCTCCGCCAGGTCTCCGGCGATCATCAGCACGCCGGGGTTGAGCAGGGTGACGACGGTGACGAGCACCTCGCCGCAGCGCCGTCCGGCCTCGCGGGCCAGACGCCCGGCGTCGGGGGAACCGGCGTCGAGGTGGGCGCGGACGTCGGCGCCGGACTGGGCGGGCACGCCGAGGGCGGCGAGCTGCCCGGCCAGGGCGCGGCCGCTGGCGACGGCGGCCAGGCAGCCGTAGGAGCCGCACATGCAGCGGGCCTCCGCCTGGTCGTGCAGGCGGATGTGGCCGAGGTCGCCGGCGCCGCCGTCGATGCCGCGGAAGACCTTGCCGTCGACGACGACGCCGGCGCCGATGCCGGTGGAGACCTTGACCAGGACGAACGCGGAACAGTCGGCGAACGCGTGGCGCTGCTCGCCCAGCCCCATCAGGTTGGCGTCGTTGTCGACCAGGACCGGGACGGCGGCGTCCACCCCGGCGTGCAGGGCGAGCGAGCTCTGCATCCGCCCGGGAACCGGGTAGCCGTCCCAGCCCGGCATGATCGGCGGTCGTACGACCCGTCCCGACGAGGAGTCGACGGGCCCGGGGAGCGACAGGCCCACCCCGCAGACCGCCTCTGGAGCGGTCCCGGCGGCGGTCAGCAGGCCGGCGAACCACAGGCCGAGCCGGTCCAGGACGACCTCCGGGCCGTCCTCGATCGGCAGGGCCTCGGTGTGCTCGGCCAGGACGCCGCCCGCCAGGTCCATCACCGCGGCGTGGGCGTGGGTGACGTCCAGGTCCGCGGCGAGGACCACGGCGTGGCCGGTGTCGAACTCCAGCAGGTTGGAGGGACGCCCCCCGGTCGACTGCCCGCCGGGGACGGCGCGCAGCCAACCGGCGTCGAAGAGCTGGTCGAGCCGCTGGCCGACGGTGGAGCGGGACAGGCCGGTGACGCGCTGGAGCTCACCCCGGGTGCGCGCCTGCCCGGTGCGGATCAGTTCCAGGAGGTGGCCTGCGGTGCTCCAGGGCGTTGCCATCCGGTGTGTCTCTCCTCGGCTCTAGCTCTTGTCCGCACCGCTGGTGAGGCCCTCGGTAAGGAGTCTCTCAGCGGCGTAGAAAAGAACTACCACGGGAATCGTGAGGACCACCGACCCCGCCATGAGAACCGTCTTGGGGACCTCGATGCCGTTGGCGAGTTGCTGCAGGCCCAGCGAGACCGTCCACTGGTCGGGGGCGGCGGCGAGGAAGAGCAGCGCGAAGAGGAACTCGTTCCAGGCGATCATGAAGACGTACAGGCCGGTCGCCATGAGCGAGGGCGCGGCCAGGGGCAGCACGATCTTGCGCAGGATCTGCGCCCGCGAGCAGCCGTCGAGCGCCGCGGCCTCCTCGACGCTCTTGGGGATGGTGACGAAGTAGTTCTTCAGCATGTAGATGGAGACGGGCACGGTCTGCGCGATGTAGACGATGACGAGCCCGGTCAGGCTGCCCTGCAGGCCGATCTTGGCGAACATCACGAACAGCGGGACCGCCAGCAGGGTGGAGGGGAAGAGATAGACGGCGAGGAACACCGCGCTGACCTGGCGGCCGCCGAGGAACCGCAGGCGGCTGACCGCGTAGGCGCCGGGCACCGAGGCCAGCAGGGTGAGCGCCACGGTGGCGAGGGCGACGAGCGCGGAGTTGCCGAGCATCCGCAGGAAGCCCTGGCCGCCCTCGTCGACCGACTGCAGGACGTTGCGGTAGGTGTCGAACGTGAGCTCCGAGAGGGTCACCCACAGCCGGCCGGGGTCGAGCAGCAGCTGGTCGATGGGCTTCACCGACAGCAGCAGCATGTAGTAGAAGGGGAAGAGCGTGATGACCGCGAGGAGGGCGATCACGATCCACCGCAGGACGGCGAAGGTCCTCTCCTCGACCTGTGCGCGGCTCATGACGCCTCCTCCTGGACCCTCTTGGCGAAGAACTTGAAGTAGATGCCGAGCAGCACGGCGAGGACGATCGCGAGGACCAGCGCCTGCGCGGCCGCCGCGCCCACGTCGTAGCGGGCGGTGAGGAAGTCGTAGACCCGCACCGCGACGACGTCGGTGCCCGAGCCGCCCCCGGTGAGCAGGTAGACGTCGTCGAACTTGTTGAACGTCATGATGAACCGCAGCACCGACAGCAGCGCGATCACCGGCATCAGCTGGGGCAGCAGGATGTGGCGGAAGCGCTGGGTGAGCGTGGCGCCGTCCACCGTGGCGGCCTCCTCTATCCCGGCGGGCACCGCCTGGAGGCGGGCGAGCAGGAACAGGAAGGCGAACGGGAAGTACCGCCAGATCTCGAAGGCGATGACGGTGAGCAGGGCGAGCGGCAGCTCCACGTCCCAGCCGAGGATGGAGATCTCGTGGGAGCGGGTGGACAGGAAGGCGATCGGCTTGTCCCAGCCGAACAGGTGGGTGCCCAGCTCGTTGACGATGCCGAACTGCGGGCTGAGCGCGATCTCCCAGACGAACGTGACGGCCACCACGGGTGCGACGTAGGGCAGCAGCATCGATCCGCGCAGCAGGGCCCGGCCGCGGAAGGGGCGGCGCAGGGCGAGGGCGGCGACCAGCCCGAGGGCGATCGACCCGGCGGTGCTGCCCGCGGTGTAGACCAGGGTGGTCCACAGCGAGGTCCAGAAGCCGGGCGAGGTGAAGACCTCGGCGAAGTTCTCCCAGGTCCAGTTGGACAGCAGGCCCATGCCCTGGATGTCGACCAGCCGCGCCCGCTGGAAGGCGAGCAGCACGGTCCAGGCGATGGGCAGGACGACGACGACCAGGACCACGAGCACGGTGGGCGTCACGAAGGCCAGCCCGGTCCTGTTCTCGCGCTGGGCCAGGGTGAGGGGCCTGTCGCGCCGGGCCTCGGGGCCGGGGCTCGTCTCGGGGGGTCGGCGCCGCTCGGCGCCCTGTGTGGTGCTCATCGTGGGTTCCTCGGGGGACGGGGGCCGCGGGGGGCGCTCACTGGAGGGACTTCTGCAGGGCCGTGACTTCCTCGTCGGCCTCCCGGGCGGCCTCTTCCGGGGAGATCTGGCCGGAGGTCATGGCGCCGACCGCCTTCGGGATGGGGAGCTCGCCGAGCGTCGCGCCGACCAGCGCGCCCTGACCCTCGGTGAGGCCCCAGCGCCGCATGTCGCTCACGCCGGAGGCGAGCCGGTCGAGGAACTCGGCGGAGAAGACGGACTTCATCGGCTTCTTCGTGTCGACGCCGACGTCGCTGGCGCGCCAGGCCTCGAGGTACCTGTCGGGGTCCTCGGCCGTGCCGTCGCGGACCGGGATCTTGCCCTCGGGGGCCATCCCGAACCAGCCCTCGTACCCGGTGCCCATCATGTACGTGACGAACTTCTCCGAGGCGGCGGTCTCGGCGGTCCGGGTGACCGCCCAGGAGGCGATCTCCCCGAACTGGGCGGGCTCGGCGGCGCCGGGGCCCTTCAGGGCCGTGACGATCCCGCTGTTGTCCGACAGGAAGTCAGGGTCCTGGGCGCACTGCGCGCAGCTGGGCAGCGCGTCGGCGCGCAGGCCGGCCAGCTCGTCCAGCAGGAAGGTGGACCAGACGATCATCGCGGAGCGGCCGGCGAAGTAGGTGGCGCGGGTGGAGTCCACGCTCTGCGTGCCCGGGGCCCCGTAGTCGGCGGCGAGCTGGTGGTAGGTGGCGAAGGCCTGCCGGCACTGGGGGCTGTCGAGGCCGACGTCGCCGCCGGGGCCGACGAGGCCGCAGCCGTTGGCGAGCGCGAGGTCCTCGAAGCTCTGCTGGGTGAAGACGTCGCTCGGGTCGGTGGCGAGTGACATGCCGCTGACCTCACCGGCGTTCAGGGTCTTCGCGGCCCGCAGCATGGTGTCGTAGGAGTCGGGGGCGGGCAGCCCCGCCTTGGCGAACAGGTCCTTGCGGTAGACGAGGATCTGCATCCAGGCGTCGCTGGGAACGCTGAGGCGGGTGGCCCCGCCGTCGCCGTCGCCGGTCAGCGTGAGCGCGTTGCGGTTGAAGGTTCCCGTGCCGAGCCCCTCGACGATCCTGCCCGCGGCCGCGGTGTCGAGCAGGCCGTTGGTGTACATCTGCCAGACCGAGGCGAGCGGGACGCCGCCGAGGACGTCGGGGAGGGTGCCCGCGGCGGCCGCGGACATGATCAGCTGTGGCAGCTGGCCCTCGTCGACCCCGACCAGGTCGACCTGGACGCCGCTCTCCTTCTCGAAGGCCGCGACGATCTTCTTGGTCACCTCCATGCGAGGGGTGAGGTTCTCCAGGCTCCAGACCGTGATCCTGTTGTCCGGGGCGCTCTCACCTCCCGCGGCGCAACCGGACAACAGCCCGATTCCCAGCGCGACGGCCACAGCGGCCGCCAGTGCCCTCGACCTTCGAGACCGCCTGCGCATAGATCTTCCTCACTGCCGCCGTGTTTCGTACGTGTTGCATCAGAGCACCACTTTTGCTTATTGACAAGACCTAAGTTTGGGATATCTTCGACACAAGTTAGCGGTATTAGTCCAACCGATATACAAAAACGATCTTCCGGAGCTCCTGTGGAACGTGTCGTCCAGTTCACCGGCCCCCGTCAGGTGGAGATCGCCACCGGCGAGTCACTCCCCCTGCCACCTGGCCATCTGCGCGTCCGGACCCTGTACTCCGGCATCTCCGCGGGCACCGAACTCACCGCCTATCGGGGGACCAACCCCTACCTGACCCGTACCTGGGACCCCGAGGCCAGGATCTTCCGCGACGCGGGGCCCGGCATCTCCTACCCCGTAGCGGG
The DNA here is from genome assembly GCF_040639575.1 of Streptosporangium sp. NPDC023825. NCBI lineage: Bacteria > Bacillati > Actinomycetota > Actinomycetes > Streptosporangiales > Streptosporangiaceae > Streptosporangium > Streptosporangium sp. NPDC023825. The sequence continues at coordinate 97,637 of NZ_JBFAAE010000012.1, read as the reverse complement.
CTGGGGATACTCGGAGGTCGGCGAGGTCGTCGAGGTCTCCCCCGAACTCGCGGGCACCCCCGAGCTGCCCCGGCCCGGCGAGCTGGTGTGGGGCATCTGGGGACACCGCGGCGAGGGCCTCGTCCCCGCCGAGCGGATGATCGGCCACGCGCTGCCCACCGGGCTCGCGCCGATCGCGGGCGCCTTCGCCAGGGTCGGGGCCATCGCGTACAACGCCGTCCTCGCCGCCGACATCCACCTCGGCGAGGACGTCGCCGTCTTCGGCCAGGGCGTGATCGGCCTGCTCACCACCCGGCTGGCGGAGCTGAGCGGCGCCCGCGTCACCGCCGTCGACGCGCTCGACTCCCGGCTCGCCAAGGCGGCGGAGTACGGCGCCGCACGCACCCTGAACGCGCGCACCGACGCCGTCGCGGAGCGGATCCGCGAGGCCACCGGCGGGCTCGGCGCCGACGTCGCCATCGAGATCAGCGGCGCCCACCCGGCCCTGCACGAGGCCATCCGCTCGGTCACCGTGGGCGGGCGCGTCGTCGCCTCGGGCTTCTACCAGGGAGACGGCGTGGGGCTGCGGCTCGGAGACGAGTTCCACCACAACCGCGTGCAGCTCGTCTCCTCCCAGATCGGGGGGCTCCCGCCGCAGCTCGCCGGGCGCTGGAGCGTGGACCGGCTCCAGCGGACCTTCCTGCGGCTCGTCGCCGACGGCCACGTCGACGTGAAGTCCCTGGTGAGCCATGTCGTCCCGGTCGCCGACGCGGCCGAGGCATACGTCCTCCTGGATGAGCGTCCCGCCGACGCGCTCCAGGTCGTCCTGGAGTTCTGAGAGGCTGACGAACGATGCTCAAAATCGCCTGCCAGGAGCAGCTGCTCCCCGGTGAGACGCTCCAGGAGAAGTGGGAGTTCGCGCAGGACGCCGGCTACGACGCCATCGAGCTGCGCGGCAAGGGTGCCTTCCACTTCCGCGACCGGCTGCCCGAGCTGCGCAAGGCCCTCGCCGACGGCGTGGTCATGCCGACCGTGTGCGTGGACATGCTCCACTTCCTCGGCGCCTTCGACGACGACCTGCGCCGCGACGCGATCGAGCAGATGAAGTCGCAGCTGTCGGTCATCGGCGAGCTCGGCGGGCTCGGTGCCCAGACCCCCGCCTCCTACGGCATGTTCTCGCGCCGGCTGCCGCCGTTCGAGCCGCCGCGCAGCGAGGAGCGGGACCGCGAGGTGCTGCTCGAGGGTCTCACCGAGCTGGGCGAGCACGCCCGCTCCGAGGGCGTCACGCTCTTCCTCGAGCCGCTCAACCGCTACGAGGACCACATGGTCAACCGGCTGGAGCAGGCCGCCGACCTGATCCGCGCCGTCGGCCTGGACTCGGTCCGCATCGGCATCGACAGCTACCACATGAACATCGAGGAGACCGACCCCGCGGCCGCCGTCCTCGCCGCCGCGCCGCTGATCGGCCACGCGCAGGTCAGCGACTCCAACCGCATGCAGCCCGGAGCCGGCCACCTCGACTGGCCCGCCTGGCTGGGCGCCCTGGACGCCATCGGCTACGACGGCTACCTGGCCGTCGAGTGCAGGCTCACCGGGGACCCGGTCCAGGCCGTGCGCTCGATCCCGCCCTTCCTGCGGCGCGCCTCCTTCCCGCACCGGCCGGCCGGATGACCGCCGTCCTCGAAGCGGCCGCCACCTCCGGCACCGGCCGCCGTGCCCACCTGCGCCGGGCCGCCACGCACGTCCTGCTCGGCAACTGGACCGGGGCGGCGACCGTTCCCTCGCGTGCCCTGTACCCGCACCAGTGGAGCTGGGACTCGGCCTTCGTCGCCGTCGGGCTGCGCCACATCGCCCCGCGCCGGGCCCAGCGCGAGCTGGAGACGCTGCTGGGCGCGCAGTGGGGCGACGGCCGGATCCCGCACATCATCTTCAACCCGTCGGTACCGCTCGGGGCCTACTTCCCCAGCCCCGACTTCTGGCGCTCCTCCGGCACGGACCGGAGGGCGGGCGCGCCCTCCACCGTCGAGACCTCCGGAATCGTCCAGCCGCCCGTGCACGCCCTGGCCGCCTGGCTGGTGCACCTCGCCGACCCGGCCGAGTCGCGGCGCCGCGGTTTCCTGCCGCGCGTCTACCCCGGGCTCGCCGCCTGGCACCGCTACCTGGCCACCTCCAGGGACCTGGGCGGCGGCGGGCTGGCCGCGGTGGTGCACCCGTGGGAGCCGGGGCTGGACAACAGCCCGAGCTGGGACGCGGCCCTGGCCAGGGTCGAGCCCGCGCCGCGGGACTCCTTCCGCCGGGCCGACCTCGACCACGGCTCCCCCGCCGACCGGCCCACCGACCTGGACTACGCGCGGTACGTGCGCCTGGCCGCGACCTACCGCGACCACGGCTACGACGACGCGCGCACCCCGCACGCCTTCGCCGTCGAGGATCCCTCCTTCAACGCCCTGCTCATCGCCTCCGAGCACGCGCTCGCCGCGATCGCCCGGGTGGTCGGCGCGGACGAGGGGGCGCACCGGCGGCGGGCCGAGGCGACGACCGGCGCCCTGCTCGACCGGCTGTGGGACCCGGCCGGCGGTGTCTTCCTCCCCCGCGACCTGGTGACGGACGAGCCCGTCGCCGGGTACGGCGTGTCGGGGCTCGTCCCGCTGATCGTCCCCGGCCTGCCGGAGGACGTCGCGGCGGCCCTGGTGCGGACCGCCCGCGGACCGCGCTTCCGCCTGGGAGAGGTCCGGCTCGTGCCCAGCTACGACCTCACGGCGGAGGAGTTCGACGGCAACCGCTACTGGCGCGGTCCCAGCTGGTTCAACATGGCCTGGCTGGTCCACCGTGGCCTGGTGCGGCACGGCGACGTGCGGGCGGCGGGGCGGCTGCGCGCGCAGGTCCTGGACGCGGCCCACAGCACGGGGTTCGCCGAGTATCTGGAGCCGTACACCGGGGAGGGGCGCGGCGTCCGGCGCTTCAGCTGGACCGCCGCCCTGGCCCTGGACCTGCTCCACGCCTCCGAGGACGGCGGGTCCGGCGACGCGCCCGAGGACGCCCCGCCCGGCGGGGCGGGCTCCGCCCGATGAGCGCCGGCCGCGTGCTGGTCAACAGCGGTACCTTCGCCGCCGTGACCTCCCACGGGGACGTCCACGGCACCCGGGGCACCGCGACGGACGGGCTGTTCGTCAGGGACGCCCGGCACCTGAGCCGGTGGCTGCTGACCGCGGCCGGCGCGGCGCCGAACGCGCCGGCCCCGCCGGCCCTGCCGGCCCCGTCGGCCCTGCCGACCCTGCCGACCCCGCTGACCCTGCCGACCCCGCCGACCCCGCCGACCCCGCCGACCCTGCCGACCCTGCTGACCTCCTCCGGCGACGGCTGCGTGCTCACCCCGGCCGGCACGCGCGACCACCCTCCCGCCTACACCGTCTTCCGGCGGCAGGCGGTGGCCGAGGGCGCCCTCACCGAACACGTCCGGCTGGTGAGCAACAGTGGCGAACCCGCCGTCGTGGAGCTCGAACTTAACGTGGACGCCGACTTCGCCGACCAGTTCGAGCTGCGCGCCGACCACCGCGTGTACGACAAACCCGGCGCGCGCCGCACCGCGCACGACACGCCGGACGGGGTCGCCTTCCACTACCGGCGCGGTGAGAGCTGGTCCTCGCGGACCACCGTCACCGCCTCGCCGCCGCCGCACCGGACCCGCCCCGCCGACGGCGAGGGTACCGCCCGCGTCCTGAGCTGGCGGTTCGAGCTGCCCGCCCACGGCGCGGCGGATCTGCGGCTCACCGTCCTGGCCGTCCCGCACGGTACGGGGGAACCGTCCCCACCCGGTTCCCCCGGCACCGTGCGGGAACGGCTGGAGGCCGACACCGGCGCGTTCGCCGGCGCGCGGCCCCGCCCCCGCGACCTCACCTCCTGGGAGGAACTGGCCCGGGCCTGCGAGCAGGGGCTGGCCGACCTGGCCCGGCTGCGCGTCCCCGTCTCGGGCCCCGGCGGCGAGGCACTGCGGGTGCCCGCGGCCGGCGTCCCCTGGTTCCTCAGTTTGTTCGGCCGCGACTCCCTGCTGACCTCGCTCTTCGCCCTGCCCTACCGGCCCGCGCTGGCCGCCGACACCCTGCTCGCGCTCGCCGCCGTCCAGGGGACGCGGAACGACCCCTCCCGCCTGGAGCAGCCGGGCAGGATCGTGCACGAGGTGCGGCACGGCGAGCTCGCGCACTTCCGGCAGGTCCCCTACGGCCGCTACTACGGGAGCGTCGACGCCACCCCGCTCTTCCTGGTGCTGCTGGAGTCCCACGCCGCGGCCACCGGCGACCCGGCGCTGGCCCGGCGCCTCGAACCGCAGGCGCGCGCGGCGGTGGAGTGGATGTTCCGCGACGGCGGCCTCGGCGGGAACGGGTACCTCCGCTACACCTCCGACGCGGCGGGCGGCGGCCTGGTCAACCAGAACTGGAAGGACTCCGCCGACGCCATCCGCTTCTCCGACGGCGCGCGGGCCGAGGGCGCCCTGGCGGTCTGCGAGGTCCAGGGGTACGCCTACGACGCCCTGGTCCGCACGGCCCGGCTCGCCCGCACGGTGTGGGGCGACCCGAGCTGGGCCGGTTTCCTGGAGGAGGCCGCCGCCGACCTGCGGGACCGGTTCCGCCGCGACTTCTGGATGCCCGAGCACGCCTTCCCCGCGCTCGCCCTGGACGGCGGGGACCGGCGGGTCGACACGCTCGCCTCGGACGCCGGGCACCTGCTGTGGTCCGGCATCCTGTCCCCGGAGGAGGAGCGGGCGGTGGGCCGGCGGCTGCTGCGGCCGGACTTCTTCTCCGGCTTCGGCATCCGCACGCTCGCCGCGGGCCAGGTTCCCTACCACCCGCTCTCCTACCACCTGGGCAGCATCTGGCCGCACGACAACGCCCTCATCGTGCTCGGCCTGGCGCGCCGCGGGCTCGCCGAGGAGGCCAGGACCGTCGCCCACGGCCTGGTACGGGCTGCGGCCGGGCACGGCTGGCGGCTGCCGGAGGTCATGGCCGGGTACGGGCGCGACGAGCATCCGGACCCGGTGCCCTACCCGCACTCGTCCTCTCCCCAGGCGTGGGCGGCCGCGACGCCGCTCGCCCTCCTCACCGCCCTGCGGGAGTCCGGCGGCACCGCCGGCCTGACCCGGCGTTGACGCGGCGCCCGCCCCGGGCCGTACGGGTTCACGCGGCGCCGGGACGCGAACGGCGTCCCGGCGGGCACTCCCGCATGGTCCCCCGGAGCGTGGCGCTCATAACCGCGACGCGAGCCAGTGAACATTTCTGTCGATCGTAAAAATTTTCCAGCCATGACGCGGAGAAAACGCTCAAGCGCGGCCGGTGCACCGTGCGAGAGCCCCACGGTGAGGATGGGAGGCGTATTCCCAGGCCACCGGCCACACCCCGAAAGGTTTCGGATATGCTGCCGGTCATGCCAGGTAAGCCCCGGGTGACGATCGCCCGTATCGCCGAGGAGGCGGGTGTCTCCGCCCCCACGGTCTCCAAGGTGATCAACGGCAGGGCCGAGGTGTCGCCGGAGACCCGCAGGCGGGTCGAGCGGCTCCTGCGCGAGCACGGTTACATCCGGCGCACGACCGGCACCGACGGTCCGGCGGGCCTGATCGACCTGATCTTCGCCGAGCTGGAGAGCCCGTGGGCGATGGAGCTCATCCGCGGGGCGGAGAAGGCCGCCGCGGAGGCCGCGGCCAGCATCGTGATCTCCGTCCTGCACACCCACGCGGGCCCCGGCCGCGACTGGCTCGACCGGCTGGCCGCCCGCCGCACCGACGGTGTGATCATCGTCGGCTCCCGGCTCTCCGCACAGCGGTACGACCGGCTCAACTCCCGCTCGATCCCCTTCGTGGTCGTCGACCCGGAGGGCGAGCCGGCCCCCGGCGTGGCCTCGGTGGGCGCGACCAACTGGCAGGGCGGCCTGACCGCCACCCGGCACCTCCTGGAGCTCGGCCACCGCAGGATCGGCATGATCGGCGGCCCGTCCGACGTGCTGTGCAGCCGCGCCCGCATCGACGGCTACCGGGCCGCGCTGGAGACGGCGGGGGTGAAGGTGGACCCCGCGCTGATCCTGCACGGCGACTTCCTCGTCGGCTCCGGCCACGACCACGGCCACACCCTGCTCTCGCTGCCCGACCGGCCCACCGCCATCTTCGCCGGCAGCGACCTGCAGGCCTTCGGCGTCTTCGAGGCGGCCAGGCAGCGCGGGCTGCGCGTCCCCGACGACCTGAGCGTCGTCGGCTTCGACGACCTGCCCCTGTCCAGGTCCGCCTGGCCGCCGCTCACCACGGTCCGCCAGCCCCTGGAGGAGATGGCCTTCCTCGCCACCCGGATGGCCCTGGGCATCTCCCGCGGCGAGTCACCCGAGCCCCGCCGGGTCGAGCTCTCCACCGACCTCGTCGTCCGCGAGAGCTCCGCTCCCCCGGCGGCCCAGCTGTATTGACCCGCGGGGTTGTTGACGCGACCGACAGGCGGTTGACCATCGAGTGCGGTGTGGCATCGGTGATATCCGCAGGTGTGGATCAACCGTGCATCGGGGTGGGACACCCGCGCCTCTGGGGGTGTTTGGATTTAGAGAGCAAGACCGCGAACGGGACGATCTGCCGAGCATCCCGTTCGCGGCGCGATCTCTATTGATCATTTCGAAGGGCGGCATCGCCCGATGCCGAAGTGCGGGGCCGCTTCCTTCGGTGCCGGATCGGACGGCTGTGCCTGGCACCGGCCGGCGCGCTGATCAGGACTGGACGGCCGGCTTCAAGATGCCCTGGCACCACTGGCGGAAATCGGTGGCGGTGACGGAGGCTGGGTCGCGGGGTTCGGCGTCGTAGATTCCGTTGTTCTGCGCGTTGACCATGTCGGCCATGTCCTGGGCCAGCGCCGGGCTCGCGCCGTGCTGCACCATGCGGGCCTGGAAGTCCGCGAGCGGGACCTGCTGGTAGCGCACCGTACGGCCCAGGGTCGCGGAGATGATCTCGGCCATGGCGTCGGGGGTCAGGCTGTCGGGGCTGACCAGTGGAACGCGGGCCTGTCCGCTCCAGGCGGTGTCCAGCAGGAGCGCTGCCGCCGTGGCAGCCACGTCCCGGGTGGCGACGGCCAGCAGCGGCTGGTCCGCGGTGTTCGCCATGGAGAACACCCCCTGCTCTGTGATCGGCTGGGTCTGACGGAGCAGGTTCTCCATGAAGAACGGCAGTGCCAGGGCCCGGGACTGCACGCCGGTGCTCGCGATCAGCTCGTCCATCTCGAGCGCGGCCGACAGGAGTCCGGCCTCGTCCTGGTAGCCGTGGCCCAGGGAGGTGACGTGCACCATCCGTACGCCCCGGCTCGCGGCCTCCCGGGCTACGGCCCGGGCGAAGTCCAGGTAGTAGCGCCTGGCGGGGCCGGCGTCACGGAAACCGGCCGGGGGCACGAGCCAGAACAGCCGGTCAGCGCCCTCCAGTGCCTTCGCGATCGTGTCCGCGTCGGCGTGGGAGCCCTCCACCGTCTCAACCTGCGTGCGCACGTGCTCCGGGAGGCGGGAGGGGTCGCGGACGATCACCCGGACCGGCTCACCGCTGTCCAGGACGCGGTCCAGGACCTGTCGGCCGATGTCACCGGTCGGCGTAGTAATGACGATCATGAGTGTCTCCATGCGTGGCGGTCGGCGGCGAACCCAAGGGGCGCCGGGCGGTTGCTTTCGAGTGAACCCGGAGCAACGTTGCAGGTGAAGGATCAACTTGATCGCGATTGATATCCTGAGGGTATGAATGATCTGGAAGTGCGGCAGCTCCGCTGCTTTGTCGCGGTCGCGGAGGAACTGCACTTCGGGCGCGCCGCCGCCCGGCTGGGCACGGCGCAGCCCCCGCTGTCCCGAACGATCCGGCACCTGGAACGGCAGCTCGGTGTGACGCTGTTCGAGCGGACCACCCGGCAGGTGAAGCTCACTGACGCCGGAGAGGTCCTGCTGCGCGACGCCAGAACCGCCCTGGAGGCGATCACCGCCGCCGCTCACCGTGCTCGGCACGCAGGCAGCACCTCGCCCCGGCTGCGCATCGCACTCAAGGCCGACATCGACGGTGGCCTGCTGCCGCAGATCCTGGACGCCTACAGCACCGACCCCGCCGCCCTGCCCCCCGAACTGATCCTCGGAGGGTTCGGCGATCAGCCCAAGGCACTGCGCGACGGCTTGGCCGACGTGGCACTCGTGCTCTGCCCCATGGACGACCGCGGGCTGGACAGCGAGCCGCTGATCACCGAGCCGGTCCTGGTCGCCATGGCCGCCACCGACCCGCTGGCCGCCAGGACCCAGCTGTGCCTGGCGGACCTGGCCGGCCGGAACCTCCTCAGCGGTGCGCCGGCCGACGCCGGCCGCGCCGCGCCGCGCCGGCCCGGGGCGACAAGGCCGGCCTCCAACTTGTCGGAGATCTTCAACCTCGTCGAAACGGGCAGCATCGTGTTCTTCGCACCTGCCTCGGTCACCCGACGCAACCCGCGCCCCGGGGTCGCCTACCGGCCGGTCAGCGACCTGCCGGACTGCACACTGGCCATCGCGTGGCCCCAGGACGCCCGCTCACCGGCCGTCGCCGCCCTCGTACGCGTCGCATGCACGATCGCAGCCAGCCAGCGCACACAAGCAGAACCCCAGATGCAGAGCACGACCGCCTGAGGGCCGCTGACGACGGGCGCCGGCATCGGCTATGGGTCGCGCCAATCGCGGTGAGGCGGAGAGACACGCCTGCGCTTGTCCGTTGTCAACAACGCTCGTGGTCGATACACCGCACGACCCCTCACCGGGTTTCCCGGAGTACCCGATCCCGGGCCGCCGTCCCCGCCGGGGGGATCGAGCGTCCCCGCCCGGGAATCGTGGGCGTCGCCGGCGCCGGAGAACCCTCCGGTGACCGTTCCCGCTTCGCGCCGATTTACGACGCGCCTCTAATCCCCCGAATCCAACGGCGAATTAACTCGATATTCCATACGATCTCGCGATAGCGCTTCTCTCGTATTACCTTTCCCCATAAGGTAACCGTGCTCTGCGAAAAAACCCTGCGATAGACCATTGCATCCGGTATGTGGCCGCCAGCGACAGGGGAGAAGCCCATGGCCGCTTCACGACGGAGAACCACTCGTCTCGCACTCGTCGCGCTGCTCATCGGCATGCTGATCGCGGTCCCCACAGGCACCGCGGCCGCCACGACGAGCGGGAACTCCCCGGTGAGACCCGCCGCCGCGAGGAGCCTCGACGACATCAACGAGGACATTCGCAGTGCCCAATACACCGTCAACCGGTTCTGGGCGACGCACTGGTCGGAGTTCTTCCCCGGCAGGTATTCACCCCCGCGCGTTCTCGGCGCGTACGACGGCGCGTGGGGCAACGCGCCGACATGCCAGGGATATCCCCTTCCCGATGACAACGCCCTGTACTGCTGGCCGCCCTACGACTTCGTCGCGTGGGACGTCGACCTCATGCGAATGGGATACCAGCAGGGGGACGCCTGGGTATATCTGATCATCGCGCACGAGTGGAGCCATGCCGTCCAGGCCCGCATCCCCGAGAGGCTGCTGTCCCGGCAGCTCGAGCTCCAGGCCGACTGCCTCGCCGGAGCGGCGCTCTTCGGAGCCGCCGAGGACGGCGTCCTGTACTTCGAGGCCGGTGACACCCAGGAGATCTCGGCGGCCCTGCGGGCGCACGCCGACGACACCCCCTGGACCGACGTCAGCGACCACGGCACCGCCGCGCAACGCCTGGGCGCCTTCAACCGGGGCGCGCGACTGGGCGTGGGCGGATGCTTCGCGTGACGAGGGCGCTCCCGGCGCGCGACCGCACCCGCGATCCTGCTCGCGACCGCACTCACGCCCGCGCCCGCCAGAGCACCCGGCCCACCGCCGGGTAGGACCCCGGCCTGGGTGATGGAGGGGTCACCCGGGCCGGGGTCACGAACCCCGATCGCCGGCCGAGACCGCGCGCCTGCTCATGGCCCGCGTGCGGGTCTCCCCTCCCGCACGCGGGCCCCGGCCCGCGCGAGTCCCCTCCTCCCGCGCGAGACGCGGATCTCGTCATCACCTCCACGCCCCGTACGGGAACCGAAGTCGACGTTCCCGTACGGGAGGCGGAAGCTCAGACGCGGCTGCTTCCGGCACGTTCCATCAGGGCGGCCAGGCGGCCCGCCCGTTCGGTGTCACCGGCGTGCAGGAAGGCCGTTCTGGCGATTTCCAGTGGCTCCATGGCCGCCGGGAGGCGCCCGGCGTCCATGAGGAGGTCCGCCCACTCCCCCGCCACGGCGGCCAGGTAGTCGTGGTCGGCGGCCCGGGCGTCCTCCGAGCGGGCCAGCCGGTGGCGGATCGTGACCGACTCGGCGTAGGCGGCGATGGCCTCCTCGCGGCGTCCCAGCGCGGCCAGCTGCCAGCCGAGGCCGTGCAGCGCGGTGGCGAAGGCCCCCGAGTAGGCGGGCGGGTTCTCCGTGGCGAGCCGCCGCCGGATCGAGACGGCTCTCGCGCTGTGGAGCACGGCGTCCTCCAGCCGCCCCAGCGACGCCGTCCGCTGGGCCAGTGTGTGCAGCGCCATCGCGAGGCTCGGCTCGTGTGCCGCCGGGCTCCGGACGGCGAGCCGCTCGTAGATGCCGACCGCCTCGCGGGCGGCGTCCAAAGCGGCCTCCGGCATGCCGATCCGGCCCAGGTCGCAGGCGAGGCCGTTCAGCGAGCCCGCCAGGTGGGGCAGGTACTCGTCGGAACGCGTCTCCACCAGCTCGCGCCTGACGGCCACCGCCTCGCGCCCCACGTCGACCGCGTCGTGCCTGCGGCCCAGCCGGACGTACCGCATCGCCGCGCCGGCCAGGCACAGGGCCAGATCGGGGAGGTAGGTGTCGCGGTCGTCCCCGGCCAGCCGCCGCGTGATCTCCAGCGCCTCCTCACTCGCGGCGAGCGCCTCCTCGTGGCGTCCGGCGGCCGCGAGCTCGCCGGAGCGACGGCTCAGCGACAGGGCCAGGCGGCGCTCGCGGTCCGCGGCCCCGCCGGGGACACCGGCGACACCGGGGACACCGGCGACACCGGCGACACCGGCGGATCCGGCGACGCGGCCGGAATCCAGATCCCGGCCCGGCTCTCCCGCAGGTTTCCCGCGCGGCTCCCGGGAGGACCGAGCGGCTCCCCCACCCGTCCCCGCCCTCACCGGGGCTCCACCCCGGTGCCCCGGCCCGCGGACCGGAAAGGGGTGGCGTTCATCCGTTCGCCTCGGGCGCGGGAACTCTGCTTGAGCGGTGTCAACGGGATCCCTCTCCCCTTCTCTCACCGGACTCTCGACGAACTCTCACCGGCACTCGCCGACCTGGTCCCGTCGCGGACGACGACCAGGCCGCCTGATGTTTTGGAACGCTCCCGTTCGCGGGGTGACGAGACCCGAAGCGGGCCCCGCACGGTCAGACGAAACTGCGCGCCGACGCCCACCTCGTCCCGGTGGTGAACCCCCTGTCCCGGAGGCCGAGCACGGTGCCCGCGTCCTTCCCCCTGGAAGCCGGTTCGGCGCCCTGCGGGCCGTCCGGCAGCACCTGCCAGACGGGATCGCGCTGGATGACCGGCCGGTCCCGTTCGGGTTCCCCCTCGGAGAGCGGTGTCCAGAGCGTGCGGACACCGTGCTCGTTGACGAGCCTGAGGTGGGTACGGCATCCGGGGCAGCGGATTCCTCCGGCGCCGAGGTCCTCGCGCCGCGCGGTGAAGTAGCCGTAGTGGTCCACCCCCCGCTCGTCCCACGACAGGTCCATGTGCCGTCCCCAGTCGACTTTCGCGGCGGCCCCGCCCCGGGGTGCGCAGACCGGGCAGGGCACCCGCATCTCGTCCCAGAACCGTGAGGCCGCCAGTTCGGGATCGTGCCGGCCGACCTGCTTCACCGTCTCGACGACGGCCTCTCCCCCGCCCTCCGGAGGCCTGCGGACCCGCGGGGCGGTGGTGATCGGGTCGGAGTTGTTGATGAGCCTGGCGAAGCGGTCGGCGTGGGCGTCGCCCAGCAGGGGGACGCCCAGGACGGCACGGGCGGTGAGGTGCTCCAGCCGCCGGATGCCGCCCGAGGGCCGGGCGGCGTACGCGGAGGTGATCATGGGCGGTGTGGAACCGCGCGGCAGCAGCCACAGCGTGGCCAGCAGCTCGCTCACCGTCCAGAACGACGAGAAGTAGTCCGGCGAGGGATGGACGATGGCCCTCCCCGTCGCGATGATCTCGTACATCAGCCGCGCCACGCCCTCCCACATCTGCTGCCGGGTGACCACCTCGGCCGGGTAGGAGTACTCGCGGGGCGGCACCATCCGCACGGTGACCGAGTGCGCCTTCTCGAAGCCCGCGCGCCACTCCGCCGCCTCCTGCCGGTGGTCGCCGTGGAAGCTGAGGAAGTAGTCGGCCGGGTCGTCGAACATCCAGTAGTGCTCCCGGGGCGCGGGCAGGCGCGGCGCGGGCGTGCGGACCGTGCCCAGCACGCGGCGCAGGCGCCGTTCCAGCCACTCGCCCAGTTCCGGGTTGCCCAGGGTCTCGCCGTGCACGGGGGCGTGGCCGGCGCGGGTCAGCACGTTGCGGGGCAGCGGGGTGCGGCTGAGGATGATGCTGCCGGGGTCGAGTTTGGCGCGCATGTTGAAGGCCGCGTAGACATCCTCGGGCCCCTCGACCGAGCAGTCCCACACGACGAAGGTCGACGCCCGCTGCGCCGCGAGCGCGGTGGTCTGGCCGGCACCGGGAAGGGCGACCGCCAGGCGGACCCCCAGCCTCGCGCAGATCGGCCGTATCCAGTTGTCCAGCAGGTCGTGGCCGTTCTCGGTCGGCGGCACGAAGACCGTCATGGTGGCGTTCACGTGGCGGCCCCGGCCGATCCCGCGCGGCCGTTCCGCCCGGCCCGCACGACCGGCGCTCCCCGCCTACCCGGCGTGGTTCTTGCGGCCTCTGCGGCCTTCACGTCCTCTGCGGCCTTTACGGCCCGCTGGACCGTCACGACCGGCGGCCGGTGGTACGCCCGGCCCGTCGCCGGCCGGCGACGGTGTTCCCTCCCGAGGTGGGACGTGGTGTCCATCTGATGCTCTCCCCCCTGGCGTGACACTCCGTGGACGACTGCCGCCGGCGCCGGTGGGCACGCGGCGCCCTCTCGCGCGATCATCCGTCCAGGTGGGTTTCCAGGAGGGTGACCAGCTCGATGACACCGTGGAAGGGGACGGGCGGCGCGGAGTCATCGGATTCGACCGTCCCGGCGATGTGACCGGTGGCGGTCCTCTGGACGTCGATGGTCAACCGCATTCCGGCCTCCTGTCGGCGGCGCCGCTCTCCCGGCGCTCTGGCAGTCGCTCACGGTAGCGGCCGGAGACCGGGAAAGCGTCCAGGTACCACCCCTACGGATGGCATGACAAACCTCGACATGCACCTTTCCCGTACGGCGGCGTGGCCGCGGCGCCGTGCCGCTCGAGCCGGATGCCGGCCGTTCGCCTTGTTCGTCGGGTTATTCGTCGGGGTCGGACAGGACCGCGCGGAGCTCGACCCGGTTGGTGACGTTCAGCTTCGCGTAGATGCGGTTCAGCTGCGTCTCCACGGTGCTGATCGCCACCGAGCGCTTCTGCGCGATCTGACGGGTGGTCATGCCCTCGCAGACCATCGCCACGACCTCCCGCTCGGCCCCGGTGAGACTGCTGAAGGCGGCGTTGGGGCCGTCCACGGAAAGCCTGAGCTCCCCGGCCGTCTTCAGGGCGAGGGCGGCGTAGGCCGCGGCGCCGGTACGGTTGAAGGCGACCAGCGCCCGCCTCAGCAGCCGTTCCGCCTCGGCGTGGCGGCCCCGGGCGTGCTGGGAGCGCGTCATCACCAGGTCGATCCTGCCGGCCTCGATCGGCAGGCCCACCCCCCGGGCCAGGGAGAGGGCCTCCTCGCACTCCCGTACGGCGCCCGCGTGGTCGCCCCGGACGGCGGCGATCTGACCCCGCACCCTGGCGATGGACATCAGGGCCGAGCGGCGCCCGCTCGACGCGGCCCGGTCGCTGAAGAGGCCCAGCGCGGCCTCCGCCTCGTCGGCCCGGCCGAGCTGGGAGAGGGCGTCGGCGCCGATCGGGCCGAACAGGTGGGTGCCCGGCTCCAGGGAGTCGTAGTGCAGCTCGATGGCCTCGGCCGCGCTGAGCAGCCGCTGGACGTCGCCCTGGGCCTGGGCGACGGCCGCGCGCGCGCCCGCCGCGTAGGCGAGGCTCGCCCTGCTCTCGACGATCGGCGCCCACTCCGCGGCCTGGCGGGCGTGCTCGCGCGCCCGGTCCCACTCACCCCGGGCCGCGCGGGGGAAGCACGCCAGGGAGTGCAGGATCGCGTAGTCCCAGACCCGCTCGTTCTCCTCGGCGTCGCCGACGGCGAGCCGGGTGAACTGGACGGCGTCGTCGAGCCTGCCCCGCCGGTACTCGACCTCGCCCAGGAAGCCCAGCGCCTGGCCGACCCGCAGCGCCTCCCCACGCGTGGCCCGCGCGACGCTCTCGCGCAGGTCGGCGGACGCGCCCTCCAGGTCGTCGGTCCACAGCCGGATCATCCCGCGGGCCACCAGCCCGTCCAGCCCGGCCACCGAACCCGGAAGGTCGGCGTCCGCCAGGGACGCCAGCGCCTCCTCCGCCCGTCCGGCCAGGGTCCAGCCCACGGACTGGGCGAACCAGGCGAACGCGCGCACCCACGGCTCGTGGCTGCCCGCCGCGACGGCCGCCGTGCCGTACTCGACCATCTCGGGGTAGGAGAGTTCGACCACCCCGATGATCGCGAGCTGGGCCGCGATGCGCGCCCGCAGGTCCGCGGGCGCGTGCGGGCTCTCCGTCCTGTCGCGCCCGGCGGCGCCCAGCGCCTGGACCAGCAGCAGCTTGGCCTCCGCGACGCGCCCGGAGATCAGGGCCTGGTAACCGGCCACGTAGTCGCGCCAGGGGCCTCGCGGCGTCGCGAGGATCTCGCTCTCGTAGCGCCGGGCGACGGTGGCGTCACCGGAGACCAGCAGGGTCTCCACGGCCGTCAGCAGGCGGGCCGCCCTGTCCGGTCCCGGCGGGGTCAGCTCCGCGGCATGGCGGGCGTACACCGCCGCCAGGGGGAGCCTGCCGCGCGACAGCAGGGACCGGGCCTCCTCCTGCGCCAGCGCGGCGAGCTCACCGTCCGTGCCGCCGCCGGACGCCGCGATCCCGTGCCACAGCGCGCCGGGCCCGCCGAGCAGGGCGGCGCTGCGGTGCAGGGCACGGCGGCGCTCGACGCCGGAGTCGTAGTAGATGCGGTCCCAGACGAGCAGGGTGGTGAACGCGAACTCCTGCCCCGCCGTCCCGGGGATCTCCTTGACCAGCCCGGCGTCGGCGGCCTCCTCCAGGGGTGTCGTGGTGTCGGCGACGCCGGAGAGCGCGCGCAGGTCGGCCAGGCCGAAGCGGCGGCCGAGCACCGCCGCCGCGCCGACGACCTCGCGGGTACGGCGGTGGCACGACGCCAGCCGCGCCACGACGGCCTGCGTCATGCCGCGGGGGGCGGGCAGCGGGCCGTTGCCGAAGTTGATCGAGTGCATCTCCACCTGGTCCAGCAGGAGGACCGAGTGCAGCACGTTGCCGTCGGTGTGCTCGTGCAGCCTCCTGGCGCCGGAGGGGGTGAGACCGTCGTGGCCGGTGGCGACGGCGAGCCTCACGAGATCGTCGGCGGGGAGCCCCTCGACCTGGAGCAGGCGCCCCTGCGCCGAGTCGAAGATCCGTTCCCATCCCTCGTGGAGTTCCAGGCGGGGAGCGTCCGGCGCGGCTCCCGTCGCGTATCCGGGGGCCTGGTGCACGACCAGGAGCATGACCTGGGCGTTGCGCAGGCGCCGGGCCGCCAGGCGGAGCGCGGCCATCGACTGCCTGTCGCCGCAGTGCGCGTCGTCGACGACCACGATCAATGCGTCCGCGGCGGCGAACTCCGCCGCGAGGGCCTGCCCGACGAAGGCCGCCTCGGACTGGCCCGACAGCGTCCTGGCGAGCGTCGGGGTCGGCAGCTGCTCGGCGATCTGTTCCAGCACCCCCCAGGGATGGGCGAGCGCCTCCTCGTCACCGAAGGCGCGGACGGTCCGCACGCCGGGCACGGTACGCAGGAAGCGCTCGACCAGCTCGGTCTTGCCGATTCCCGACGTCCCCCGGACCCCCACGATCCGCGCGTCGCGGCGTCTGGCCTCGTCCCACGCCTCTCCGAGGAAGTCGAGTTCCCGCTTCCGGCCGATGAACAGCGGAGAGGTTCTGCCGTGCAACGCAGCGCTCCTTTTTTTCGCGATCCCCATGTTCTTGACGGCGATTATGGGTCAGGAATCAGCCTATCGGCATGGATTTCATCTGAAGATTCTTCACGAAACGGATCCGAAGATATTTCACATCAGCCGGGCGCCCCCTGGATTCCCTCGTCCGCGGAACGCCGCGGGCGCGGACCGCGACGTCCGGACACGCCGAGAACCCGCCCGGGAGGATCGCGACGCCCGCTTCCGGCCACTCCCACCTGGAGTTCTCCGGAGTCCTGGCGGATTTTCCCCGGAATGGGACCGCTCCACTCACGCCAGGGCGGACGGCGGTTCACGAATGCGGCCGGCGGCGAAGAGGACGCGGCCATTGATTGCCGCGCGTGCGGCCGGATTTCGCGCAATTGACGATTTCTGCGCTCGGTAAGTATGCGGTGACACGAAGTATGCAATACCTCGCACATTACGCGAGAAAGTACACGACGGATACCGAGTGCGATTTCCCGACCACGGTCCGGGGCGTTCGCTCAGCGCTCCGGCCGGGAACGGCGAGCATCTCCCCGCCCGCACTCCTGGCCGCGTCGCGCGGAAAACCCGTCGACGACGAGCACCCGAAAAAGGTCTCCGGTGGCCCGCGGCCCGCCCGGGAAGGAGGGGGGTCACGCCCTCGCCGGTCACGGCGGCTCCCGGGGAGCCGCCGCCGGCCCGCCGGGTCCGGCCCCCCACGAGCCGGACCCGGACGAACGACGACCGGGCGGGCCCGGCCCTGACACCTCGGAGCCCGGCGTCCCGGAGTCCGGCGTCGCGGAACCGGGTGTCCCCGAGTCCTGCGGAGCGGGGGCCGCCATGTCGCGAAGTCCGTACCGGGAACCGCCCCGCGCCGCGAGGTGGCCCGGTCGTAGTATTCCAGCCAATCGGTGATCATCCCGTCCGCCACGCTCAGCGCGCCGGCGGGAGGGACGGGGTGCTTTCCTCGCGCGGCACCGCCACCGCGGGAACCCGCCGCACTCCCCCGCGGCCTCGAAGGCGTCCCCGGTTCCCGGGCGGCCCCGTCCACGGCGTCACCGCAAGGCCGGACCCGGCCGTCGATCCCGGTGCGGTGGTTCCGCTGATCCCGGTGCGGCGGTTCCGCCGCCTCCCCTGCTCCTCGCGGCGTAGCCGAAAGCTCCCCTGCTCCTCGCGGCGTACCCGAAAGCTCCCCTACTTCTCGCGGCGTACCGGAAAGAACCTTCCCGGGCACCACGACCTCGGGCCGTCGCGGGGGCGACGATCGCAGCCCGCGCTCGTTCGGGGGACCGTCCTGGCCCGCCCCGACCCGGTGTGCCCGGGCACGCCCTCCGGCGGCGCGACCGTCAGCGAAAGGACCGTTCGATGCCCTCACTCTTCCGCCACATCACCCCGGTGCCGCCCGAGAACGCCACCGGGCAGGTCGCCGCCGTCTACGACCAGGTCGACGCCGAGTTCAGCAGCATCGGCCCGGCGGTCATGATGATGTCCCCCGCCCCCGAACTGCTCGCCCCCGGCTGGGCTCTGCTGCGCGAGTCGCTGCTGGCCGGGTCCGTTCCCCGCCGGCACAAGGAGGCCGTCGCGGTCTCCGTCTCCCAGGTCAACCGCTGTGAGTACGACATCGCCGGGCATCTGGCCTTTCTGGAGCTGGCCGGGGGAGGCGACATCGCGCAGGCGCTCCGTCGCGGCGACGACCCGGCGGACGAGGACGCCGCGGCCGTCGTCCGGTGGGCGAGGTCCACCGGCACCCCGGGCTCACCGGCCCCCGGGGCGCCGCCCGTCCCCGAGGCGCTCGTCCCGGAGTACATCGGGACCGCGCTGGCGCTGCACTTCGTCAACCGCATGGTCCTGATACTGCTCGCGGAACACCTGCTTCCCGGCGGCATGCGGGAGTCGGACACCGCACGCCCCTTCGAGGGCGCGCCGATCGCCCGCGCCGTCGAGCGGCGCCGCTCCGGCGACGGCCTTCTCCTGCTCAAGGACGGCGAGGCCGGGCCCGCACCCGCCTGGGCGGGGGAGAGCACCGTCGGGCCCGCGTACGCGGCACTGCGGGACTCGGCGGCCAAGGGCGGGTTCCTGCTGTCCGAGGACGCCCGCGCGGCGGTACGCGACACCGTCGGCCGTCACCTCGGCGGCCGTCTCCCCGCCGGCGACGGATGGCCCGCCACCTCACTCGGCGCGCTGTCCCCCGGCGACCGCGCCGGGGCGACCCTGGCGATCCTCGCGGCACTGGCGCCGGACCGGATCACCGAGGACGACGTCGCCCGCTGGCGTGCCGACCGGTACAGCGACCACTGCCTGCTGCACCTGCTCGCCTTCGGCGCGATGATCGCCGTCGAGCGCGTCGAGGCGGGCATCGGCCGGGCACCGGCCACCGGCTGAGCGGCGTTTCCAGAAATTTCTGGATCTGGGAGAAATGATGGCGGCGCCTTCGACATGGATGGGTGTCCACGACCCCCACCAGAGGAGGCCTCCTGCCATGGGAACCGCCCGTGCCTGACGACCGAAGAGCCCGGTTCGAGCAGGTCTATCTCGACACGTACGAACGGATCCTCGGCTACGCGACGCGCCGCTGCGACTCCCCGGAGGACGCGGCCGACGTGGTGGCCGAGACGTTCGAGATCGCGTGGCGCCGGGTGGACGACCTGCCACCCGGCGACCAGGCGAGGCTGTGGCTGTACGGCGTGGCGCGCAACGTCCTCGCCAACCACCGCCGGGGCCTGATCCGCCGTCACGCCCACCAGACGGCGCTGCGTGAGGACGTCGCCGATCTCTACGCCCGCACCGCGCCGCCCGTGGAGGGGATGGAGCTCAGGGCGATCGGACGGGTCTTTCGTGAACTGTCCGACGACGATCGTGAGGTGTTGTCGCTCGTGGTCTGGGAGGGCCTGGACGCCGGAGAGATCGCGTCCGTCCTGGGCCGTTCCCGCAACGCCGTACGCATCCGGCTCCACCGGGCCCGCCGGCGCTTCTCGCGCGGGCTGGCGGAGGCCGGGATCGAATTCATCCCGATGAGCCGGGCCGCACGGGTCCCGACGTGGAGGTCCTCGTGAAGAACACCGATGAGCGGATGGGCCCGCCGCCCCGCGTCCGCGACGGCGAACTGGCCGGTCAGGCGTCCGCCGCGGGGGCGCGGGCACTGCTGGCGTCGATCGTGTCCGAATCCGGGTCCGAGGTCCTCGCGGCCTCGCCGTCGCACCGCCGGTCGTGGAGACCGCGCCTGGTGACCGGAGCGCTCACCGCCGGGGTGCTCGTCGCCGCGCTCGTCGCCGGCCCCGGCCTGCTGCGTGACGGGAGCGCCACGAGTTACGCGAACTCCGCCGTCGACATCGTGCTGGACGATGAGCAGTACGTCGCCCGCATCAAGGACCCGTTCGCCGACCACGCCAGGTACACCGAGGCGTTCCGCGCGGTCGGCCTGGACATCACGCTGCGCCCGGTGCCCGTCTCGCCGGGCAGCGTCGGAGAGATCATGGGAATGATGATCTCGGGTGACGACGGGCCCGACGCGGGGGCGCCGCCGGATCCCTCCGGTCCCCGGTTCGGCGGTGTCCCCCTCTCGATGGAGACGGCTCCCGGGAGATGCGAGCCGGGCAGGGACGCCGGTTGCGTGATGGTGATGCGGATTCCCGCCGGATTCACCGGCAAGGTGGACGTCAGGCTGGGGCGCCAGGCGAGACAGGGAGAGGAGTACGCGAACTTCGACCTGGCCATGGCCCCCGGCGAGATGTTCGCCGGAGTACGGCTGAGGGACGGCCGCCCGGTGGACGAGATCCTGGCCGAGGCGCGCAAACGCGACCTGGCCACGGTGTTCAGCCTCATCCGGATCGACGCGAAGACGGGCGGGCTGTCCTTCGAGCCGCTCCCCGCCGACAGGGTCGGGCGTGACTGGACCGTCTGGAACGCCTGGCAGGTGAAGGCCGGGGTGATCCGGCTGCTCGTCACGCCCGGGCGATTGCCCGAGAACCCGTTCTACAACGGAAGCGCGCCACCGCCCGCCTCCTGACCGCGCGGGAACCGGCTCCCGCCCGCCTCCAGACCGCGCGGGAGCCGGACGGTTCAGCCGCTCGCCTGCCGGCCTTTCCGGCGAATCTTGACATGACGCATGTCCGTCACCGCGACGTGCAGGATCCGGTACGGGTGGCCGTGCGCGTCCAGCGCCGCGACGGCCCCCCGGGCGGCCTCGTCCTCGCCGTCGTCCGGGCCCGCGGGCACCTGGCAGCGGAAGGTGAACGCCGAGACGCTCTGGTCGTGGGTGAAGGTCCCCGCCTCGGTGAACGCGATGCCGCCCGCCGCGAGGACGGCGGCGCGGCCGGTGTCGCCCAGCCCGTCGAACGTGCCGCGGATCATCACTCTGAACATGGCCGGTCCCTATCTGGTGGCGTAGGCGAGGACGCGCTCGCCGAGCAGTTCCTCGATGCTGTCCAGGAGATCCAGCACGGCCGCGGCGATCGCGTCGGGGCGTTCCCCCGCCGCGGTGCGCCTGCCGATCTCGGCGAAGACCATCGAGTGGAAACAGCCGAGCTGCCAGGCCACCACGCGGGGCGCCGGGTCGTCCGGAGCGGCTCCGGTCTCCTCGGCGAGCACGGCGGCGAGCGCGTCGGTCATCTGCCGGCCGAGGTCCTCCAACCGGGCGGTGAGCGTGGGCGCGGCCCGCATCATCTCGAAGACGCGGCCGAACCCCTCGGTCAGCCCCAGCCGGCGGTCGCGGCGGTGCACCTCGTCGCGCAGATGGGTCAGCACCGCCCGCGCGGCGGACTCACCGGGCGGCCGGTGCCGCACGATGTCGGCGAGCCGCTGCGGGAACGCCTCGTCGGGCGGCAGGACGAGGTCCTCCTTGACCTGGAAGTAGTTGTAGACGGTGTTCGCCGACACCTCCGCCGCCGCGGCGACCTCGGCGATCGTGACGTGCTCGAAGCCCCGCTCCACGAACAGGCCGACGGCCACCTGGGAGATGCGCTGCCGCGTCTGCCGTTTCTTCCGTTCCCGCAGCCCTTCGGTCATGGCCGGAAGTTTAATCACACCCCAAACATAAAGTCCAATCTATTTTTGCAGTTCACTCCATTTTTGTTGGGATCATGTCCTCGCCGGCCGACGGCCCCGGCGCCACCCGGCCGGGGCGGGGCCGGTCACCACGCGGGACAGGCTCCCGGGCAGCGCGTGTCGCGGGATCGGCAGGTTCCGCTCGTCGCCGACCCACCCAGGGCGGGGCCGGCGGCGTCGGTGTGCCCCGGGGAGGCCGGGCGGGACGGTCCGCGGGGCGCGCGAGCACGCGCGTCTCCCGCGGGCCGCCGTCGCGGGTGCCCTCCGCCTCGGCCTACTCGGCCCCGACGACGAAACCGACGGTCGTGGTGGTGCTGCCGCCGATGTTCAGCGTGCCGAACCGGCGCGCCCCCTCGACCTGGTAGGCACCGGCCCTGCCGGTGACCTGGAGGGCGGCGTCCAGGAGCATCCGGACCCCGGTGGCGCCGACCGGATGGCCGCCGCCGATGAGACCGCCGCTCGGGTTGACGGGGATGCGCCCGCCGATCTCCAGGTCGCCGTTCTCGATGGCCTTCCAGCTCTCACCGGGTCCGGTGATGCCGAAGTGGTCGATCGCGGCGTACTGCGACATGGTGAAGCAGTCGTGCGTCTCGATGCCGTCGAGGTCGTCGACGCCGCCGACACCCGCGCGGGAGAACGCGTCGAGCACCGCGTTGCGCACGTGCGGCAGCACGTACGGCTCGTCGCGGCTGCGTTCCAGCTTCCTCGCCAGCGGGAGCCCGACGGTCCGGTGCCCCCAGCCGAGCACCCGGGCGAGGCGGCCCTCGCGCGCGAGTGCGGGGTGGCGGGACAGGAAACGCTCCCCGACCAGCACCACCCCGGCGCCGCCGTCGGTGATCTGGCTGCAGTCCGTACGCCGCAGCCTGCCCTCCACCACCGGGTTGGCCTCGTCGTCGGCGGCGAAGCTCGCCTCGGTGAACGTCCACCCGCGCGTCTGCGCGTTGGGATTGGCCCTGGCGTTGCGGAAGTTGAGCTCGGCGACGGCACGCAGGTGGGCGTCGTCGAGGCCGTAGCGCCGGTCGTACTCGTCGGCGAGGGCGCTGAACATGTGGGGCCACACGAACTTCGCGTCCTGCCCCTCGTGGCCCACCCACGCGGCGGCGCCGAGGTGCCCGGCGGCGAGGTCGCCGGGCACGGTGCGCTCCAGCTCCAGGCCGAGGACCAGGGCGCAGTCGTAGCGCCCGGATTCGATGTCGGCCATCGCGGCCAGCGCGGCGACGCCGCCGGAGGCGCAGGCCGCCTCGTGCCTGGCCGAGGGGACCTCCCACAGCCCGGGCTCGACGGTGGCGGGCATGCCGCCCAGCTGCCCCTGTCCGGTGAAGAGCTGGCCGAAGGCGTTGCCGACGTGGATGACGTCCACGTCGGAGGCGGTGAGACCGGCGTCGTCGAGGGTGCCGCGCACGACCTCCGCGGTGAGCTCGGCGAACCCCTGACCGGCCCGCGACCAGTTGCGGGCGAAGTCACTCTGGTAGCCGCCCAGGATCCATACCGCGTCCGGCACGGGTGCCTCCTCGCTGAGAGCCGTCCGCCGTCCGCCTTTATGCGACGTACTAGGACGTACTACGACAAGAAGAGTATGCGGTCCACCACAACGAGAAGGGTACGCGGTCAACGCGTCTCGGACCGTTCTTCCAGGTCCGCGCGGAGAAGCCCCTCGGCCGGCTTCGTCGGCTCCCCAGTCCTCGGCGAGGGCCCCGGCGGCCGGGCTCGGGCGTCTCAGCCGGAGGGCGGCACGGCCGACAGCATGTCGAAGCGGCGGTCACCCTCGTACAGGGGCGTCTGCGTCTGCAGGAGCGTCTGCGTCTGCAGGTGCGTCGAGAGGGACGCGGGCAGCGGGTCGTACAGAGGCGTCGGGGTCGGTGCCGGCAGGGGTGGCGGCACCGAGCTCGGCGACCTGTTCCCGCTCTCGTAGAGGACGGCGTACAGCCCGCTGATCAGGCGCCGCACGTCCCGCTCCGGCCGGACCGCCAGGCGCATGAACTGGCTGGTCATGCCGAGTTTGTCGCCGCACTCGCGGACGAAGAGGTTGTGCTCGTCGAGCAGCTGGTCGCGCAGGGCGGCACCGTCCCTGCCCCCGGGGAGCCGTACCAGCAGGAAGTTGCCCTGGGAGGGGAAGACGGTGAGGCCGGGGACCCGGGTCAGCTGGTAGCGCATCGACTCGCGGTCCAGGGCGAGCAGCCGGAGGCTGTCCAGATACTCGGACATGTGCTGGCGGATCATGAAGACCACGGTCTCGGCGAAGGAGTTCAGGTTCCACCTGGGCAGGGCGCGCCGCACCCTGCCCGCCAATGCGGGGTTGGCCACCATGTACCCGAAGCGGATGCCGTGCAGCCCGAAGTTCTTGCCCAGGCTCTTCAGCACGACCACGTTGGGCCGGATGGCGGCCTCGTTCGCGACGCTCGGGTACGGCTCGGCGTCGACGAAGTCGATGAACGACTCGTCCACCACGACCAGGTCGAGGTCGACGAGCCTGTCGAGCAGGGCGATGACCTCGTGGCGCCGCAGGTAGCCCCCGTCGGGGTTGTTCGGGTTGCAGATGACCGCGACCCGGGAGCCGCGGTGCCGGACGAAGTTGACGAAGGCGTCCACGTCCAGCGCGAACCCCTGGTTCTCCGGCAGCGGATACATGTCCACCCGCTTGCCGGTCTCCATCGGCTGGTCGGTCCAGCGGCCGAACGTGGGGATGGGCACGGCCAGGCTCTCCCTGACCAGCAGATGGTCGATCCAGGTGATCAGTTCCGTCGACCCGTTGCCCATCACGACGGTCTGCGGGTTGAGGCCCAGCACCCCGCAGAGCTCGGCGGTGATCGTGCCGGCGTCGCTGGGGTAGAACTTCAGGATCGTGCCGAGGTTGCGCTCCAGGACGCCGAAGACCTCGGGCGTGGGGAAGTACGGGTTGCAGGGGATGCAGAAGTCGACCAGTTCCTCCCCCTGCTCCGGCTGCTCCGGCGCGGCCCGCATGAGCGAGAGGTACGACGGGCTGTGCGCGGCGGTGTGCGCTCGGCTGCGATCGGTGGGACCGGCCAACGGGGCCTCCTGACGGACGTTCACGCCTCTGACACCCCCAGCTACGCACCTGGATACGAGCTGGTTCAGCGGGGCCCGCATCGGAACAGGCGATCGTCAAGCCCTGTGGATCGAGATTTACAGGGCATCTTCGTCGTGAACACGCCGCACGGGTCGTGCCCGTGGTCCGCGAACGGCTCGCGGTGGCCGAGGTCGCGGCGCATCTGCTTCCGCCCCGGCCAGGGGCGGCCATGTCACCGAGACGGTCACTGTCCACGATCGTCCGAGGCCATTACGATTGGCCGGCATCGCGCTTCCCACCCGGCAACGGCATTCCCGCCACGCGCGACCGGCGGGACCTTTCGCCGACGCTTTCGGCGAGGACTCATGGCCGTTGACCGCAATCCCCTGCACGAAGACTTCGTGTTGTTCAACATGTACATGACGGCGCTGGATCACGTGCTCTCCCGGGCGGAGATAAAAGACGCCATGGAGGATTTCGGTCTGCGGGGAAGCACGCTGCGGGTGATGCTGTTGGCCGACGCGCGGCGGATCTTGAGTCTGGCGCCGCGGGAGTTCGCCGCGTACCAGGCCGAACTGGTCCACCGGCAGGACGTCGGCCGTGACGGAACGGACCTCCGGCATCGCGTCGACGAATTCGGCGAGCTGACCTGGCTGGGCCGGGGCATCGCGGCAGCGGGCGCCGCGATGATCGTCTGTGGCCTCGCGACCCGGTGGCTGTGGGACTGGTCATGGATCCTGTTCTGGGCGGGTGGGTCAGCACTGCTGGTGGCCACGATGATGTGGCTGATCAGCCTGCTCAGCCGCCGTTCCGAGGGGAGGTTCTTCCAAGAGAATCTCTTTTCCGAGATGAACGCCGACCTCGTACGCGCCCGCGACCGTCTGATCGTCGCCGTCAGCGGGGTCGAGTTGCTCGCCCAGGTCCGCACGCTCATCAACACGATGCGCACCGACCGGTTCGACCACGCCTTCCTGGTGACCAGCAGCCCTGGCCTGAGCGATGTCCACGACAGCACGTACAACGTGCCCACGCGTACCGTGCACGAGGTCATAGCGCTTCTCGGCGGTGTCTCTGGCATCAGCCTCGGCATCGCCGGCCCCCGGGGGTCGGGTAAGTCGACCATCGTCCGGCAGTACTGCGGCCCGGCCCCGCGGCCTCCCCGCCCGGACGCCGGAAGCGGAGGCTTCGACTGGAGCCGGTTCCGGGAGACCCGCCCGCCCGACGACTCCGCGGGAGATCTCCGCTGCATGGTCTCCGCGCCCGTCGACTACGCCGCGCGAGACTTCGTGCTCCACCTCTTCGCCACGTTCTGCCGCAGCGTTATCGCCCGATTGTCCTCCCGACATGGTGCGGAGTACGTTTTCTTCCGTCGAATCTTCTGGGCGCGCAGGGTCTGGCGGATACTGGTCGAGCTGTCCAGGCGCGTCGCCCTGTACGGCATCGTGATCTTCGCGTTGCTCACGTGGGCGGGCTCGGTCTCGGCGTTCCTGGGCGTGCCGCGGGAGGGGATCACCGCTGTCGCTGTTCTTGCCGGCGCGTTCGGGCTGCTGCGGTTCTCGAACTGGCTGACCGGCAGCATCCGCCGCTGGCGGAAGGTGGTGGCGAACGGCCCGGCGCCGAGCATCGTGGCGGCGGCCAAGCGCCACCTGCTCAAGGTGCGGTTCCTGCAGTCACGAAACCTGGGCTGGTCAGGCGGGCTCAAGCTGTCCGTAGGGGTCGACGGCCAGGTGTCCGCGAGCGTCACCCACGATGAGCAGCCGCTCAGCTATCCGGAGCTGGTGGAACATTTTCGCTCCTTCACCCGCCGCGTCGCCGAGTTCGTCCACGCCCGCGGTGACAACGTGTTCATCGGCGTGGACGAACTCGACAAGATCGGCTCCGCCGACCAGGCCGAGCGCTTCCTCAACGAGATCAAGGGTATTTTCGGCGTGCCGCACGTCTACTTCATGATCTCGGTCTCCGATGACGCCCTCATGGCCTTCGAGCGCAGGGGGATCCCGCTGAGGGACGCGTTCGACAGCTCCTTCGACGAGATCGTACGCGTCGGCCTGCTCAGTTATGTGGAAAGCCGCAGGCTCCTGTACAGGCGGGTCATCGGACTGAGCGAGCCGTACGTGGCGCTGTGCCATGCGATGTCAGGCGGGCTCGCCCGCGACCTGATCCGGTCGGCACGCCAGCTGGTGCGCATCGACCAGTCCCTGGTCATGGCGCGGGACACCGACGAAGAACACATCCAGGAGGGGATCGAGGCAGACCGTTACCTGCTACTCGCCGGGGGCGACGGCATGCAGGAGGTCACCCGGGCTCCGTCGACACTGGCGAGTTTGTGCGCCGCGCTCGTCCAGGATGAGCTCGCCCGCAAGGCCCGTGCCATCGCCCATGCCCTGGGCGGTGCGACCCTGGGCAGGGTAGAGGGTTTCCACCAAACCCTCTACGACGTCGGCTACGGAGACAGCGCGGCGAAGTCACCGATGGAAATCCTGGACATCCTGGCGGAGGGCGGCACGGACGAGTCACCGGACGTGGGCCGGCTGCGCCTGGACTTCACCGCCTACGCGTATTTCTGCGCCACCCTGCGCGAGGTGTTCGACGAATCCCTGGACGGCTCCCGCATAACCCGATGCACGAACAACGTGGACTGGCCGGGCAGTTTCGACGCGCTGGCCTCGGCGCGGCATGCGTTCGTCATGGACGCGCGCATCGCCTGGAGGGCCGTGACGAGGTTCCGGCTTTCCTGGAACCTCGAGGTGCGCGAATTCGAATGAGGGCCGCCGCGTTTCCGGTTACCCCTTCCGGGACCGTTCCTTCCCCGACTACGTCGCCTGTGACATTTTGGGCACCCAGCGCCTCGTCATCCTCGAAACCGCATCGCGCCGGAAATCATGAGGTCCGATCGGCGGGCGGGACCGCTCGTTCCGTTGTGTCCGCCTGTACGGGGGCGCCACGCCAAGGTCGCGTCCCATGCTTTCGGATAATTCCTGGCCGATTATCCGAATTGGGGCAGTAGATCTGGTTCTTGCCGCGGCGGTGGCGGGGCGCCCACTCTCCTCCGTCGCCCTTCTGCGGGCGGCTGGAGACAGTCACCAGGACAGGACGCCGATCAGAGCGCGGTGCCGGTCCGCGCAAACGGTCCACGCAGGCGGGCCGCGTCCTCGCTCGGCGGCGCGCCGAACTGGCGGCGGTACTCGCGGCTGAACTGGGACGGGCTGTCGTAGCCGACGCGGTAGCCGACCCCGGTGACGTCGTAGGGATGGGTGGCGAGCAGCAGCCGGGCCTCCTGCAGCCGGATCTGCTTCTGGAACTGGATGGGGCTCATCGCGGTGACCGCCTGGAAGTTGCGGTAGAACGCGGAGACGCTCATGCCGGACAGCTGCGCCACCTCCTCCACCCGGAAGGACTGCGTGTAGTGGTCACGGATCCACCGGACCGCCCGCGCCACGTGGGTGAGGTTGCTGTCGGCGAGGCCGAGCTGGCGTACGACGGCGCCCTGCTCGCCGGTGACGAGACGCCAGAGGATCTCCCGCTTGATCAGCGGTGCGAGCACCGCGACGTCGCGTGGCCGGTCGAGCAGGCGCAGCAGCCGGACCACCGCGTCGACGAGCTCGCCGGGCGCGTCGCTGACGGCCATGCCGGACGGCGTGCCGCCACCGGGCGGGAGGTCCCCGGGGGCCGCCTGCAGCAACAGCTCGGCGACGGTGGCCGGGTGCAGGATCAGGCCGAAGCCCATCGCCGGCCGCTCGGGACTCGCCTCGGTGAAGTGACCGGTGATCGGCATGTCGACCGAGGCGACGAGATACTGCCCGGCACGGTACTCGTACACGCGGTCGCCCAGCGCGATCCGTTTCGCGCCCTGCGCGATGAGCGCCAGCACCGTGCCCGACATCGACGGCGACGGCGGATCCGGCTGCTCGACCTTCGAGACCAGGACGCCGTCGATGTCGGTGGTCATGTCGGGCCGGGCATGGCGGGCGAGCAGGGCCCGCAGCTCGTCAAGGTCCATGACCCGATTGAAGCACAAGCCTGATAATTCCAACATCGGTAGGATCAGGCAAGAGAGCGGGAGCATCGTTCTAACGTTTCCGCTGGTGGCGATGTTTACATGGGCTTATCGAAATCCCAGGAGTGCAAGACTGCTCCACGAATGAGGAGATACCCCCATGGCCGTCGACCACGGTTTCCACGCCACCATGACCGCGCAGCCCGGCAAGGGTGACGAGCTGGTCGCGTTCCTGCTCGACGCGCCGTCCCTGTCGAACGAGGACTGCGTCGTCTTCCTGGTCAGCCGCTCGGCCGGCGACCCGGACATCGTCTCCGTCACCGAGGGCTGGACCAGCGAGGAGGCCCACGGCAGGTTCTTCGCGACCGAGGAGGCGCAGGCGCTGGTGGCGAAGCTCCAGCCGCTGCTCGCCGGCGAGTCCCGGTACACCGACGAGGTGCCGGTCGGCGGCAAGGCCGCCTTCTGAAAAACCCTGCCGACCCCCACCGGCCTCAGCGAACCTCAGCGAACCTCAGCGAACCTCAGCGAACCTCAGCGAAAGGAACCCCACCATGACACCGGCACGTCCCGACCTCGACCCCGAGCTGCGCGCCCTCCTCGCGGAGATGCCGCTCATGTCCGGGCTCGATCCCGAGGTGCTCGCCCAGCTGCGCCGGTTCCCGTCGACGCCGATCGACTCCCTCCTCGACGGCCGTGCCGTCGACCGCAGGGAGCTCACCATCCCCGCCCCGGACGGCACGCGGCTCCCGCTGTCGATCCTCGGCCCCGCCGGTACCGATCGCGCCACGGCGGCACCGTGCGTCTACTGGATCCACGGCGGCGGGATGGTCATGGGAGACCGCTTCTCGCAGATCGACATCCCCCTCGACTGGCTCGACCGGCTCGGCGCCGTCGTGATCTCCGTGGACTACCGGCTGGCGCCGGAGGCCGGCGGCACGACGCTCGTCGAGGACTGCTACCAGGGTCTGCTCTGGGTCGCCGAGCACGCCGACGAGCTGGGCGTCGATCCCACCCGCATCGTCGTCGCGGGCGCCAGCGCCGGAGGCGGCCTCGCCGCCGGAGTCACCCTGATGGCACGCGACCGCGGCATCCCGGCGATCGCCGCCCAGGTGCTGATCTGCCCCATGCTCGACCACCGCAACATCACCACCTCCAGCCGGCAGTTCTCCGGCGGGGAAGGCGTCTGGACCCGCGAGATGAACGAGTTCGGATGGCGATCGGTCCTCGGTGACCTCGCCGGTCAGGACGTGCCCGGCTACGTCTCCCCCGCGGTGGCCCACGACCTCTCGGGCCTGCCGACCACCTACATCGACGCCGGCACGGCCGAGGTCTTCCGCGACGAGGCCGTCGACTACGCCACCAGGATCTGGGCGGCGGGCGGTCAGGCGGAACTCCACGTCTGGGCGGGAGGCTTCCACGGATTCGACGCGCTCTACCCGCAGGCGCGCGTCTCGGCCACGGCGCGCCGGACGCGCGGCGACTGGCTCGCCCGGGTCCTGGACCCGGCGGCCTGAACACACCACAGGCCCCGAACCCCACGACCTCAACACACCACGGGCCCCGAATCCGGCGGCCTCAACACACGAAAGCCGGCACCGCAGAGCCGGTGCCCCTCCACGAACGAGCAGGAGAGTCCAATCATGCAGGTAGCCATCGTCACCGGTGCCAGCTCCGGTATCGGGCAGAGCGCCGCCGTCCAGATCGCCAGGCGCGGAACGGGAGTGATCCTGACCTATCACGGCAACGAGCCCGGAGCGCTGGACACGGTGGCGACGATCGAGAAGGACGGCGGCACGGCCGTCGCGCTGCCGCTGGCCGTCGGCCGCTCGGAGACGTTCCCGGCCTTCCGCGAGTCCGTCGCCGGGGCGCTGCGCGACACCTGGCGGCGCGACACGTTCGACTTCCTGGTCAACAACGCCGGCTTCGGCCAGATGGCGATGTTCGAGGACACGACCGAGGAGATGTTCGACACGCTCATGCGGGTGCTGCTCAAAGGCCCGTACTTCCTGACCCAGACCCTGCTGCCGTTGCTGGCCGACGGCGGCGCGATCGTCAACACCACGAGCAACGCGGCCCTGTTCTCCGGCCTGGAGCCCGGCTACTCCGCCTACGGCACCATGAAGGGTGGCCTGGTCGTGCTGACCCGCTATCTGGCCAAGGAGTTCAGCGAGCGCGGTATCCGCGTCAACTCCGTCTCCCCCGGTTCCACCCGCACCCGCATCGGCGGCGACGCGTTCGAACGCCACCCCGAGGTGATCCCCGCGCTCGCGGCCAGGACCGCCCTCGGACGGCTCGGTGAGCCCGACGACATCGGCATGGTGATCGCGACACTGCTGACCGAGGAATGCCGCTGGATGACCGCGCAGGACATCGAAGTCTCCGGTGGCTACAACCTCTGACCCGGCGATCTCACGCCCGGCGGCCGCCCGCATGGATAATTCATCCCCTATTCGCGCGGACTGGAATTCGATGACGGAATGCGCACTCGCGATGTCTTCGAGCGGATCCTGTGCATGGTGGGACGGATCACCGGCCGATTCATCGACCGGAACTGGTTCTCCTCGACAGGAACGTTGTACCGGTTGAGTGGCGGCAGCGCTTCCGGCACGGGGTAGAGGGGCGGTCGCGGGTCCAGTGCTGTGACCGGAGACGTTTGCCGGTTTGGGCGGTCAGGCGGCAGCCGACAGTGGTCGGCCTCCCCAGCGGACGCGTTTCCCGCTGCGGACGCGGGCGCGTTCACGGCGTTGGGAGGCCAGGACGTCGGGGCGGATGGACTGCAACGCGGTCCAGGTGTGGTCGATGCCCTTGCGGCGCCGGTTGACGCCCCAGAGCAGGTCATCGCCGACCGAGTAGCAGCCGTGGAAGCAGGTGATTCCGTGGGCGCGGTGGTAGGTGGCCGGCAGCCGGTCCGGCCGGCCCTGCCCGGCCCACCCCGATCCGGCGGTGGGGCGGATGCCCAATGGTCCGGGCTCGTCGAAGGCGAAGGCGAAGGTCCGTTCCGGTCACCGTGCTCTCTCCAATCGCTCTAACGGCTCGCGGACCGCACGTTTCCGACGATGTCCGGATTGGCGGACATGATTGCTTCCGCCGTTTCCCAGACGGTCGGGATGAAGGCCGCAGAGGTGGCTGCGCGGGCAGTCAGATCGGACGTCGACTCGATGCCGAGGTCGGCGAGAAACTCGTCGAAGGCCGGAGCGAGTCGGCGCAGCGCTTCGGGCGCATCCGTCGCGAGGATCTTGTGACATCGCGCGAATGTTGCCGCGATCCAGAACACCACCTCGCGGTGATCTCCGCGCTCGATGAGTTGCTGGGTGCTGTCGATGGCTATCGGGCGGGCCAGGGGTGTGATTTCCGAGCTGAAGAAGAAGGGCGTGCGGCCCAGAGCGGCTGCCTGATCGAAGACGGTCGCCAACGCCCGATGGTGGTGAGCCGTGCGGTCCGCCGACAGGCTCGTACAACCCACCGAGTCGAGGAGAGCGTCGTACATCTCTGCATGTCCGTAGTCCGCCAGGACGCTGCGGACAGCGACATAGCGAAGTCGCACTGTGGGATTGCGTAGCGCCGCCACGAGTAGCACGTGTGTCATCACTCCGGTAGCGAACAGCCAGGTGGTGACCTGATCGTGCCAGGGCGCATCGGCCGTGATCCCGCGCCACCCGGCTTCGGATTTCTCCCGGGCGTCCGCGCACCGTCTGATCACCCAGTTGCGCTCGGCGAAGTGCCTGGCGACCCGTTTCTGCAAGGCGCGCAGCTCGCCGGTCGTGTCCTCGATGAAGTTATCGGTGCGAAGGCCGTGGGCGAGATGATAGTGCGACAGCACGTCCTCAGCCGAGGCGAACACCTTCGCTGGGAAGTGTGTGATGTCGAGCAGGACGTCCCGGTGCGCCACCTTTCCGATCTTCGGCTGCGGCAGACCACTCGACGTCACGACTGCGACGTCGATGTCGGATCCTGTGGGCAACGCGGCGTCCGGGTCCATGCCGGCTGTAGAGCCGGTGAAGTACGCGCCGAGATACCCGTCGTCGCGCCGGGCATGCCGGTTGATCCAGTCGACGGCGGCGAGGCGCCCCGCCTTTACGTCCATGAACGTTGACTCCTTGGATGCGTAGTCGGTCGATCCATCACACGGTGGGACTTCGTGCGGTCAGGTGTTTGACGGTTATCGGCTGGTATCACCACTTCTCAAACACGCTCTTAGACTTGGCGCATGCCGCGCTTCGAGGTCGTCACGCATGTCGTCGCACCGCCGGAGCGGGTCTTCGACATCTCGCTGGACGTGGGCGTCCATACCGCCTCGATGGCGGGCTCGTCCGAAAAGGCGGTCGGCGGAGTGACCGCCGGCGGCCTGAGACTCGGTGAGAGCGTCACCTGGCAGGCACGACACTTCGGCATCCGCTGGCGGATGACTTCCACGATCAGCGCTTACGACCGGCCGGGGTACTTCGTTGACCAACAGGTGTCGGGCCCGTTCGAGCACTGGCACCACGCTCACCGTTTCCAGTCCGACGGTCATGGCGCCACGGTGATGAGCGACGTCATCGATTTCGCCGCACCTCTTGGTCCTCTGGGGACCATCGCTGAAATCCTGGCCCTCCGCCGCTACATGCGCAGGTTGATCCGAGTCCGGAACCGGCACGTCAAACAGATTGCCGAGACCGCTCCCGCGGTCGAGTGAGGATCCACCACGTTGAACCCCATCGTGTGAGGCGGCTTGAGCATTCCGTTGAGGCGGGCGTGACCCGTTTCTGCCGTATTTTCGCCATGCATCTCATCGCCCGAAGGAGGGCGCCGCGGGGAGTACCGGGGTCGGGGAACGCGGGGACGGCCCGCCGGCCGCCGTACGGGTCACCGGCGGCTCGCCGGTCAGGCCGCCGGTGCCGCGTGAATCTTTCATCCGGTTCCGCCGGCCGTCCCCACCTGGACAGTGGGTGCGAGGGCGGCGTTTCCCGAGGTCTCGAAGGCCCTTTCCCAGGCATCACCCGGGTTCCGGGGAGGCGATGACCGTAGGGGCGATGACGGTATCTGTACATCCTCCGAGGACCGTCCGAACCTGGAACCGCCGGCGCGGACGGGCGGCGGCCAACGGGGTGCCTCAACGGGAGGTTGGTCATTCGTGAGACTCGGTAAGGACTTTTCGCGGAACAGGGTTCTGACGTCGGCCGCGGCCACCGCGCTGCTCGCGGCCGGGGCCGTCATAGGCGGCACGGCAACCTCGGCCGACGCGGCGATCGGTTGCGCTGTGACCTACACCTCGCACACCTGGGGCTCCTCGTCGGGCGGCTTCACCGCCTTCATCGACATCACCAACACCGGAGAGCCGCTCTCGGGCTGGGCGCTGACCTTCACGTTCCCGAGCACCCAGCGGATCACCGGTGGCTTCAGCGCGCAGTGGAGCCAGAGCGGCCAGCGGGTCACCGCCAGAAACCCCGCCTGGGGCGGATCGATCGGCTCCGGAAGGACCTTCGGCATCGGCTTCAACGGAACCTGGACCGGCGGCAACCCTCCGCCGACGGACTTCGCCCTCAACGGTGTGCCGTGCACGGTCAAGCTGGTGCCGAGTCCCACCCCTTCACCCAGCCCCTCGCCCTCACCCCCGCGGCTGCGGATCCTCATCTCCCCCTCCGACCTCACGGTGCCCGAGGGCGGCACGGCGAGCGTCCAGGTACGGCTCAGCCAGCGGCCCCCGGGCAACGTCGTCGTGGGCACCGCGCGGGTCTCCGGCGACACGGACCTGTCCGCCGGACCGCCGCTGACCTTCACCCCGGACAACTGGGACGTCCCTCAGCCTCTCACCGTGACGGCGGCCGAGGACGACGACGCGGTGAACGGCTCGGCGACGTTCGACTCCCGCAGCAGCCAGATCACCGGCAGCAGCGCCTTCCTGTGGGAGGCCGTCGAGCAGGACAACGACTAGCGCACCCGCCGCCTGCAGTGCCGTACCGCATCGACCGCGGCCTGGAGCCCGCTCGGCCGGCAGCGAGAAGGCCGGACCGGTCGCGGCCGGGCGACGCATCGCCGAGCCGGAGACCGAACCGCAGGCCACCCGCCGCGCGATCGAGCCGGTGAGAGACGTGGTGCCCCGGGAAGCGGGCGTGGGGCACCACGTCGATCTCCGAGTGGGTAGACGCTGTCTACTCCACTTTGGTAGACAGTGTCTATGCGCGAGGAGGACGCCGGGCTGCGTGCCCGCCTGATAGAGGCCGGCGTGGATCTGGTGACCCGCGAGGGGACGCGGGCGCTGTCACTGCGTGAGATCGCCCGTCGGGCCGGAGTCTCGCACGGCGCACCGCGCCGCTATTTCCCCACCCACCTGGAACTGCTCTCCGCCATCGCGCGGGAGGGCTTCGCGGCCCTGGGCGCCGAGGTCGGCCGGGCGCTGGGCGACGGCCGGGCGGACCCACGCGCGCAGTTGACGGCGCTGGGCCGGGCGTATCTCGACTTCGCGCTGGCCAACCGCGGCATGTACGAGCTGATGTTCCGCCACGACCTGCTCGAGAGCAACCGTCTGGGCCTGCGGGAAGCCAGCCTGCCGCTGTTCCACGTCGTGGTGGATCTGCTGACCCGGGCAGGTCTGCGGCCGGGCGTGGACCCGCGGATCGCCGCGGGCGCGCTGTGGGCGAACGCGCACGGCATCGCCCAGCTGTGGGCCTGGGGCAGCCTGCAACTGACCACCGGATCGACCGAGCTCGAATCGCTGCTGCGGGCCACGCTGGAGGCGCACCTCGGGCCGGAACCGCGGTGAGGCCGGGACGCCACCGCCACCTCACGCTGGCCGGCAGCGTCACGGGGGCGGTCATCGTCGCCCTCGACGGAACCGTGCTCACCATCGCCCAGCCCGCCGTGCAGCGGGACCTGCACGCCTCGTTCGCGCAGGTCCAGTGGACCAGCACCGGCTACCTCATCGCCGTGGCCGCCCTGCTCGTCCTCGCGGGCAGGCTCGCCGACCGCTACGGTCACCGGGAGGTCTTCGCCGCCGGGACCCTGGGCTTCGCCGCCACCTCGGCGGCGATCGCGCTGGCGCCCGGCATCGGCTGGGTCATCGGCCTGCGCGTCGCCCAGGGACTTTTCGGCGCGCTGCTGCAGCCGGCCACCCTCGGGATGCTCCGCTCCGCTTTCCCGCCCGACCGGCTCCCGATGGCCATCGCGGTACGCAACAGCGCCATCGGCCTGGCGGCCGCCGCAGGCCCGCTCCTCGGCGGCGCGCTGACCGCCCACTTCGGCTGGCGTTCGGTGTTTCTCCTGAACGTCGCCCCCGCGCTCGCGATCGGCGTGGCGGCTCTGGCCGTCCGCGTGCCGGTACCGCGCGACACCGGTGTGGACCCCGGCACCGGGACCGGCCGGCTCGGCCTGACCGGCGCCTGCCTGCTGGCCGCGGCCCTGGCGTTCCTGGTCCACACCCTGGTGGAGGCACCTCACACGGGATGGACCGCGAGCACCGCGCTCAGCCTGACCGCAGCCGTCGCGGCGGGCGGCGCGTTCGTCCGGCACCAGCGGATCGCCGCCCACCCGCTGATACCCCGCCACGTGCTCGCGTCGGGGACGCTGACCGCAGCGCTGGCCGTCCTGGTGACGACCGCCGCGGCGATGTTCGGGGCGCTGTTCGTCGGCAGCTACTTCCTGCAGGAGGTCCTGGCGCTCGACCCGCTGCAGACCGGGCTGCGCCTGCTGCCGCCGGCGGTGATGATGGTGGTCGGCGCGCCGGTCGCCGCCGTGCTCCTGCGCCGGCAGGGTCCCCGCCGGACGGCCCTGGCGGCGGTTGCCCTGGTCGGCTCGGGAATGCTGCTGTTGGCCGGCGCGGACCGGTCGGCGGCCTCACCGGTGATGACGGGGGCGTTCCTCATGCTGGGCGCCGGCTTCGGCACGGTGATGGTCACGGCGACGGCCGTCGTCGTGCAGCAGGCATCCGCCGACGACGCGGGGGTGTCCGGCGGGCTGAAGCAGACCGTCATGAACATCGGCCCGGCGCTGGGCATCGCCCTGGCCACCACGTCGATCACGCTCATCGCGCCCGGCCTGGCCACCGGACAAGCCGGTGGCGGGGAGCCGCGGTGGACGGCCGCGGCCTTCGGCGGCGCGATGGGGCCCACGCTGCTGCTTCTGGCCGCCGTCGCCGCGCTCGGCGTCCCGGCGGCGGCCAGGCTGCCCTCTCACGCCGCCGCCGACCCGGTGTCGCCGCCCGG
This sequence comes from Streptosporangium sp. NPDC023825, assembly GCF_040639575.1. NCBI lineage: Bacteria > Bacillati > Actinomycetota > Actinomycetes > Streptosporangiales > Streptosporangiaceae > Streptosporangium > Streptosporangium sp. NPDC023825. The sequence continues at coordinate 61,225 of NZ_JBFAAE010000012.1, read as the reverse complement.
CAGCGGCGGCGGACGGTGAGGAAGGCGTGCGCCGATGGTTCCTCCCCATCGTCGCCGTAGTGGTCACGGACCGGACCGGACACGTACGGCGCGAACACCGAACGCGGTGACGCTCGCGGTTACGGTTTGACCGGCCGGTACCGCACACTCAGCTCGGCCGTGGGGTCGCCGGCGCCGACCCGGTGGAGGTAGTGCGGCCGGCCACCGGGGAGGTCCAGCAGCCGGATGCCGTCGCCGAGCAGCACGGGCGCGATGTGCAGGTCGATCTCGTCGAGCAGCCCGCGTTCGAGAAGCTGGCCACCGATCGTCGGCGAGAGCACCTCGACGTTCCCGCCGCCGGCCGCGGCCAGTGCGATCCGCACCGCCTCGGCCACGTCACAGTTCAGGAACGTGACGCCGTCGGCGGGCTTGGCGTCCTCCGGATGGTGGGTGAGCACAAAGACGGGTCCGGTCCAGGCGCCGCCGTAGACGCCCCGGGGATCGGGGAAGTGGTCCCAGCCGCGCCGGCCGCCCAGGACCGCGCCGGTGGTCTCGACGTACTCCTCGATCAGGCCCGGCCGGGGCGAGATGCCGGTCATCATCCAGTCCATCTCGTGGTTGGGCCCGGCCACGAACCCGTCCAGGGACATGGTGAAGTGCCAGAGCACCTTGCCGTTCGCGGTCTGCGGTTCGATGTCGTTCACTGCTGTCTCCTCTGCCGGCCGATTGCCTCGTGCGGTATTGAGACGGCATCCACCGCGAAACCTCATCGGTCCGGGGGAAAGATTCGACGACGGGAACAGGGCCGGCTCGCGGAACGCGACGATCCCGGTCAGGTCGCCGCGCTCCACCGCGGACATGCGGCGGCGCGGGATCCTGCGGTCTTCGTCCCACGCCCCACCCCCGGGTCACCGCCCCGCGTTCCCGGTCCGGGTCGATCCGCGGACCCGCGTCGTCGACCGCCGCCGCGCAGGCCGTGCTCCAACGTGGCGGGCCTTCCTCGACCAGACGTCGCCGGGATGCCGTCATCGCCGGCCGGCCCGGCGGAGCATCGCGTCCGTTTCGGGGTCGGGCATGAGTTCCCGGACCTCTTGCGCACAGCGGCAGGCAACGGCGATCTTGGCGGCCCACGCCAGCGCCTCTTCGCGTGAGGCCACGTCGACGATCGAGAACCCGCCGATGATCTCCTTGGTCTCCGGGTAAGGGCCGTCGGTGACCAGCCCGTCCGTGGCCACGACACTCGCCCTCTGCCTTTCCAATCCGGCGCCGAACACCCACACGCCGGCGTCCACGGCCTCCTGGACCACCGCGTGCGAGGCCTTTCCCACGTCGGGCCAGTCCTCGCCGGGGATGTGGTCCATCGCGCCGTCATTGAACGAGATCAAGTACCGCGTCATCCCATCACTCCCTTGTGCCGGCGATCTCCTTCGGCCGCCTCTCACCTGTTCTACGAACGGCTCGCCCCGGATTCGACACTGTGCCGAAGGATTTTTCGTGGGACCGCCGCCACGAGGTGAGGCGTTCTCGCGCTGCTCCGTCGTCGGCGCGCCCGGCCACCAGGCCGCGAAGCAGCCGCCGGCGACGGCCGCGGCCACGCCGCCTTTCATCCTCGTGGAGAGAGCTCATTACGCCCTCATGCCGGGCGTGCCGCAGGTCGTCGGCCCTGCGGAGGGCTTCCGTGGCTAGAACGTCAGCGACTTGAAGGCACGCACCTGCTCGGTGATGGCGCGCTCCGTCGGCAGGCGCTCCACCGACGACGCGCCGAAGAAGCCCACCACGCCCTCCGTACGACTCAGCACGTGGGCCGCGTCCTCCGGTTCGGCGATGGGACCGCCGTGGCAGAGCACGAGGATGTCGGGGCGGACGGCCACCGCGGCGTCGCGCATCGCCTGGACCCGCTCGACCGCCTCGTCCAGCGACAGCGCGGTGCCCGCGCCGATGCTGCCCTTGGTGGTGAGCCCGACGTGCGGGACGAGGACGTCGGCGCCCGCCTCGGCCATGGCCCGGGCCTGGGCGGGGTCGAAGACGTAGGGGGCGGTGACCAGGTCGCGCTCGCGCGCCAGCCTGATCATCTCGACCTCCAGGTCGTAGCCCATCCCGGTCTCCTCCAGGTTCTGCCGGAAGACCCCGTCGTACAGGCCGACGGTCGGGAAGTTCTGCACCCCGGCGAAGCCCATGGCCGCGAGCTGGTCGAGGAACCTGGGCATCAGCCGGAACGGGTCGGTGCCGCACACCCCGGCGAGCACCGGGGTGTCCCTGACGACGGGAAGCACCTCGGCCGCCATCTCCACGACGATCTGGTTGGCGTCGCCGTACGGCAGCAGCCCGGCGAGCGAGCCCCGGCCCGCCATCCGGTAGCGGCCGGAGTTGTAGATGATGATCAGGTCGACGCCGCCCTCCTCGGCGCACTTGGCGGACAGCCCGGTGCCGGCGCCCGCGCCGATGACCGGCCGGTCCCCGGCGACGGTACGGCGCAGCCTGGCGAGGACGTCCCCCCGGTTCACGCCGCGTCCCTCGCGGTGATCATCAGGTGCAGCCGGTCGGCCATGGCGCGGCCGAAGGCTGGGTCGTTGACGTGCAGGTCCAGCTCCTCGACCTCGACGGCCGAGCCGCGCAGCCCTTCGTCCAGGGCGTCGAAGCAGGACTCGTCGGCCTTGGGATCGTGGAAGGGCGCCCCCTCGGCGTCGAGGGCGGAGACGCCGAGGCGCGGGACGAACAGCGCGGTCGGGCCGGTGGCCGAGCTCAGCTTGGCGGCCATCCGGCGGCCGAGCTCGCCCATTTCCTCGGCCGTGGTCCGCATCAGGGTCACGGCCGGGTTGTGGACGTACAGCAGGCGGTCGCCGAAGGGCCCGGGAACGGTGTCGCGGGGACCGAAGTTGACCATGTCCAGGGCGCCGGGGGCGACCACCTGGGGCACGCCGCGCGCTCCGGCCGCGGTCAGCCGGTCGGGGCCGGCCGACAGGACCCCGCCGACCAGGTCGTCGGCGAGTTCGGTGGTGGTGAGATCGAGCACGCCCGAGATCAGGCCGCTTTGGACCAGCGACTCCAGGGCCCGCCCGCCGGATCCGGTGGCGTGGAAGACCAGCACCTCGTAGCCGAGTTCGTCCAGCCGCTGCCTGGCGGCGTCGACCGCCGGCGTGGTCGCGCCGAACATCGACGCGGCCACGAGCGGGCGGCCGTCCGCGACGACCGGGGACGGGATGCTCACCATGCCGGCCATGGCCGCCGCGGCGTTGCCGAGGATGCGCGCGGAGACGCGGTTGATCCCGGCGAGGTCGACGACGCTGTACATCAGCGTGACGTCCTTGGTGCCCACGTAGGGGGACACGTCGCCGGAGGCCATGGTCGAGACGATGAGCTTGGGCAGCCCGATCGGCAGGTCCCTGACGGCCCGCGCCGCGATCGAGGACCCGCCGCTGCCGCCCACCGCGAGCACGCCGTCGAGGCGGCCCTGGGCGTACAGCTCGGCGAGGACGGCGGCGGCGCCCTCGCCCATCGCCGTGACGGCCGCTCCCCGGTCACCGGTCGCGCGCAGCGTCGCGACGTCGGCCCCGGCCGCCAGCGCGACCCGGTCGTTGCCGACGTCGGCGGGCACCCGCGCCTCACCGATGCCCGCGTCGACCAGGACGACGTCACAGTCGAGGGCGAGCAGCCGGTCATGGAGCCAGGCGTACTCCCATCCCTTGGTGTCCAGCGTTCCCACCAGGCCTATCGTCGGCATCTCGCGCCACGCCTCTCTGCTCGCGGACCTTCTTCGCCACGTCGATCGTGTTGACCGTCCCGGGAGACACGCGCCGGACCCGATGGACGATCCCGCGGGCGGGAGACCCGTTCCGGTTCCCGCCCCGAGAGTCCTCGTGGTCCGCGAACCGTGTCCCCGTCGCCGGCCGGCGACGCGACCGCCTGGCGGGAGGGCCCGGTGGCGGGCGGGCTCTCCCCGGCGCTGTGCCGTCTCGTCGCCGCGTGCTGTGCGGTGGTGCCGTCTCGCGTACCGGTCAGAGGGCGGCGGAGAAGGTGCCGTAGTAACCGCCCAGCTCCTGGCGGTAGACGCTCTGCCGGTATGTCGCCGCGTCGTACTCCGGCGCGTCCTGGATCTCCTGCTTGGTCCGCGAGATGTAGATCTTGCGCTCCTCGCGGTCGATCCGGGTCACCGTGCTGGCCGGGAGCACGACCTTCCTGCCGGAGAGCCAGGAGCCGACGTCGGCCACGACGTAGCTGTCGTCGGTCACGTTGCTCTCCTCCTCCACCAGACCGACCTTGCCGTCGACGGCCTCCACGTCGAAGCCGATGACGCTCATCGTCTCGTCGGGACCGTAAACGCCCTCGCGATAGCTCCACAGTCCTTCGCTCGTCATGTGCGGGCTCTCCTCGTCGCGATGTGTGTGGCCCCCCGCCTACCCGTGGCGGCCGAGGTAAACGGTGCATCGGATGGCCGTCTCGCGCCAGGAGGCGGGCCGTACAGCGGGCGAAAAGGCGGCCATGACGGCTTGACGAGCGGTACCGGCCGAGTCGCCCGCGACCACCAACCGCTGCGGGCTGACACCGGAGTCCAGCAGCTCGCGGTCAGGCCGCCAGGCAGTCGTCGGGCGCGGCCGGGAACGCGTGCTCGGGCGCCGGCCGGTAGCCGAGCGAGACCGGCCGTCCAGGTGCGGCGGTCGGGCCTGCCGCTCGGTCCTGAGCGGCCTCCGGCGCGACCTCGGACGGTCACCGCCGGGCGGTGACCACCCAGAGCTCTCCGCCCAGGCGGACGCCTTCAGGACCCGCGTAAGGCCGCAGCGCATCCTCCAGAACGGTCCGGGCGGCGTCGGCCGTCATGACCGCGTCGTCGAGGATCGCACGAACAGGGCCGGTGCCGAGAAAGAAGCCGGCGGCGCTCTCGGCGTCCTGGCCGAAGAACAGGGAAACGCCGGCGGAGGCCGCCGTGACCGTCCGGAATCCGGCCCCGTGGAGCACGTTCTCGATTCTCCCCCGGTCGGCGAGCGAGAACATCCCGGGTTCGCACGCGTTCGGGGAGGGCTCGGGAGGCCCGGTCAGAGCGGAGATCGGGATGGTGTACCACTCGCACCGGGTCATGTTCCGGGGGCACACGAAGACGAGACGGCCCGCGGGTTTCAGGGCGCGGCCGATATTGGCGAAGGCGGCCACGGGGTCGGCGAAGAACATGATTCCGAACTGGCTGACGGCCACGTCGAACTCGCCGTCGCCCAAGGGATGGACCTGGGCGTCCCCTTCCTCGAACCGGAGGTTGGTCAGCCCGGTTCGGGCCTGGTCCGCGCGGGCCCTTTCCAGCATCGGCCGGGAAAGGTCGAGACCCACGGCATATCCGCAGGACGCCTGACGAGCGGCCAGGACGGTCGTCTCGCCCGCGCCGCACCCGATGTCCAGGACCTTGTCCGTTTCCTCTATCGCCGCGGCCTCGAACAACAGCCGGTGCAAGGCGGCGTTGCGGCCCGTGGTGCGGTCAGTGCTCGCGGCCCAGTGGGTTCCTTCGGGCCCGTTCCATGAATTCGCCTGTGCGGCGTTCGGGAGGGACATGGATCTCCTTTTCGTTCGTGTTGGCCGTTCGGGGCGCCGTGGTCGCCGCCCCGGCCCAGCGGGAGACCCGGCGGGAGACGTCGGATCGCGCCCGGCCGCCACGGTCCGGCCGGGAAACCACGGGCCGAGTCGTCGCGCGGTCGCGCCGCCGGCCGCTCCGTGCCCGCCGACGACGACGATCGACTTGCCCGCGCCGGGCCACTCCCGGCGTTCGCCGGCGCTTGTGCGCATGCTGTGCCCTCGCAGTCCGGTGCCGGGAAATGCCTTCACAGTCCGGTGCCGGGAAGTGCCGAGGTTCCCAGGATCACGTGAGAGTGATATGCACACCACTGCGGATGCCTTATGGGGGACATGCGTGGCCCGCATGGCAGGCCGATCGGAGGGAGTGGCTCGCACATGCTCGATCCCTGGACGTTGCGGGTGATGGTCGAGGTGGAGGAGCGCGGGTCCTTCTCGGCGGCGGCCGAAGCCCTGTCGATGACCCAGCCGGCCGTGTCACGGCAGATCGGCGGTCTGGAGCGCAGGCTCGGCGTGTCCCTCTTCCGGCGCACCGCGCGCGGCGTCAAGGTGACGGCGGCCGGTGAGATGGTCGTCAGGCAGGCGCGGGACGTCCTGGCGCGCCTGCGGGCTCTGGAGATGCGGGTGAACGCCTTCGCCGGCGCCGAGACCGGGCATCTGCGCCTGTCGGCGTTCTCCAGCGCGAACACCTGGTTGATGCCGGAGGTCATCAGGCGTTTCAGCCGATCCCACCCCGGAGTGCGGCTGAGCCTGATGCGGGAGGACGCCGCGGGGCCGGTGGCCGCGATCAGAGAGGCCCGGCTCGACCTCACCTTGGTCACCACCTGGAGTCTGTACGCGGATCCGACGGCGGCCAAGCACGACTCGTCGGCCGAGCCCCTCGATCCCGCCGATCTCACCGGGGTCGACCTGCTGCCGTTGCTGGATGAGGAGTTCCAGGTCGCCTTGCCCGCCGGCCATCGGCTGGCCCGGCTTCGCCGGGTGCCACTGCCCGATCTGCGTGACGAGGTGTGGATCGAAGGCGGTTACCCCGACTGTCTCGGCCCGCTCCCGCAGCTCGCCGAAGCCCTGGGCCGACCCCCTCGGATCGGGTTCTTCTGCGAGGACTGGAACGGCAGGCAGGCCCTGGTCGCGGGCGGATCCGGCGTCATGCTCGTGCCCACGCTGGTGCGGGGCGCCGTACACCCGGGGGTGGTGAGGAGGCCGACCGCTCCCTCGCTCCCTTCCCGCCGGTTGTACGCGGCCTCCCTGGCGCCGCCTTTCCGCCTCCCGGCCGTGACCGCCCTGCTGGACGTGATCGCCCGCGTGAGCCGGGAGCAGGCCCGGGCCTGATCCGCCGGGCAAGGGGTGGATCTCTCAGCGTCGCAGCCGGCCGCGGTACGCGGCGCTCTTGGCTCGGGCGGTGCAGGCCGGGCCGCAGTATCGGCGCGATCCGTTGCGCGTGAGGTCGACGTAGACGGCGTCGCACCGATCGGCCGAGCACTGTCCGAAGCGGCCGGCCCCGTAGCCGTCCACGATCAGCGCCAGGGCGGTGGCGAACTCACCGCCCATCGCCTCCACGTAGGTGCCGCCCTGCCCGTGGAAGTGCAGGTGGAAGGGCTGGCCGGCGTCCTCCACCAGGTACGGTTGCGCTCCGTACCTGCGGATCATGGCGTTGATGAGCGCGGCCTGGTCCGCCGCCCGCTCCGCCAGCAGCGCCTCCCTCAGTTCCCCGGCCAGCTCGGCGAGACGTTCCCCTGCGCCGGAATCGCCCCGAAGTGCGGTCGCGGCACGGTCTCCGGCGGTGGCGGCGAACGCGGCCACCAGGTCATCGCCGCGAGGGCACGATGTGGCGACGCCGCCCCGCCGCCGAGAGGTCGCCAGATTGACCAGTTCGGTGATCAAAGGCACCTGGCGGGTGACGTTACAGGCTATTTCCACTTGACCAGTAACACCTTCTCGTGATGCGTTATGGGCTAAACAAGATTCGATGGTAACGGAGGTGTCGTGGTCACGTCCTATCGCCGCTTCCTCTCCCATCCGGGGGTCCCCTTCCTGCTCGCCGTGGAGGTGATCGCCAGACTCAGCACTCCGATGCTCGGTCTCGCGCTGCTGCTGGCCGCCGCCGGCCAGACCGGCACGTACGCGACGGCCGGGCTCGTCCTCACCGGACACGCCCTCTCCCTGGCCGGGTGCGCCCCCCTCGGCGGCCGCCTTGCCGATCGTCACGGCCCGCGCCGCACCCTCACGGCCTACCTCGGAGCCCATGCCGTCGCCTACGGGCTGCTCCTCGCCGTTCAGCGGGCCGGGCCCGCCGCGATGATCGGCGCGGCGGTCCTGCTCGGCGCGACCACACCGCCCGTCTCGGCCGTCATCAGGGCCAACTGGCCCCGGCTCGTCCCGCCCGGCTCGCTGAAGACCGCCTACGCCGTGGACAACGCCGTCAACGAGGTGACGTTCATCCTCGGCCCCCTCCTCGTCCCCGTCCTGATGCTGGCCATGCCGGCGTACGGCGTGACCGTCACGGCGGGTGCCGCCCTGCTCGCCGGCGGCGCGTTGACACTCCTCGCGCCATCCGTCCGGCAGGCCAGACCCTCGAACACGCCGGCGGCAACCGGGTCCGGGCTGACAAGACTGGCCGGGCCGCTGGCCCATCACCCGACCCTGACCCTGCTGGTGCTGGCGGCATTCGGCACCTTCACCTTCGGCTGCCTGCGCATCGCCACCGTGGCGGCGGCCACGGCATCCGGCGCACCGTCATCGGCCGGAGTGCTGATGGGCCTGCTGTCCGCCGGCGCACTCGCCGGCGCGCTCGGCTTCGGAGCCCGCGACCGGCCCGTCTCCGCCAGACGATTGCTCGTCGTGACCTCGGTGGCGGACGGCGCCGTCATGGCGACCGCCACCCAGGCCCCGAATCTCCTCGCGCTGGCCGCGCTGATCACCATGGCCGGACTGGCGACAGGACCCCGTGACGCGCTCCATCCCACCCTGCTCGCCGAACACGCTCCCACCCGCCACCGAACCGAGGTCTTCGCCTGGTTGAACACCTTCATGTGGACGGGCTACGGCCTGGGGACCGCCGTCGCGGGCCATCTGAGCGAGCCGGACACCGGCGGAGCGGCGGCGTTCACGGCGGCCTCGGTGGTCGCCCTGTCGAGCGCGATCGTCGCGGCCGTCGCCTACCGCCCGCACCACACGCCGCCGAACGAGCGGGAAACGATCCGCCCCGTTCCGGGAAACGATCCCTGAGCGTCGGATCCGTCCCAGGCCAGACCGCCGATCCTCCCGCCCGGACTCCGCCGGCGTCGTGGTGGCCCCGGCACGATCCCGCACATCGGCCGGACACATTGGCCGGACGCCACCATCACCGCCGGTCCTCCCGCGAACCCTCCGACGCGGCGCGTCCACGGTCCGCCGGGACGGAAGCCGGAGCCGGGGGCGCGCATTTCACAGGGCCACGCGTAGTTTCACAGGGCCACGCGCAGAGGGTCACGGGTAGAGGTCCACGCGTAGAGGGTCACGGGTCACGCGTAGAGGAAGTCACGGGTCACGCGTAGAGGAAGTAGTAGCGGTACCGGCCCTCCCACTTGCACGAATAGCCGTCCCACCAGCCCTGGGCGATGCCGTGGGTTCCGATCCGCTCGCATTCCGAGTGGTCCCTGAAGACTCCGGCCAGGCTCTCGGCGTGCGCCGGGGTGGCGCCGATCGTCAGCGACGCTCCGAGGATCACGACGGCCGAGACGAGAACAGCGCGTACCTTTCGCATTCGTCCTCCTGTGACTGTGAAGATCATAAAGGTGGACATTATCACTCACCGGGCGCCAGGAATATTGTCATGTCCGAATCAGTCATGGAAATGAGCCGAAACTTCCAGCGGCATTGTCGCCGGGTACGCGCCTCACGGGTATTCGCCGTCGGTAAAGCCGGTATCGCCTCCCGGATCACCCGTTCCCGGGGATCCCGGCCGTCGTCCAATTCCAGACACGGCGGCCGCGAAAGGCCTCGCAGGCGCGTATCCGACCGCCTGTGCACGCCATGGATGATCTGTAGCGCCTTCGTACCACATGATCCATAAAGTACGATTTATGTCTCTTTTTCGGTTCGGCGAAAAAGACATGCCGAAAACTTTGACCATCGTCGCTTACGTGTCATATCGTCGCCCCGCCCATATCGATGTAAGTCGCACCACTCGAGCAGGACGTTGTTCTCGCAGGCGCTACGGCCGACGTGCCGATCGCGACCGCCCCGGCACGGGAGAAGACACGGACGGTCACCGGGGAAGCGGCGATCATCCGACCCGACCGGAGTCGCACCATGCAAGCTCAAATCCGCAGGGCCATGATTGTCGGCATTGCGATGACCGTGCTGGCCGCCATCGGCCTGTCACCGGCCGTCGCGCCACCGGCTCACGCCATGCAGGTGATCACTGACATCGCTTACGCGCCCGCACAACCGGCCGGCAGCAGGGGGCATCTGCTGGACCTCCACCTGCCGTCCACCGGCATCACGCCCCGGCCGTTGATCATCTGGCACACCGGCTCGGCGTGGACGAGCGACGACGGCAAGGCCGGCGCGGACGCCATCGCGAGCATCTTCAACCCCCTGGGCTTCGCCGTGGCCGGCGTCAGCGTCCGGTCCAGCGCCCAGGCGATCTTCCCGGCGCAGGTGCACGACATCAAGGCGGCCATCCGCTGGCTGCGCGCGAACGCCGCCACCTACAACCTCGACCCCAATCGCTTCGCGATCATGGGCGACTCCTCGGGGGGCTGGCTGACGGAGATGGCCACCCTGTCCGGCGGCGTGGCGGCGATGGAGGGCACCGTCGGCACGACCGGCGTCTCCAGCGCCGTGCAGGTGGGGCTCGCCTTCTACAGCCCGACCGACTTCCTGCAGATGAACGCGCAGAACCTGCCGACCGGCGGGCTCGACCACAACTCCCCCGCCTCCCCGGAGTCCCTCCTGGTCGGCTGCCCGATCCAGACCTGCCCGGCCACGGTGGCCCAGGCCAATCCGATGACCTACGTCGACGCCAACGACCCACCGCTGCTGTTCCTGCACGGCCAGGCCGACTTCCTGGTGCCGCACGGGCAGAGCGTCCTGCTCTACAACAGGATCAAGGCCCAGTGCGGCGACGCCACGTTCGTCTCGGTACCCGCCGCGGACCACATGATGGTCCAGATCATGGACCCCGCCCAGTACGGCCTGCAGACCGTCCGCACCACCACCGACTGCGGCGAGACCGTCGGCACCGGCACGCTGAACCCCACCTGGGCCAACTTCGCGAACTTCCTGCGCGGCGGGCTCAAGATGGGCACCTCCTGCGAGGTCACCTACGCGGCCACCGGGGCCTGGAACGGGGCCTTCAACGGCAACGTGGCCGTCAGGAACACCGGCACGACCCCCGTCGACGACTGGACCCTGACGTGGGCCTGGTCGGGAAACCAGCAGATCACGACCGCCTGGAACGCCGCGGTGACCCAGACCGGCACCCAGGTGACCGCCCGCGACGTCGGCAGTAACTCCTTCATCGGCCCCGGCTCCAGCCAGAGCTTCGGATTCACGGCGACCGTCACCGGGACGAACGCCATTCCGGCCCAGTTCAAACTCAACAACACCGTCTGCACGAGAGTCCCCGCCTGAGACGACGCCGGGCCCGAGCCGAACGGCGACGGCCCGGCACCGTTCTCCCGTCGTCCGGATTATGAAAGTTTCATTCGGAGAAACCGCGGCCCGGAGCGGAAAGGCGCATTTCCAAAGCCAAACACGTTCCGTCGGACCCCGATCACGGAATGTCGCCGACCGGATTGCTCTCGTTCATATTGCTTTACCCGACGGGCCGCCCCTATTCTTGCCCCTGACGGCCCGCCGGCCCATTTTCCGTTGTTTTCATCGACCGGCCGCGGGTCGCTTGACATCCCGGCGCCCGAGATAAATCGGATAAGCCGCCTTTTCGCTGCCCGAAGACCGTTGTCCGGGACCGTCGATGAGTTGATGAGTTAGGGGACGTGTGCGTACATCCAACATGTTCGTCAGGAGTCTTGGCGTCTACGTGCCCGACAGCGTGAGCGTCGAGCAGGCGGTTCGTGAGGGCTGGTACCCGCCCGAGGAGGCCGAGAGGTTCCAGCAGATCGGCGCGGCGGTGGCCGGCGACATGCCCGCGCCCGAGATGGCGCGGCTCGCGGTCCTGGACGCGTACGACCGCTGGGGCGAGTCCTCCCCGCGCGATCTCGACCTCCTGCTCTACCCGTCGGTCTGGCACCAGGGCCCGAACGGCTGGCAGCCCCAGCACTACCTGCAGATGCACCTCCTCGGCGGGAACGTGCCGGCGTTCGAGATCCGGAGCGGCTGCGTGGGGATGATCAGCTCGCTCGAACTGGCGGCGAGCTACCTGCAGGCCGACGCGAACCGGGAGACGGCGATGATCGTCTCCTCGGACAACCACGGCACCCCGCTGGTGGACCGCTGGCGGATGACCCCCGGGGCGCTGATCGGCGACGCCGCGGCCGCGCTCCTCCTCGGCAAGGGGTACGGCATGGCCGAACTCCTGTCGGTGAACGCGACGGTGATCCCGGAGGCCGACGCGGTCAACGACGGCGCCTACCCCCTGTTCCCCCCGGACGCCACCGTCGGCAGGGGGCTGAGCTTCGGGGACCGGCACGAGGAGTTCCGCCAGAGGCTGCTCAAGGCGCATGGGACCGGGATCCACCTGACGATCCAGAAGACGATGATGCAGCAGGTCGAGCGGACCCTGGACGAGGCCGGGATCGGGCTCGCCGACATCACGCGGGTGGCGCTGCCGCACGGCCGCCGCGAGGACCTGGACGGGCAGATGTCCTGGCTGGGCATCGACGAGGACCAGACGACCTGGGACTACGGGAGGCGGGTGGGCCACTGCGGCGCGGTGGACCAGTTCATCGCCTTCGAGCATCTGCTCGCGACCGGCGGGCTCGTGGCCGGCGACCACCTGCTCATGGTCGGGTTCGGCTCCGGGACGTCCGTCGCCGCGGCGGCGTTCAGGATCCTCTCCCCCTCCCCCGTCACGGAAGGGGCACGCGCATGACCGAGCTCACGCACACGCGCACGACCGAGCTCACGCGAAGGCTGGTCGACTTCGTCCAGGAGAACCTCGTCCTGGACGGCGACGACATCGAGGTCGACGAGACGACCCCGCTCCTGCTGTCGGGTCTCCTGGACTCCCTGCGGACGGCGCGGCTGCTGAACTTCCTCCGCAAGGACGTCGGCGTCCCGATCCCCGCCGCGAGGCTCGACCCCGAGAACTTCCGGGACGTCGTGACCATCGTGGCGATGGTCAGAGAACTCGAATCCGTCTAGCCGGGGCGAGGACAGAGTCATGCGGTTGACGGACACGTACATCAGCGGAGTGGGAGCGTTCCTCCCCCGGACCGTCGTCAGCGTCGAGAAAGCCGTCGCCAAGGGCTGGTACCCGGCCGAGGAGGCCGAGCTGCACAACCTGGCCGGGGCGGTGGTGGCCGGTGACGTACCGGCTCCGGAGATGGCCCTGCACGCGGCGCGGAGCGCGCTCAAGCGCAGCGGGCGGGCGCCGGCCGACCTGGATCTCCTCCTGTACGCCTCGACCTGGCACCAGGGGCCGGACGGCTGGCCCCCGCACTCCTACCTGCAGCGTCATCTCGTCGGCGGGGACGTCCTGGCCACCGAGATCCGGCAGGGCTGCAACGGGATGTTCATCGGCCTGGAACTCGCGGCCGCCCACCTGGACGCCGCCCCCGGCCGGCAGGCCGCCCTGCTGGTCGCCGCCGACAACTACGGCACCCCGCTGATGGACCGGTGGCGAATGGGCCCCGGCTACGTCGGCGGGGACGCCGCGAGCGCGCTCGTGCTCACCAAGGAGCCGGGTTTCGCACGCCTGACGTCGGTCTGCACGACGACGGTGACCGAGGCCGAGGAACTGCACCGGGGCAGCGAGCCCCTGTTCCCCCCGGGCGTCACGGTCGGGCGCAAGATGAGCTTCGCGGCCAGGAACGAGCAGTTCCGGCAGCAGGTCATGTCCAAGGGCGAGGCCACCGCGGCGCTGTTCAAGATCCAGCGGGCGTTGATGGAGGTCGTCGAGCGGGCGCTGGCCGAGAGCGGGATCGAGGCCGGCGATCTGGCCCGGGTGGCGTTCATGAACTACTCGGAGGAGATCGTCGAACAGCGGTGCATGGCCATGCTCGACCTGCCCATGTCCCGCTCGACCTGGGACTACGGCCGCACCATCGGCCACTGCGGGGCCAGCGACCAGGTCCTTTCCCTCGACCACCTGCTCCTGGCCGGGCGGCTGGGCCCCGGCGACCACATGCTGATGCTCGGCACCGGGCCGGGGGTGACCGTCTCCAGCGCCGTGATCAAGATCATCGACAATCCTCAGTGGGCTTGACCGAAGGGAAACGAGAGCAGATGGCCGACAGCCCGCGCGGAGTCCGGGTGGAACCAGTGGCGGTGGTCGGGATCGGATGCCGCCTTCCCGGCGACGCCCGCTCACCGGACGAGTTCTGGGACCTGCTGTGCGCCGGCCGGAACACGACCCGGCCGCTACCCGCCGAACGCTGGCGCCGGTACGAGAACCGGAGCCCCGAGTACGCCGCCGCGCTGCGCGACGCCGTGCGTCACGGCAGCTTCCTGAGCGACATCGAGGGCTTCGACGCGGAGTTCTTCGGCCTGTCGCCCCGCGAGGCCGAGCTGATGGACCCGCAGCAGCGGATCCTGATGGAGACCGCGTGGGAGGCCCTGGAGCACGCCGGCCTGCCGCCGCACCGGCTGGCCGGCACCGACGCCGGGGTGTTCATGGGAGTCTGCACCGCCGACTACGGAGGCCGCCTCCTGGAGGACCTGCCCCAGATCGAGGCGTGGACCGGGATCGGCGCCGCGACCTGCGCCGTCGCCAACCGCATCTCCTACTCCCTGGACCTGCGCGGGCCCAGCATGGCGATCGACACCGCCTGCTCGGCGTCGCTGGTCGCGCTGCACCTGGCCGCGCAGAGCCTGCGGCTCGGCGAGAACGACGTCGCCCTCGCCGGCGGGGTCAACCTGCTCGTCACCCCGGGCCAGACCCTCACGCTCGGCACGGCCGGAGCCCTCGCCCCCGACGGGCGGTCCAAGTCGTTCGACGCGTCGGCCGACGGCTACGGGCGCGGCGAGGGCTGCGGCGTGGTCGTGCTCAAGCGGCTGTCCGACGCGCGGCGCGACGGCGACCGGATCCTCGCGCTCGTCGTCGGCAGCGCCGTGAACCAGGACGGGCACACCAACGGCATCATGGCGCCGTGCGGGGAGGCCCAGGAACACGTGATGGTCCGGGCCTGCCGGCAGGCGGGCGTCGAGCCGTCCACCGTCGACTACGTCGAGGCGCACGGCACCGGGACCCGGCTCGGCGACCCGCTCGAAGCCGGAGCGCTCTCCTCCGTGTACGGCACGGGGCGGCCCCCCGGTGACCCGTGCCTCATCGGCTCGGTCAAGTCCAACATCGGGCACCTCGAAGGGGCGGCCGGCATCGCCGGCGTCATCAAGGCGGTGCTCACCCTCCACCGTGGCGAGATCCCCCCGAGCGTGCTGACCAGCCTGAACCCGGCCATCCCGTGGGAGACCTCGGGCCTTCGCGTGGTGACCGAACAGTCGGCCTGGCCCGAGCGCGACCACCCCCGCCGGGCGGGCGTCTCCAGCTTCGGGTACGGCGGCACGGTCGCGCACATCGTGCTCGAGCAGGCTCCCGCCACTCAGGAGGTACCCGCGGGAGAGGTGACGGGGGAGCGGCTGTTCCCGCTGTCGGCCGCGTCGGAGCAGGCCCTGCGGCAGTACGCGGCCAAGCTCGCCGACCACCTCGGCAACGGGCTCGACCTCGCGTCGGCGGGGCACACGCTGGCGCTGCGGCGCACCCACCTGGCCCGTCGCGCCGTCGTGGTCGGGGCGGACGCGGGCGAGCTGGCGGCCGGCCTGCGCAGGCTCGCGGAGGACGTGCCGGGCGAGGCCGTCATCACCGGTGACGTGCTGCCCGAGCCCGGCCCCGGGCCGGTCTGGGTCTTCTCCGGGCAGGGCTGCCAGTGGCGCGGAATGGGACGGGAGCTGCTCGCCGTGCCGGAGTTCGCGTCCCTGGTCGACGAGGTGGAGCCGATCTTCGCCGAGGAGATCGACTTCTCCCCCCGGCGAGTCCTGGCCGACGGCGAGCTCGACACCATCGACCGCGTGCAGACCATGATCTTCGTGATGCAGCTGGGCCTGGCCAGGCTCTGGAACGCGTACGGGGTCACGCCGAAGGCCGTCATCGGCCACTCCGTCGGCGAGCTCGCGGCGGCGGTGACGGCCGGCGCGATGAGCGTCGCCGACGGCGCCCGCCTGATCTGCCGCCGTTCCCGGCTGCTGCGCCGGGCCGAGGGCAGGGGGGCCATGGTGATGGTCGACCTGTCCTTCGAGGAGGCGGCGGAGAGGCTGGCCGGCCGCAGCGACCTGGTAGCCGCGATCGCGTCGGCCCCCGGCTCCACCGTGCTGTCCGGCGACGTCGCCGCGGTCGAGGAGGTGGTGAACGAGTGGCCGGTCGAGGGCATCGTGGTGCGCCGGGTGGCGTCGGACGTCGCCTTCCACAGCCCGCACATGGATCCGCTGGCCGTCGAGCTGGCCGCCGCCGTCGCCGATCTCTCGTTCGGGGCGCCGCGCATCCCCATGTACACGACCGCGCTGGCGGACCCCCGGTCGGCGCCCGTCCTGGACGGCGCGTACTGGGCGGCGAACCTCCGTGACCCCGTGCGGCTGGTCGCGGCGACGACGGCCGCGGCGCAGGACGGCCACCGCGTGTTCCTGGAGATCTCCCCCCACCCCGTGGTCGCGCACTCGGTGACCGAGACGCTCTCGGAGAACGGGTTCGAGGACGTGTTCGTCGGCACGTCACTGCGCAGGAACCAGCCGGAGCCGCTGACCTTCCTCGTCGCGCTGGGCACCGCGCACTGTCACGGCGTCGAGGTGGACTGGAGCCGGCTGCACCCGTCCGGCGGCCTGGCCGACCTGCCGCCGTACGCCTGGCAGCACCGCCGCCACTGGCGCGAGGAGTACGTCGGGGAGGACAACCGGGGGCACGACGTGCACTCCCACGCCCTGCTCGGAGCCGTGAGCAGCCTCGCGGGCAGCCGGACCCGGGTGTGGCGGACCAGCGTGGAGGACGCCAACCGGCCCTACCCGGGCAGCCACGCCCTCAACGGGGTCGAGATCGTGCCCGCCGCCGTGCTGGTCAACACGTTCCTGAACGCGGTCGAGGACGAGGACGTCACGCTCACCGACGTGGAGATGATGCATCCGCTGATGACCGCGGAACGCAGGCAGGTCCAGGTCGTGCACGAGCCTCCGGCGGTACGGCTCGCGGCCCGCACCCCGGGCGGCCCCGACGAGCCGGAACCCGCCTGGCTGGTGCACGTCACCGCGAACGTGGCCGCTCCGGGCCAGGTGAAACCCGACGTGCTGCCGGACACCGGCGCGCTCGCCCCGATCGATCCCGGGTTCGTGCACAAGCGGCTGGCCACCGTCGGCGTGCCCTCGACGGGCTTCGACTGGACGATCGAGGCGCTGCTGGGCGGGGACGGCGCGCTGCGGGCCACTGTCCACACAGCCCGTACCGCCCGCACCGGGGAACCGGGAAGCTGGGCGCCGGCGCTGGACGCGGCGATGTCCGTGGCGCCCTGCGTGTTCCCCGGCGATCCGGTGCTGCGCATGGTCGTGCACATCGACGAGGTGGTGCTGACCGGCACGCCCCCCGCGACGGTGATCATCGACGCGTCCGTGGACCCGTCCGCCGACGACACCGTCCGGGCGCTCCTGGCAGACGTGGACGGCCGGGTGGTGGGACACCTCACGGGACTCCGCTATCCGGTGATCGACGCGCCCGCCCCGGCCGAGGAGGATCTCCAGGGGCCCGCGGAGGCGTTCGCCGGCCTGGCGCCCGAGGACCTGCGCGAGCGCGTCCTGCCCGAGATCCGCGCGGAGATCGCGGCCGTGATGAGGCTGGACCCCGAGGACCTGGCGACCCGGCGTCCCCTCGTCGAGCAGGGGCTGGACTCGGTGATGACCGTCATGGTCCGGCGGCGCCTGGAGAAGCGCTTCGGCCGCCGTCTCCCCGCGACCCTGCTGTGGCAGCAGCCCACCATCTCCGCGATCGCGGACCACCTGGCGGGGCTTCTCGCGGCTCCGAGACCGGACGCGGCGGCGGGGGCCGTTCCCGAGAGGGAGTCCGTTCCCGAGAGCGCACCCGTGATCGGGGGCTGAGGCCGCCGGCCGGGCGGCCCGAGGGTGCGATCCCCCCGGGCCGCCCGGCTGTCGCGTCCGGCCGGAGCCGGCCGCACCACCCGCCGCGTCCCAGCCGTTCGTATGGCGCTGAGGGCTCCGGGCCGGCCATCGCCGCCGGCGCTGAGTTCTCCTCGCCACGCGACGCGGCCGGCCGTCCCGGATCAAGGCGATGAACTCCTCCCCGGCTCGCCGCCCACGAGCCCCTGCCAACTTGTGTTCGGCACGCTGCTCGTCAAATGACGCGCTTCGCCGCCGACGGCGAGCGGAGCGTGGCCGTACCCCGGGCGCCCCCGAAGAAGTGGCCGCCGTCGATCTCGGCCGTCAACCGGCCATGCCGAGGAGCACGGCTGCGGTGCCCACACCCAGCGCGAGCGGATAAGCCCACCACCTGGGCGCGGGCCCGTCCTTCAGGATGCGCGTCCCCAGCGGCACCAGCGCGACGCACAAGCCGAGAGTGGCGACGATCGACATCGGACCTGTGCCCTTGAGCACGCCGATCGGCAGCACGCTCATCGATGCCAGGGCGAGGGACCTGACGATCCCCAGCACGCCTGCCCGCCATACGCCGACGGCCAGCACGACCCAGCCGAAGAAGATCGCGATCGACAACGGTTGAAGCACGTGGAACGCACCGTAGTAGCCGTCGACCGCCTTCCGCCCCGCCCCCACCCCCTGAGCGTCGGCAATCTGGAAGATCAGGTGATTGATCCCGGCGTGGAAGGCGCGGGCGAACAACCCGAGCATGACCATCACACCACCCCACAGCGCCCACCGCGGCTGGGTCGCCCACGCGCGCCGGACAAGCGCGATGACGGCAGGCCACAGCAGGACGTTCCCCGCGGCGAAGGCGCTGTAGGAGGCGGTCATCCTGCCGGGGTTTGCGGCGAACGCCGCGAGTTGCCCGGGGAAAAAGTCGTCGAAATCGACGCGGAGCAGCACTCCGGCGAGCATCAGAACCGGACCGAGGACAAGTCCGGCACCTTCAACCCAGCGGCCGGGGAATTCAAAAGAGGTCGTTGCCATGCCGTCGATCCAACCGGTGCAGCGCCCGCCGCACATTGGCGCGGGGACCAGATCCCGGGGTAGATCTGGCACTACCTCGGCTCGGCCTGCAAGTAGGCCAGGACGGCCAGGACGCGGCGGTGGCCGTCGGCGGCGGGCGGGAGATCGAGTTTGGCGAAGATGCTCGCGATGTGCTTGGCGACCGCCGCGCCGGTGACGAAAAGAGCCTGGGCTATCGAGGCGTTGGCCCGTCCTTCGGCGATCAGGGCGAGCACTTCCAGCTCCCGCGGAGTAAGGCGCCGCAGCGGATCGCGCCGCCCGCTGAGCAACTGCCGCACCACCTCGGGGTCGATGACCGTGCCGCCCTCCGCGATCCGGACGAGCGCGTCGACGAACTCGCCGACGTCCCCGATCCGCTCCTTGAGGAGGTAACCGATGCCCGTGCCACGACCGGAGCCGAGCAACTCGGCGGCGTAGGTCTGCTCGACGTACTGGCTGAGCACCAGTACGGCCAGTTCCGGGTACGTCGTGCGCAGTACGAGCGCGGCGCGCAGACCTTCGTCGGTGAAGCCGGGCGGCATCCGCACATCGACCACCACGATATCGGGCCGGTGCTCCTCCACCGCGGTGACGAGGGAGACGGCGTCGCCAACCGAGGCGGCGACCGTGTGCCCGAAGCGCTCCAGCAGGCCGACCAGGCCCTCACGGAGAAGGACGGCGTCCTCGGCGATCACTACCCGCACGGAATCTCCACTCGCATCGTTGTCGGCCCGCCGGCCGGACTGGACAGGGACAGCCTGCCGTCGACCACGGCCACCCTGTCGGCCAGTCCGATCAGACCGGTGCCGCCGGCCGGATCGGCACCGCCGACCCCGTCGTCGCGAATCTCCATGATCAGCGTATCGTCGACCAGCAGGCCGAGCACCTGGGCCCTGCCTGCCCGGCTGTGCTTGGTGATGTTCGCCAGGGCCTCGGAGACGACGTAGTAGGCGGTCACCTCCACCGCCTCGGGCAGCCGCCGCGGCAGGGAGACGTTCACATCCACCGGCACCGGAGAGCGCCCTGCCGCATCACGGGTGGCGGCGGCCAGGCCGCGGTCGGTGAGCACCTGCGGATGCACGCCGCGGATCAGCTCTCGCAGTTCGGCCAGGGCCCGCCTGGCCTCCTCATGGGCCTGCGCGACCTGCTCAGCGACCGGCGAGTCCGGCGGCAGGTCGAGCCGGGCCAAACCCAGCTTCATGCTCAGCGCGACAAGCCGCTGCTGGGCACCATCGTGCAGATCGCGCTCGATCCGGCGGCGTTCCATCTCGAACGCGTTCACCAGTCGGGCGCGTGAGCGCACCACCTCGGCCAGCTCGGTCTCGCGTGGAGCGAGCAGCGCCCTGGTCATGGCTCCGCGCGCTCCCGCCCAGGCGGTGAAGGCGTAGGCGGCCACCGGAAGCAGAAGGAGTCCAGCGGCCGAGGCCGTCAGCACGGCGGCGAGCGCCCACGTCTCCTCCATCGGCTGGAGGACGGGCGACAGGATCAGCACGACGGGACCCCCGATGGTGAAACAGACCACCACCAGGTCGATCCACCAGAGCACGAGGAGCGAGACCAACGTCAGGCCGATCTTGCGCCACAGCTCGTCAGGCGCGCGGGCGGGCGGGGCGAGGTCGACCAGCCGCAGCCGCCACCGCTCGAATCCCGTCACCGGCAAAACGAGCAGACCGGTGGCGGCCAACCCTGCGGCGACCATGAGCGGGACGAATCCCAGAGAGGAGATCGACACCACGACGATGACGACAAGGACGCCGAGCACGGCACTCGACAACAGGTACGCCAGCGATCGCCACGGCCACCGGGACCGCAGGAAGGACAGCGGATGCCGGGTGAGGGCCTGCAGAGCGGTCCGGGTGCGCACCGTTAGAAGCTAACCGCTGGAAGCCATCCATCGCGGACCCACCGAAGGCCTTGTGCGAACACCGGTCAAGGCGTTGCCCATGAGCCCCTGCCGGTTGGCGCGAGCTCTAAGAGTCAGACGGCCTGGATAGAGTTGGTGATATCTCAGGCGGGGTTGCCGAGGCGAAGGCCCGGCAACCCCACGCTGCGTCTGGAGGCAGGAGAGATGACGGACCCGGCTCAGGAGTACCCGCTTGAGGATCAGTGGGGCCTGCTGGTCGAACACCGGATCGAGTATCTCTTTCACGGGCTCTGGGTGGAGAGCGGAGACGTGGACGAGGTGAGCGCGCTTCTTCGGGTCGATCCTGACTCGCGGCGGGAGTGCGGCCTCGAGACGGCGACGGAGGCGTTCCAGACCTCATCCGGGGAAATGGTCTGGATGGGCGCGCACTCGGCCGGATGGACGCACGTTCTCGCCCACAGGCTCTACCCGTACCACCCCGCCATACGGAACCTGGGAAAGCGACGCGTCCTTGAGGTCCGCTACAACGACCATCTCAGGGAACTCGAACCGGTGAACCTCTACTACGACGGGGAACAGGTCGGCGACGTCACTCCGCCGTACGAGGAAGGCGGATACATAGATCTTCCCGACTATCGGCCGTACACGAGCGGGATCGAGCTCGGCGATGCGCTCGACCTCAGCCGGTGTGTGCACCTCATGTTGTGCATGGTCGGCCGGATCACCGGGCGCTTCCTCGACCGGGAGTGGGTCACTTCCACCAGGGCCCTCTACCGAATCCCCGAAGGGACCTGACAGGAGTCGTGGTGACGGCTCGGGGGCCGGGGACGGGAGTCACGAAGGCCGGAATGCCGCGGCCCGGCCGGCGATCTCCTGCGCAGGCAAGGTCTCCGGCGACCCGCGGCATGTGCGGAGCCGCCCGGCCGGGCGATGACGGCGCACCCGGTGGTGACCACGTACACAAACGCGGCCAAGACCATCCGGTCATCCACACGCCGCCGTCCACCGCCTTACGGCCGAGTAGTGCCGGCGGGACCACGCGCTGAAACGGCTCCCACGACTCATCAGGGACCGGCCGCCGGAGAAATGCATCTACGCCGTCCCCAACAGGTGACCGCCGAACGAGTCACGCTCCAAGCCCGGCGGTCCCCGGCCCACGCGACCCGGGATCGGCCGATTCCGGCCGAAACTATCGGAATTCTGCCGAAACTTCTGGACGGGGTACCGTGCGCGTGACGGCGTCATCCCATGATCATATTTGGGGGCCATAGCCCTCCGCCCGGCGCGCGAGCGACCTGTTCGCTACGAAAGTTTCATTCTGTGCGCCGGGAGCCGGCACGAACCTTCCCTGGCCAGCACGCACGTGGGCACTCCTCGCGGGCCAGGCGTCCGGGGCTGCGAAGCAAGTTGCTTGACATCCTCAATCAGGTCGTATTTGCTCCCTTGCATTACACCCATACAGCGCGCAAACGGCATACCGATAAGTCCTGATGAACGTTGGCGCTCACACCGCGATTCCGGTTTCGCAGCGCCGGGCATTCGATGCCGCTGATGGAGAGGAACGCAGAAGATGTCTTTATCGTCGGCCCGGTCCCCACAGTCAGAGGGAATCGCAAATGTTGAAGCATAGGTCCGTCCTCGGGGCCGTGGCGCTCGCGGCGGCTTTCGTCCTGGTGACGGGGCATGCGGCGATGAGCAGCGGCAGCGGCACAGGAGCCTCGGCGTCCACCGCCGCCGCGCTCGCAGGAACCGCAGGATGCGGAAAGAACCCGACGCTGAGCAGCGGAACACACACCATTCAGTCCAGCGGAAAGAATCGCAGCTTCATCCTGCGGATTCCCGCGAACTACAACAACAACAACCCCTATCGCCTGATCTTCGGCATCCACTGGCTGAACGGCACCATGAACGACGTCGACTCCGGTGGAAGCAGCGGGGCCTCCTGGTCCTACTACGGACAGCGGCAGCTGTCGAACAACACCGCGATCTTCATCTCGCCGCAGGGCCTCAACAACGGCTGGGCCAACTCCAACGGCGAGGACGTCACCCTCTTCGACGACATCATGCGGCGGGTGGAGGCGGATCTCTGCGTCGACCCCTCGCTGCGTTTCGCCATGGGGTTCAGCTACGGCGGCGGCATGAGCTTCTCCCTCGCGTGCAGCCGCGCGACGGTCTTCCGCGCGGTCGCGGTGTTCGCCGGCGCGCAGCTCAGCGGATGCAGCGGCGGCAACGAGCCCATCGCCTACATGGGACTGCACGGCATCACCGACAGCGTCCTCAACATCTCGCAGGGACGGGCGTTGCGGGACAGGTTCGTCCGCAACAACGGCTGCACCGCGCAGAACCCGCCCGAGCCCGGCCAGGGCAGCCGGGGTCACATCGTCACCGCCTACTCGGGATGCCGCGCCGGGTACCCGGTCGTCTGGGCCGCGTACGACAACGGTCACACGCCCGCCCCGGTGGACGGGACCTACACCGAGAACGGCGCCCAGACCTGGACCAAGGGAGAGGTGTGGAAGTTCATCTCCCAGTTCCAGAGCACCTCCACGCCCAACCCGACGCCCACCCCGACCGTCACCCCGACGGTCACCCCGACCCCGACGGTCACCCCGACCCCGACGACCAGCTTCCGCCTGCGCAACGAGGGCGCCGGGCGCTGTGTCGACTCCCCCAACAGCGCCAGCGCCAACGGCACCCTGTTGCAGATCTACGACTGCCACACGGGCGCCAACCAGCTCTTCAGCTACAACTCCGGCAGGCTCCAGACCCTTGGCAAGTGCCTGGACTCCCCCACGAACGCCGGCTCCGGCACCCGCGTGCAACTGTGGGACTGCCACACCAACAGCAACCAGCAGTGGACCTTCAACTCCAACGGCACCGTGACCAGCGGCGCCGGCAACCTCTGCCTCAACGTCACCGGCACCGGCAACAGCTCCACCGTGACCGTCGCCACGTGCAACGGCCAGGCCACCCAGAGATGGACCAGGGCATGACCACCTGCTAGCCGATGGCAGACGTCGGGTCCGGGCGACTTCGCCCGGACCCGACGTGTTTCGTCGCCCGACGCACGGGCGCGCACCCGAACGCCACAACGTCACCCGGCGTTCCCCCCAGGGCGTGGACACCCGGTTTCATTTCCAGGAGGCGCCGAACCCCGGCGGCGGCTGCCGCCGGGCGCAGCCGGTGGTGGCCACGTGGACGATCGCCGCAAGAATCACCAGATCGTCCACCCACTAATCGTCCTGGGGTAAACATCTGACGTGCCACGAAAACAAGAGCGACCTCCCCGCCTCCCGATGAGAGACGGCACCGCGGTCAGGGCCGAGAGAGCGGGCCGGATATGGCGGTCCGAGCGGGAAATGATTTCCCCGGCACGGGAGGCGATCCCCCGCCTGACCTCGCCCGATATGGCTGGACCGAGGAAGTGCCGGCCCGAGGCCGGAAAAAGAGGAATCTGAGCACCGCCTGACGTCTTGACGCCAACAATGGCGCTCCTTAGCCTTCTTTCACCGATATAAGGAGCGGGACGATCGATGACGAATCCCGATATGACACTCGAGCCGATAATTCAGCCGAATGCCATATCGGCGTACGTCTCGACGGCAACCGTGACGGGCGCTAGGGATCGGGCTTGAACGAGCCGTCCGGCCGCGGCGGGCGCTGCCGGCGCGGCGGTCGACTCGTCGGGCCCGTCGCTCCCGGCCGGACCACACGTCAGTGATTCTCGGGGAAGCACGCGCCAGGGTCTCGTGGGGTCCCCGTGCGAGGCGGACCGCGATGACCGGTGGTGGTCGGAGGTGAATGACCTGAAGGTCCGCTTCTCGGGTCCCCGGTCGGGGCGGTGGCCCATGACGGTCGGCCAGAAGAACGTGCTGGAGTGGATCAGTCCGGACCTGCCGGGGCCGGCCGACATCCTGTCGACGATGGTGCGCGTGCCCCGGGGAAGCACCATGGACGCGGTCGGCGCGGCCCTGGGCACGCTGATCGGTCGCCAGGAGGCGCTGCGGACCCTGTTGCGGGACGGCGAGCAGTTCGTGCACGCTTCGGGAACGCTCGTCGCGGAGGTGGTCGAGGCCACGGGCACCGGCCAGGGCTGGTTCCCGCCCGGCCGGGCCTTCGATCCCGCCGTCGACTTCCCGGTGAGGGCCGGCGTGGTGACCCGGTCGGGAGCTCCGTTCCTGGTCGTCCTGCACGTGTCGCACGTGGCGGCGGACCTGTCGGCGATGACGGTTCTGCGCGCCGAACTCGCCGCCCTGCTGGCGGGCCGGCCGCTTCCTCCCGCCGCGTACCACCCCGCCGACCGTGCCACCTACGAACGCACCCCGGCCGGGCGGCGCCGGCTGGAGGACTCGGTCAGGTACTGGGCCCGCCAGGTGGCCGAGAAGCCGTTGTGCGCGCTCGGCCTGCCCTTCCGTTTTCCCGGCGCCCGCGGCCATCATCACCTCCTGCTGGGTTCCCGGCCCGCCGCGGAGGCGCTGGCCCACGTCGCGGCGGACACCGGCGTGCGGCCGCCGGCGGTCGTGATGGCCGCGTTCGCGTCGCTCCTGACGAGCTGGACCGGATCCCCGGGGTGCCAGCTGAACTGCCTGTGCAACAACCGTTTCTCCCCGGAGCTGCGCGACTACGTCGGCACGGTGGCCCAGGAGACGATCATTCCCTTCACCGCGTCGTCCTCGTTCCTGCGGTCGGTCTCCCAGACGAACACCGCGGCCCTGGCGGCGTACAAGTACGGCAGGTACGACCCGGCCCGGCTCTCCGAGGCGAAGGCCGAGGCGGAACGGGCCCGCGGCATGCGCTGCCACCGGGACGTGGTCGTCAACAACACGACCGGCCACTCGCGTGCGATCCTGCCGGGATCCGGCGTGGAACCCGGCATGGGCGACCGCGTGTTCGGCGCCCCCGCGGAGCTCGACATCTACCGGCTGGACGGCACGCTCGGCTGCGGGCTCGCCCTCGATGCCCGCCTGGCCACCGCCGACGAGACCGCCGCCGTCCTCGGCGGGGTCGAGCGGCTCATCGTCGCCGCCGCCGACGGCGACGTCGATCCGGCCGGCTTCGGCCTCCCCCCGGCGGAACGGGGGCCGGGCTGGGTACGTGCCCGCTCGTGCTGGGTCGACCTCGCCGGCGTCCAGGCCGCGGCGGACCTGGCCCTCGGCCCCGGCGTCGCGCGGATCGAGGCCGTCGGCGACGAGCTCATCGCCCACGTCGGGCGCGACACCGACGTCTCCGCGGCCGCCAGGGCGATGGTCGAGGCGGTCCTGCGCGAAGAACGCCACGGCGTGGTCGCACCCGGCGACTACGTGCGCGCCGTCGGCTGAGAACGATCGGCACGACGACCCTCCGCCCCCGGACACGATACGCGTGCCCGGTTCTCACCCGCCGGAGCGCGTCCGCCGGCCGGACGACGCCGGTTCCGGCAAGCGCGAACCGCGCCGGGGTACGTCACCGGCTCCCTCGGGCCCGGGGCAGATCATCCCGCCCGCGAGACACGCGGTACGGGCGAGGACCACTAGAATGCAATTCTAGGATTGGCCGGTCTTCCGGCCCCGACCGCGAGGAGCCCACGTGCACGACGTCTCACCGGAGCTCCGGGCACTTCGGGAACTCGGGGCCGTCTTCGACCACACCGCCGTCGCGGCACCGCGGATCAGGGATCTCCTGCCGGTCTATCGTGACCTGCTGGGCGGGACCTTCCACCGTGGCGGCGACAACCAGCTCGGCGGCTACCGGGCCGTGCAGTTCACCTATCCCGGCGGCGGCAAGATCGAGCTGATGGAGCCGCTCGAGGGCTCCACCTTCTTCGACAGCTTCTTCGAGCTGACGCGCGGCCGGGGCGGCGTGCACCACCTCAACTTCCACGTGGCCGACATCGACCTGGCGGTCTCCCTGCTCACCGAGCGCGGCTACCGCCTGCACGGCCTCAACCTGGGCGACCCGAGGTGGCGTGAGGTGTTCCTGCACCCCAAGGAGGCCCACGGCGTGCTGGTCCAGCTCGCGCAGCCGGGTCCGCGCGACTCCGTACCCGTCCCCTCCCTCGACGACGTGCTGGCCGGACGCGGATTCCGCGGCAACGGGATTCCCAGCCCCGCCTGAACACGGAACCATCATCGGACAGGAGGGGGTTCCGGGGCCTTTCCGTCCGGCGGACGACGGAGAGGCACATGACACGCAAGCCAGGCGCCTGGGAGTGGAGCCGCACGGCGCAGACTCGTACGAGCATGCTCAGGGCCGCCAGGGAGGTCTTCACCGAGCACGGTTTCACCGACGCCGGGGTGGCCGACGTCGTCGAGCGCGCCGGGCTGAGCATCGGCAGCCTCTACCACCACTTCGGCGGCAAGACCGAGCTGTTCCTCGCGCTGTGGGAGAAACACCAGGCCGAGCACGAGAAGAACGCGGCCTGCGCGGTGTCCAAGGCCCGCCAGTCGGGCACCCACGACCCCCTGGAACTGTTCGTCGCCGGTGCCCGCGCCTTTCTCGAGGGGTCGTGGGAACGACGGGATCTGGCCCGGCTGTTCATGGACGGGGGCGGGCCCCCGGGGTTCGAGCTGATGCGCCGCACGCGCGGCCGCGAGTGGGTACGGCAGAACGGTGTCCTGCTCGGCGCGGGCGGCACCTCCCTCGACCGCCTGACGGTCGCCGTCCTGACGTCGGTCATCGGCGAGGCGGGCCGTGAGGTGGCGACCTGCGACAGCGAGGCGGAGGCGGAGCGGATCATCGAGGCGGCGATCGAGCTGATCCGCCGCCTCGACCCGCTGCGCGCCCCCGCGGCGGAGCGGGATCTGGGCTGATCGGCGCCCGCGCCCTACGGCCTCACCTCGATGACGTCGACGCCGACCAGGTCGGCGACCGCGCGCAGGTCGGCGATCCGGTGGCCGGTGCCCAGCGCCCAGTGGTGAGAGATGCCGGTCGCGCTCCACGCGTCGGTCCACTCCCCCGGGTCGCACCCGAAGTCCACCCGCGAGGTGGTGTTGCCGATCCGCAGCTGCGGCAGCAGGCCGGGGAACTGCGGCCAGTAGACTCCCAGTCCCCCGGCCACGAGGCCCACCTTCGTGCGCGGGGCGGTCACCCGGTCGAGCGCGGCGGTCATGACGTTCTCCTCGCACCCCGGCTTCGCGAAGGGTGCCGGGCGCGGGGACATCAGGCGCGGGAGCGCCGGGCGCGGGGGCATCAGGCGCCCCAGCCCGCCTGGGCGCCGCCGACCCGGTCCGCGGCGATCTTCTCGAAATAGCCCGACCTGGCGTACGCCGCCATCGGGTCGGGGTCCAGCCCCAGCTCGGCGCGCACCTCGGCCAGCAGGGGCCGCACGTCGGTGTTGTAGGCGTCCATGACGACCGCGTTGGCCCCGAGCACGTCCCCGGCCGACTGCGCCTTCGCCAGCGCCTCCCGGTCCACCAGCAGCGCCTTGGCCGTGGCCTCCTGCACGTTCATCACCGACCGGATCTGCCCGGCGATCTTCGGCTCGATGTTGTGGCACTGGTCCAGCATGAACGCGACGTCCTCGGTGAACCCGCCCCCGCCGATCACCTCGACCATGATGCGGAACAACTGGAACGGGTCGGCCGCCCCCGCCATCAGGTCGTCGTCGGCGTAGAAGCGGGAGTTGAAGTCGAAGCCGCCCAGCTTGCCCTCGCGCAGCAGGAACGCCACGATGAACTCGATGTTGGTGCCCGGCGCGTGGTGTCCGGTGTCGACCACCACCTGCGCCTTGGGGCCCAGCTTCAGGCAGTGCGCGTACGCCGTCCCCCAGTCGGGCACGTCGGTGGCGTAGAACGCGGGCTCGAACAGCTTGTACTCCAGCAGGAAGCGCTGGTTGTCGCCCAGCCGCTCGTACACCCGGCCCAGCGCCTCGGCCAGCCGGTCCTGGCGGGCGCGGATGTCGTCCTGGCCGGGGTAGTTGATCCCGTCGGAGAACCACAGCTTCAGCGTGCCGGAACCGGTGGCGTCCATGATGTCCACGCAGTCCAGCAGGTGCGCGAGGGCCTTGGCCCGCACCCGCGCGTCCGGGTGGGTCACGCTGCCCAGCATGTAGTCGTCGTCCTGGAACACGTTGGAGTTGATCGCCCCGATCCGCACGCCCAGTTCCGACGCGTGCGCGGCCAGCGCGGCGTAGTCGTCGACCCGGTCCCACGGGATGTGCAGCGCCACCTGCGGCGCCACCCCGGTGAACGCGTGCACCTGCGCGGCGTCCGCGAGCTTCTCGAACGGGTCCCTCGGCACCCCCCGCTGCGCGAACACCTTGAACCGCGTGCCCGAGTTGCCGTACGCCCACGACGGGGTCTCGATGACCTGCCCCCGCAGCGAATCCTTGATCATGAATCGGTCCCCGATCAGTTGAGGTGGAAGACTTCCTCGAGCGCGACCATGCCCTCGTCGGGACGGCCGTCGAGGCTCTCGAAGAACGGCGCCATCTCGGCCTGCCACCGGGCGTTGACCTCGGTCGCGGCCATGGCCTCGCGGGCGGCCTCGAAGTCCTCGGTCTCCAGGTAGCCGACCAGCAGCCCGTCCTGGCGCAGGAAGAGCGAGTAGTTGTGCCAGCCGGTGGCGCTCAGGGCCTCGAGCATCTCCGGCCACACGGCGCGGTGGCGCTCGCGGTACTCCGCCAGGCGCTCGGGCCGCACCTTCAGCAGGAAGCAGACACGCTGCATGGAATGGCCTTTCTCGGGTGCGGCCCGCGTCCTTCCGGGCGCGGGCCGCACCAGGACGTCAGAAGTCGAACTGGTCGATGTTGGAGGCGTCGAAGGTGAACGGCGGGCCGAGGATGATCTCCCCGTCCTTGCCGATCGTCCGCTCGCCGAGCTTGCCTGCCTTGAGCACCTCGCCCTCGGCCCCGGTGATCTGCCCCGAGGCGAGCGCCGCCGCCGCGTAGGAGGCCAGGTAGCCCAGGTCCTTGGGGTTCCACAGCGCGAACTTCTCGACCGTCTTGTCCTTGACGAACTGGCGCATCTGGTTGGGGGTGCCCAGCCCGGTCAGCACGACCTCGCCCTTGTACTTCGAGCCGGAGATGTAGCGCGCCGCCGCCGAGATGCCGACCGTGGTCGGCGAGATGATCCCCTTCAGGTCCGGGTACGCCTGCAGCAGGCCCTGGGTCTCCTGGAAGGACTTCTGGTCGTCGTCGTCGCCGTAGGCGACCTTGACCAGCTTCATGTCCTTGTACTCGGGCTTGCCAAGCTCGTCCTTCATGAACTCGATCCAGGTGTTCTGGTTGGTCGCGTTCGCCGTCGCCGACAGGATCGCCACCTCACCCTTGCCGCCGATCAGCTCCGACAGGAGCTTCACCTGGCTGCGGCCGATCTCCTCGGAGTCGGCCTGGTTGATGAACAGGTCACGGCACTCCTTGGAGGCGTCGGAATCGTAGGAAACGATCTTCGTCCCCTTCGCCCGCGCCTGCTGCAACGGCCCGCACACCGCGTTGGCGTCGTTGGCCGCGATCAGGATCGCGTCGTGCCCCTGCTGGGTCAGCGTGTTGATGTACGACACCTGCGAGGAGGCCGACGCGTCGGAGGGGCCGACCTCCTTGGCCTCCGCCTTGAACTCCGCGGCCGCCTCGATCCCGGCCTTGTCCACGATCGCCTCGTACGGGTTGTTGATCTGCTTCGGCAGGAAGGCGATCTTCAGCCCTTCCTTGATCGGCGCGTTCGGGTCGGCCTTCGCCGGGGCGGAGGACGCCGGGGCCGCCGGGGCCGCGGAACCCGCCGAGTCCTTGGTGGTGCCGCCACCGCAGGCCGCGAGCGCGATCGCCAGCAGACCGGCCACCATCGCGGCGGGAACGGACCTTCGCGAAACAGTGAACATGAGCGCTTCCTCAGGAAGTGGGGGGTGGTTGGACTCCTATGAAAAAACGATTTAACCGGTTGAGCTGGACAGTAGAACCAAGCTCCACCAGGTGTCAATGGCACACGAACGTGCCGTTTCCTTAGCGTTACACGACATCCACCGCGGGCGGCCCGGCTCCCCCGGGCAAAACCGCCGGGCCCCGCCGGGTCCACGACCCGGCAGCAGGGCCGCCATCCGTTGCCACGTTTTAATCTTCCCGGCACCCGGCGGGGCGTGGCACGGCCGGGAACTCCCCGTTCGCGGCACACCGCCACGAGATTCGCGGCACACCGCCATGAGGTTCGCCGCACACCGTGAGGAGAGAACCCTCACCCCCGCTCCGTGCGATAGATGAGATGTGAGCCTTTTCTCCCCATGGCGGCGGGACCCTCCCCCCGTCACCGCCGAGAGCGA
Source organism: Streptosporangium sp. NPDC023825 (assembly GCF_040639575.1). NCBI lineage: Bacteria > Bacillati > Actinomycetota > Actinomycetes > Streptosporangiales > Streptosporangiaceae > Streptosporangium > Streptosporangium sp. NPDC023825. The sequence continues at coordinate 30,303 of NZ_JBFAAE010000012.1, read as the reverse complement.
CGACGCGGAACTGATCGCCGCGATCGCCGCCGAGAGCATGGTCGCGTTGCGCATCCTGCACCGGCGGCACGCCCCCTGGTTGCGGGCGCGCCTGGCACGCCGCTGTGCCGACCTCGACGCGGTCGACGACGCTCTTCAGGACACCTTCATGGCCGTCTGGCGGTCCGCCGCGCGCTTCAGCCCGACCGGCGACGACGCCGCCGGGTGGCTCTGGACGATCGCGATGCGCAGGCTGGTCTCGGTGCTGCGCGGCCGCGGGGCGCGCTGGATCGGCCAGGGCCACGACCTCGACGAGGCGCGGAGCACCGTCGAGTCGGCCGAGGACCTGGTCCTGGTCCGCGTGGAGCACGGCGACCTCGACACGGCGATCCGCAGGCTCACGCCCGAGCTCCGCGCGGTCATCCAGGCCACCGTGCTCGACGGCCTCACCGTCAGGGAGGCCGCTCGGCTCCTCGGTATCCCCGAGGGCACCGTCAAGACCCGCGCGATGCGCGCGAGGGCGCGTCTGCGAAAGGACCTGGCATGAGCGGGTACGGCGAGCCCGGAGAGGCCGGCGGCCGATGAGCACCTGGCACATCCCCGGCGATCTGCTGGACGGCTATCTGGCCGGGGAACTGGACCCGGTGCGGGCCATGTCGGTCGACGCGCACCTCGGAGGCTGCCCGGTCTGCCGGGCGGCCGTCCCGTACGAGCGGGAGTGGCTCGAAGGCTCCTGGCAGCGCCTTGAGGACCGGGCGGGCCGGCCCAGGCCGCGTCCGGCCGAGCGGCTGCTGCGCCTCGTCGGGCTTCCCGGCCACGTGGCGCGGCTGGTGACGGTGACGCCGACGCCCGGCAGGGCGTGGCCGGTCGCCGTACTCGCCGTGCTCGCCTTCGGCGTGCTCGCCGCGAGGAACACGGCCGGCGCCCTGCCGTTCTTCCTGGTGACCGCTCCGGTGCTGCCGCTGGCCGGTATCGCCGCCGCCTACGGCCCGCGCGTCGACCCCGCCCACGAGCTGCTGGCCGCCACCCCCCTGTCGGGACCGCGGCTGCTGCTCGTCCGTTCGACCGCCGTCCTCACGGTGGCGTTCGTGCTGGCCGGTCTCGCCTCGCCACTGCTGCCCGCCCCGCCGGGGCTGAGCGCCGCGTGGCTGCTGCCCTCGCTCGTGGCGACCTCGGGCTGCCTGGCGCTGTCCACCCGGCTGCCCGTACCGGTCGCCGCGCTCATCACGGGCGGGCTGTGGCTGGCCGGTGTCGCCGTCGCGGCCGAGGTCGGCGGCGGCTGGCGGGTCCCGTTCCAGCCGGGCGCGCAGGTCCTGTACGGCTGCGCCGCCGCCCTTCTCACCGCACTCGTCTACCGGCGGCGCAGCCGCCTCGACCCGGGGGAGCCCCGTTGAGCATCACCGTGAAGGGCTTGGTCAAGCGCTATGGCCGCAACCGTGTCCTGGACGGCCTCGACCTGGCCGTCACGCCGGGCGTCACCGGCCTGCTCGGGCCGAACGGAGCGGGCAAGACGACGCTGCTGCGCTGCCTGGCCACCACGCTCGCTCCCGACTCGGGCACCGTCGAGGTCCTCGGCCTGGACCCCGGGGACCGGGTCCAGCGGACCGCGTTGCGCCGGAGGCTCGGCTACCTGCCGCAGGATCCCGGCTACTACCCGCAGTTCACCGCGTTCGACCTGGTCGACTACGTGGCGATCCTGAAGGAGATCACCGATCGGCGCGAGCGTCACCGTGAGGTGCGCCGGGTGCTGGCGGAGGTGGGGCTGTCGGACCAGGCGGGGGTGCGCACGCGCAAGCTGTCGGGTGGCATGCGCCGGCGCCTGGCGCTCGCGCAGGCGCTGCTGGGCGAGCCGGACGTGCTGATCCTGGACGAGCCGACCGTGGGACTCGACCCCGAGCAGCGGATGCGGTTCAGGGCGCTGGTGTCGAAGGTCGGCGAGAGCCGCACCGTGCTGCTGTCCACCCACCAGACCGAGGACGTCGCGGCGTTGTGCGAGCGGGTGGTGACCGTGGACGGGGGCCGGGTGGTCTTCGACGGGACGCCCGGCGAGCTCGCCGCGACGGCGGCAGGACGGGTGTGGCTGTCCGAGCGGCCTCCTGCCGGGCCGCACCTGTTCTGGCGCACGGCCGGCGGCCGCTACCGTACCCTCGGCGACAGGCCGGAGGACGGCGTGCCGGTGGAGCCGGGGGTCGAGGACGGTTACCTGCTCCTGCTCGGCGACCGCGGGCGGGCGGCGGTGGCATGACCGGCCACACGGCCGGAAGCGTGACCGGTCGCGACGCCGGACGCGGTACGGCGGGCCGCGAGGAGGAGCGGGGCGCGGGCGACGGGGCCGTCCGCGCTCTCTCCCTTCGCGGAACGTCAGGGGAGCTGTTCGTCTTCGAGACACTCCGCCTGACGCGGAATCCGGTCCTGTGGGGCACCGCGGCGCTCGTCCTGGCGGTGCAGACGTACCTGAGCCGCGACCAGCAGCCGGACATGAACATCGATCCGATCGCCGCGACGGGCGTGGCGTCCTGCCTGGCCGGAGCCGTACTGCTCGTGGCGAACCTCGCCGCCTCCCGTGACGGCCGGCACGGCATGCCGGAGAGTCTCGCCGGGCTGCCCGCCGGCGCCGAGCACCGGACGAGGGCCGTGCTGTTCGCGGCGCCGCTGGTCGGCGGCCTGTCGACGGCCGTGGTGCTCGGCCTCTATCTCGTCGTCCGCCTCCTGGCGGGGCCCGTCGCCGGGACGCTGGACCCGTACGAGCCGCTGACCGCGGTGGCCGCCTCGGCGTTCGCGGCCGCGCTGGGAGTGGCGGTGGGCCGATGGCTGCCCTCGCTGATCGCCGGACCGCTGGTCATCGCGGCGCTCGGATTCATGATCTTCCAGAACCCGTCCATCATGCCGTCCGGCTGGTGGCTGCCGGTGATGCAGCACCACTATCCCGACTGGCCCGATCGGCCCTCCGGCACGCACCTGGTCTACGTGCTGGCCCTGGTCGTCCTGGCCGGCGGGGTCGCGTCGCTGAGGTACGGGCTCCGGCGGCGGCCCCTGGTCGCGGTGGTCGCGGCCGTCGCCGTGGCGGTGCCCGCGGGGGCCACCGCGACGGCGGCACGGCCGGTCGCCGCGATCCGTTCCGGCTGGGTGGGCGCGGACGACGTCGATCCACGCGTCCGGGACCGCTTCTTCGGGCCGCACGCGTACCGGTGTGAGGAGCGCGGCGGGGTCACCTACTGCGCCTATCCCGAGTACGTGCCGTGGATCCCGCTGTGGGAGGAGGCCGCCGGGCCGGTGGTGCGGGCCGTACCGCCGGAGCGGAGGCATCTGGTGCCGCAGGTCCGGCAGATGACCTCGGCCTGGTTCTTCGGCGAGGACACCGAGGCATACGCCGTGCGGCCGGGCATGTCCTGGGGTCATCCCGACCAGCGGAAACGGCTCGCCGAGGACCTGTCGTTCCACGTCGCGGGATTCCGCCTCCCGTGCGACGCCCGCGGGCAGGCGCGCACCCTGGTGGCGCTCTGGCTGGCCGGGCAGGCCGCTCCGGTCACACGGCCCGAGTCGCTTCGGGTCGACAGCCGGCTGAGCGTGAGAAGGCTGGTCGGCTACGGCGACACCGAGATCGGTTACGCCAGGCGGCTGCTCGCCTCCCCCGGCGCGCGTGAGCGCGTCCGGGCCCACTGGGACACGCTCATGAGGCCCTCCACCACGCTCGAACGGGCGCTGCCGCTGCTGGGCCTGGACCGGGAGTTCCCCGTCTCGAGACCGGAGGGCACGCCATGTCGCTGACGATCGGAGCGCGGGGGCGGGAGCGGCGGGCGGCCGGGAGCGGTGCTCCCCCGGCGGGCTCCGGCGAGCCCCGGGCCCGGCGGACGCGTGCGGCCCTCCTCCTGGTCGGGCCGCTCGCGCGGGCGATCGACTGGGCACCGCTCGCGGCCGTCGCCGTTTTCACCGCGGCCCTGGTCTCGCTGGTCGAGGCGGGGAACGAGCTCCCGGCCGGCACCGCGCTCGACCTGATGCGGATCGGCGGCGTCCTGCTCGGAGGAGCGGCGGCGTTCGCGCTGGTCGACCCCGTGGCCGCGAACGCGGGACCGGCCCCCGTGCCCCGCTGGGTCCGGCAGGGGCTGCGCTGCCTGCTCGCCGGCGCCGTCGCGGCGGTCGTCTGGCTGGGCGCCTTCGCCGTCGTCGTCTCCCGCCTTCCCCCGGGTCGGCTGTTCCCGCTGTCCGACCTGCTGGTCGAGGCCGTCGTGTGCCTGGGGGCCGGGCTCGCCGCCTCGGCGACCGCCGTCCGGTTCACCTCGGGGAGGCAGGCCGCCGTCGCCGCCGTCGCCGTCCAGCTCATGCTCGTCCTGGCCACCGTGCTCCTGCCCGCGGGGCTCCAGCTGTGGCCGCCGACGTGCGGGTACGGCCACTGGTACGAGGCGCATCGTTTCTGGCTGGTCATGTCGCCGCTCCCGCTGCTGTGGCTGGTGGCGGCGAACAGGGACGTCCGCTGACCGGAGGCCCGTCCTCGAAGAGGCGGCGCGAGGTTTCCCGCGCCCGGAGCCGAACCCGTGATCCGAATGGTCCGGGACAGGACGGAACGAGGAATTCCTCGCCGCCATTCGACGGGCCGGAGAACCGGCCGCCGACCGGGCGGCGGAAATCATCCGCCCGGCGGATTTCCCCCGCCGGGCCATGTGAGCACTACGACGCAGACGGCCGCCCGAATGGCCGCTTACATAAAGGGCGTCAGCAGTTCACAGATCAGAGAGGCATCACCATCATGTCGCGTAAGCGTCGCAACATCACCGCCCTGGCACTGACGCTGGCCGGGCTGGCGACCACCGCCGTCCTCGCGTCCCCCGCCCACGCGGCCGGGGCCACCGTGACGGTGGGGTCGTTCGGGAACATGTCCGTCGTGGGCACGACCGGGAACGACAGCATCGACATCAACCTGTTCAACGGCAAGATCAACGTGACCTCCAGCCTGCACTCGGTGACCGCGGGCGCCGGATGCACCCAGCAGGGGCCCAGCACGGTCTCCTGCTCCGGGGTCTCGACCATCATGGTCAACGTCAGGTCCGGCGACGACACCGTGCGCAACAACACCTCCCTGTTCACCGAGATCTTCGGCTCGGCCGGCGTCGACCGCCTCTCCGGCGGGTCCGGCCGCGACATCCTCGTCGGCGGCACCGGCAACGACGTCCTGACCGGCAACGGTGGCAACGACACCACCGACGGCGGGCCCGACGTCGACACCTGCAACGGAGAGACCGAGGAGAACTGCGAGCTGTAGCGCAGGTCACCTGGCCGCACGGGAGCAGGCCAGGCCGGGGGGTGGGCGGCGGCACCGCGGGGGCGGTGCCGCCACCCGCCCCGGGACCGTGACACGCGGGACCGGTGCCGTCACGCGGCCCGGCACGTCCCCCCGCGGCCGGGGCGCGCCGGGGCCGCGGGGGGACGCTATTTTCCGAACATGACGATCGCCCGTTCACTGCTGTTGTTCGCGCTGGCGGCCGTCGCCGAGATCGGCGGCGCCTGGCTGGTCTGGCAGGGGGTCCGTGAGCAGCGGGGGCTGCTGTGGATCGCCGCGGGGGTCGTCGCGCTGGGGGCCTACGGGTTCGTCGCCGCGTTCCAGCCCGACGCGAACTTCGGCCGGGTCCTGGCCGCCTACGGCGGGGTGTTCATCGCCGGATCCCTGCTGTGGGGGATGCTGGCCGACGGCTTCCGTCCCGACCGGTGGGACCTGATCGGCGCGGGCGTGTGCCTGGCGGGGGTCGCTCTCATCATGTACGTCCCACGCGGGTGAACCGGGAGAGAGGCCGTCGCGAAAGGGCCGCAGGAAAGGCGGGCGTGGGCGAACCCGGAGAGAAAGGCGAATCCACCGGCAGTTTCACCTACCATTTCTGATATATCCCTCATATCGGGAAAGTCTTTCCGGTTACCCTTGGGCCGTGCCCGTCTACGTGGCCGTGGATCTCGGACCTGAGAGCGGCCGGGTATTGACCGGCGAATTCGATGGTGAACGGCTCTCGGTGCGGGAGGTGCACCGCTTCGCCAACCGGCCCGTCCGCGTTCTCGACGGCCTGTACTGGGACGTGCTGGGACTTCTCACCCAGGCGCGCGGGGGCATCGCGCTGGCCGCCTCCCGCGGCCGCCTCACCAGCGTGGGCGTGACCGCATGGGGCGGTGACTTCGCGCTCCTCGACCGCGCCGGGCGGCTGCTGGCCAACCCCCGCCACCACCTCGACCCCTACACCTCCGGCCTGGCGGGTCTCGTCTCCTGGCAGGACCACTACGAGCTGACCGGTGTGCGCCCCGGACCCGGCACCACGGCCTGCCAGCTGCTGGCGCACGCCGGGTCCCCGCTCCTGGAGGCGGCCGACCACCTGGTGATGATGCCGGACCTGTTCACGCTCTGGCTGAGCGGCGAGATGCTCGCCGAGCGGACGGTCGCGAGCACCAGCCAGCTGCTGGACGCCAGGACCGGCCGGTGGGCGGACAGCATCGTCACCCGCCTGGGCCTGCCCGGCCACCTGTTCGCCCACCGGCTCGCCGAGCCCGGCACGGTCGCCGGGCCGCTGCGCGGCGGGAGCGGCGAGGGCGGGCGGATCAGCCGGAACGGGAGAGGTCCCGGCGCGACCGTGGTCGTCGCGGTGGCCGGCCACGACGCCGCCTCCGCGGCCGCGGCGCTTCCCGTCTCCTCCGGCTCGGTCGGCCACATCTCCTGCGGCCCCCGCTCGCTGGCGGGGTTGGAGCTCGACGCGCCGGTCACCAGCCGGGCGGCCAGGCTGGCGGGCTTCACCAACGAGGGCGGCGTCATGGGGACCGTGCGCTTCACCCGCGCCCTCAACGGCCTGATGCTGCTCCAGGAGTGCCGCAGGGCATGGGGGGTGCGCGTCTCGTACGCGGATCTGGTCGCCGAGGCCGCCGCGGCGCCCGCGTTCGGCCCCCTGATCGACCCCGGCCACCCGTGGTTCCTCGAACCGGGTGACATGCCGGCCAGGATCGCGGCCTACTGCCGGTCGACCGGCCAGGCACCGCCCGAGGGCCGCGCGCAGACGGTGCGCTGCGTCCTGGAGAGCCTCGCGTGCTCCTACCGGTGGGCCCTGGAGCAGGCCGAGTCCCTCAGCGACCGGCGGGTGGAGGCCGTGCACCTCGTGGGGGGCGGGGCCGCCAGCGCCACGCTCTGCGGGCTCGTCGCCGACTTCGCCGGGCGGCCGGTGCTCGCGGGTCCGGTGGAGGCGACCGCCGTGGGAAACCTGCTGGTCCAGGCGATGGCCGACGGCCGCCTCGGCTCCCTCACCGAGCTGCGCGAGGTGGTCCGCCGCTCGTTCAGGCCCCGGCCGTTCCCGCCCTGCGCGCAGCGGGAGCCGTACGAGATCGCCTACTCCCGCTACCGGCGGCTGGCCGGCGTCGACGGGTTCTGGAACGGCGCGGAGCCCGGGCCGGACACCGGGCACCGGGCGCACCGGGCTCGCCCGGCCCGCCACGCGGGGCCGGCGGAGCCGGCGGCCTCAGTGGGACTCGCGGGCGACCGCGTCGCCGCTGGAGCCGACGAGGAAGTCGAGGTCGGCACCCCGGTGGGCCTGCATCACGTGGTCGACGTAGAGGCGTTCCCAGCCCCGTGACGGCGCGGCGAAGGCCGCCCGCATCGCCTCCGAGGGGTGACGCCTGGCCAGGTCCTCCGGCGGGATGTCGAGGTCCAGGCGCCTGGCCTTGACGTCCAGGACGATCGGGTCGCCGGTCCGCACCAGGCCGAGCGGGCCGCCCGCCGCGGCCTCGGGCGCCACGTGCAGGACCACCGTGCCGTACGCCGTGCCGCTCATCCGGCCATCGCAGATCCGCACCATGTCGCGCACCCCGCGTTCCAGGAGCTTGGCCGGCATGGGCATGTTGGCCACCTCCGGCATGCCCGGGTAGCCCTTGGGGCCGCACCCGCGCAGCACGAGCACCGAGGAGGCGTCCACGTCGAGGCCGGGGTCGTCGATCCGCGCGTGCATGTCCTCGACGCTGTCGAAGACCAGGGCCCGGCCCCGGTGGCGCATCAGCTCGGGCGAGGCGGCGGCGGGCTTGATGACGGCCCCGGACGGCGCCAGGTCGCCGTACAGGACGGCGATGCCCGCGGCCTCCTGCAGCGGCTGCTCGCGCGGGCGGATGACGGTCTCGTCCCAGATCCGCGCGTCGTCCAGGTGGTCGGCGAGGGGCCTGCCGGTCACCGTCAGCGCGTCCGGGTCCAGCAGGTCGCGCACCTCGCGCAGCACGGCCAGCAGCCCGCCCGCGCGGTGGAGGTCCTCCATCAGGTGGCGGCCCGCCGGTTGCAGGTCGACCAGGAGCGGCACCCCCGCGCCGGTGCGGTCGAAGTCGTCGAGGGAGAGCTCGACGCCGAGCCGGCCCGCGATGGCCAGCAGGTGCACCACCGCGTTGGTGGATCCGCCGACGGCGGCCAGCGCCACGATGGCGTTGAGGAAGGATCCCCTGGTCAGCAGGGCGCTGGGGCGCAGGTCCCGCTCGACGAGCTCGACGGCGAGCCGCCCGGTCTCGTGAGCGCCCTCCAGCAGGCGGCTGTCGGGGGCGGGCGTGCCCGCCAGGCCGGGAAGGGTGGTGCCGAGCGCCTCGGCGACGCAGGCCATGGTGGAGGCGGTGCCCATGGTGTTGCAGTGGCCCCTGCTGCGGATCATCGACGACTCCGAGCGCAGGAACGCCTGCTCGCTCAGGGTGCCCGCGCGAACCTCCTCGCTGAGCCTCCACACGTCCGTGCCGCAGCCCAGCTGCACGCCGCGGAAGGTGCCGGTGAGCATGGGCCCCCCGGGGAGCACCACGGCGGGCAGGTCGACCGAGGCCGCGGCCATCAGCAGGGACGGGATGGTCTTGTCACAGCCGCCCAGCAGCACCACGCCGTCGATCGGGTTGGCCCGCAGCATCTCCTCGGTCGCCATCGCGGCCATGTTGCGCCACAGCATCGCGGTGGGCCTGACCAGCGTCTCCCCCAGCGAGACGACCGGCAGGTTCATCGGGACGCCACCGGCCTCCCAGACGCCCCGCTTGACGCTCTCGGCCACCTCGTCGAGATGGGAGTTGCACGGGGTGAGATCGGAGGCGGTGTTGGCGATCGCGATGTGCGGCCGGCCGTCGAAGGCGTGCGAGGGCAGCCCTCTCCGCATCCAGGCCCGGTGGATGTAGGCGTTGCGGTCGGTTCCCGCGTACCACTGCGAACTACGCCGGTCCGCCGTCACGTTCTCAGCCTCATTTGCCGAACGGTAGTCTACGGAACCCGATTCTTGTACCTCCCGCCTCGCCCGGCGGCGCCTGGAAGGTTCCACCCGTGAGAGCGTTCGTCGTGACCGGGCCCCGCCGCTTCGCCGTGCTGGACGTCGAGCCACCGGTTCCCGGTCCCGGGCAGGTCGTGGTCGACGTGGAGCGGGCCGGGGTGTGCGGCACCGACATGGAGTTCTTCAGCGGCGAGATGGCCTACATCGAGGAGGACAACGCCCGCTATCCCATGCGGCTCGGCCACGAGTGGTGCGGGACGGTCTCCGCCGTCGGCGAGGGCGTCGACGGCGGCTGGATCGGCACCCGCGTCACCGGCGACACCATGCTCGGCTGCGGCAGGTGCCGCCGCTGCCTGGGCGGGCTGCAGCACGTGTGCGAGGACCGCTTCGAGATCGGCATCCGGGGCGGGTGGCCGGGCGCCCTGGCCGAGCGGCTTCCCGTGCCGGTCACGGCGCTGCACGTCCTGCCGGACGCGGTCGACGCGGTGGCCGGGGCGATGGTCGAGCCGGGCGGCAACGCGCTGCGGGCCGTCGAGGCCGCGAACCTCGCCCCCGGCGACCGGCTGCTGGTGATGGGGCCGGGGACGATCGGCCTGCTCGCCGCCCGGTTCGCCCTGGCGCACGGGGCCGAGGTCCACATCCTGGGCCTGTCGGAGCCGTCGCTGGAGTTCGCCCGCACCCTCGGGGCGCACGGGGCGTGGACCTCGGACCGGCTTCCCGATCTCCCGTACGACGCCGTCATCGACGCCTCCAACGGCCCCGGCCTGCCCTCCCTCGCCGCCGACCTGGTGGAGCCGGGCAAGCGGGTGGTCTACATCGGCCTGGCGCCGACCGCCAGCGCCGTCGACACCCGCGTGCTGGTGCTCAAGGACGTCACGGCCGTCGGCATCCTGAGCGCCTCGCCCGGCCTGGCGGGGGCGATCGAGCACTACGCCTCCGGCTCGGTGGACCCCCGGCCGCTGGTGGCGGCCGTCGTCGGGCTCGACGAGGTGGGCGAGATCCTCTCCGGCTCCCGCCCCGCGGGAGCCGGCCCCGGCCCCAAGATCCACGTCGACCCCCGGGTCTGATCCGGTCCCGCCGGGATCTCCCCTCCCGGCCATGTTTCGACGGTGGCGAAACGGCTGTCCAGCCATCCTGGCCCTGTCAGTCCCAGGATGACCAGGACACTTCCTGGCCATACACGGCCGGCGGACACTTCGAGGTGACCGGATGCCCCGGCCCGCCGACCCGATGGCGGCCCACGACCGTGCGGCGGGACCACCTGCGGCGAGGAACGGCCGTGGCGAGCGGGCGACGATCGGCTCCGGGCTCCGGCGCGCGGCCGAATCCCGCGCGCGAAGACCGCGAAGATCATGAAAACCGTCGAGAGGACCGACAATGCCGACGTCACTACCGGGCGGAGACCTGAAGCTCGCCGAAGACCTCACCCTCAGCCGGATGGGCTACGGGGCCATGCGGCTCGCGGGCCCCGGCGTGTGGGGACCCCCGCGGGACCGCGAGGAGGCGATCGCGGTGCTGAGGGAGGCGGTCGAGCTGGGGATCACCCACATCGACACCAGCGACTACTACGGCCCGTACGTCGTCAACGAGATCATCCGTGAGGCTCTGCACCCCTATCCGGACGACCTGCGCATCGTGACGAAGGTCGGGGCCCGGCGTGCCCCCGACAAGTCCTGGCCGCCGGCGCTGTCGCGCGAGGAGCTGACCACCGCCGTCCACGAGAACCTCGAACGTCTCGGGCTCGACGCGCTCGACGTCGTCAACCTCCGGGTCGGCGGGATGACGGACCCCGTCCCCGGTTCGATCGCCGAACCGTTCACCGTGCTCGCGGAGCTGCGGGAGCAGGGCCTCATCCGGCATCTCGGCGTCAGCGGCGTGTCACCGGAGCAGCTCGCCGAGGCGCGGTCGATCGCCCCGGTCGTGTCGGTGCAGAACTTCTACAACCTGGCCCACCGCACCGACGACGAGCTCGTCGACCACTGCGCCCGCGAGGGAATCGCCTACACGCCCTTCTTCCCCCTCGGCGGGTTCAGCCCCCTGCAGTCCGGTGTCCTGGACGGCGTCGCCGCCCGGCTCGGCGCGACTCCCTTCCAGGTCGCCCTCGCCTGGCTGCTGCACCGCTCGCCCACCGTCCTCCTCATCCCCGGTACGTCGTCGGTGGCCCATCTCCGGGAGAACGTCGCGGCAGCCGGTGTCGAGCTGCCCGCCGACGCCCTCAAGGAGCTCGACGCGATCGGCGGGTGACCGCCGCCGCGCCGCCGGAGGAGGTTCTCATCCCTTCAGGCCGGTGTGGGCCAGGCCCTCGACGAACTGCCGCTGCGCGAGCACGAACACCACCAGCACCGGCAGGGCGGTCATCGAGGCGGCGGCGAGCTGGACGTTCCACATCGGCCCGCCGTAGGCGTCGACGAACTGGGTCAGCGCCTGCGGGAGGGTGAACCTCTCCGGCGTGGAGAGGTACACGATGGGTTCCAGGTAGAGATTCCAGCTGTGCAGGAACGTGAAGATCGCGACAGCGCCGAGCGCGGGCCGGGCCAGCGGCAGCGCGACCCTGTAGAACGTGCCGAACCGGCCGAGCCCGTCCACCCGGGCGGCCTCCTCCAGCTCGCCGGGCAGGCTGACGAAGAACTGCCTCATGATGAAGGTGGCCAGCACCCCGGGCGCGCCGAGGATCGGCACCAGGATCAGCGGCCAGTGGGTGTCGGTCAGCCCAAGCCCGTGGAACATCTGGAACAGCGGGACGATCGTGACCTCGCTCGGGATGAGCAGCCCGAGCAGCACGACGACGAAGAGCACGTTCTGGCCGGGGAAGCGGATGCGCGCGAAGGCGTACCCGGCCATGGCGGCCACCGCCATCGTGCCGGCCGTGACGACCAGGGCGATGTAGAGGCTGTTGAAGTACTGGCCCGCGAAGGGCTGCAGCTCGAAGACCTGCCCGTAGGCCGAGAAGTCCCAGTCGGCGGGCAGCAGTCTTGGCGGGAGGGCGAAGATCTCGCCGACCGGTTTGAGCGACGAGGTCACCATCCACCAGGTCGGGAAGACGAACGGCACGCACAACACGCACAGCAGGCCGTACAGGAGCGTCTTCAGCCGTACCGGTATCTCACGTTTCATGGAAGACCCACCTTCTGCGCATCCGCCACTGCACGACGGTGAGCAGCGCCACGATCGCGAACAGCAGGACCGACAGCGTCGCGCCGTACCCGAAGTGATGGAACTGGAAAGCCTGCTGGTACAGGTAGTAGACGAGGACGGTCGTCGACATGCCGGGGCCGCCCTGGGTGAGCACCGCGATCTGCGCGAACACCTGCAGCGACCCCACCACGGTGATGATCGAGGTGAGCAGGATGGTCGGGCTGATCAGGGGGACGGTGATCCGCAGGAAGCGGGTCCAGGCCCCGGCGCCGTCCAGCTCGGCGGCCTCGTAGAGCTGGCCCGGCACCCCCTGGAGGGCGGCCAGGAACAGCACCATGTTGAGGCCGACGTTCTTGAGGACCTGGACGACGACCACCGAGAGCATCGCCGTGCCCTCGCCGCGCAGCCAGTTGGGGCCGTCGACCCCGGCGGTGGCGAGCAGGCCGTTGAGGCCGCCGTCGTCCTGCAGGAGGAACTGCCACACGATCGTCCAGGCGACCAGTGAGACCACCACGGGCGAGAAGAACACCGTGCGGAAGAAGATGGTCCCGCGCAGCCGCTGGTTGAGCAGGATCGCCAGGACGAGGGCGAGGCCGAGGTTGAGCACGACCAGGCCGACGGAGAACAGGGCAGTTCCCCCCAGCACCTCGCGCAGGTTGGGGTCGGCGAGCAGCCTGTCGTAGTTCTCCCCGCCGACGAACTCGAAGGTCCCGGCCAGCACGTTCCACTCGTGGAGGCTGTACCACAGGACGAGACCGAGCGGCAGGAGCACGAACAGCAGGCTGCCGAGGAGCTGCGGGGCGACGAGCAGGTATCCGACCAGGTTGTCGCGGCGGCGCAGGGTCCAGAACGCCCGGCCCCCGCCGTTTTCGGAAACCCGGCGAACCGGGCCGGCGCCCCCCGCGGCCGGCCTGCCGGGGGCCGGCCGGGCATCGGCCCGGCCGGTCACCGCGGATCCGGGGTGTGACGCGGCCACGTCACGCGCCCAGCATCGGCTGGATCTTGGCGCACACGCCGCCCAGCACGGCCTTGACGTCGGCGCCGGGCTGCCAGAGCGGGTCGAGCGCGGCCCGCACGGTCTGCGACAGCTCCGCCTGGCCGGTGTGGTTGGGCTTGACGACGCCCTTCTCGATGCCGCTGATCACGACCTTCTGCAGCTGGTCGGGCTTGAGCAGCGGGTTGCTCTTGGCCATGGTGTCCGCGGTGAGCTGGGAGGCCCGGGGCGGCGGGAAGTAGGCGGCGAGCTTGGCCGAGTTGACGGGGTTGGTGAAGAAGGCGAGGAAGTCGGTGGCCGCCGCGGCGTTGGCGGACTTCTTGAAGACGCCCAGGCCCGCCTGGCCGATCACCGAGTACTCGCCCTTGGGCCCGGCGGGCAGCGGGACGAGGTCCCAGCCGAACTTCGCGTCCTGCAGGAGCGAGGCGCGGGAGATCTGCGTGATGGTCATCGCCGAGTCGCCCGCGAAGAAGTCGGCCGTGGTGCCGGGGCCTGGGAAGGCCTTGTCAGTGAAGATCGACTTGTGCAGGAACGTCATCGCCTCGACCATCTCGGGGCTGTCGAACCCGCAGCTCTTGCCGTCCTCGCTCCAGGCCCGGGCGCCCCAGCCGCCCCACACCGTGGCGAGGTTGTCCCAGCCCTTGTAGTCGAAGTCGCGGACGACCATGCCCGCCTTGCCGGTCTCGGAGGCGACCGCGGCGTTCTGGGCGGTGACCTTCTCCCAGGTCCAGGTGCCATCCTTGATCATCTCGGCGGGGGTCTTCTGGCCCGCCTTCTTGAGCAGGTCGGTGTTGACGAACACGCCGAACGGCGAGGTGGAGAACGGGTAGGCGTACAGCTTGCCCTCTGCCTGCCAGAGCTTGACCGCCGAGGGGGTGAGGTCGTCGAACCCGTACCCCTGGGCCTTGCGCAGCGTGTCGTCGAGCGGCGCCAGCGCGCCGGAGGAGACGAAGTCGGGCGCGGAGCTCTCCAGGATCCAGGCCAGGTCGGGGGCGTTGCCTCCGGCGATCTGGGTGGTCAGGGTGGTGGTGTAGCTCTCGAAGGGGATGGGGTCGAACTTGATCTCGCCGACGTCGGGATGCGTCTTCCGGTACTCGGCGGCGATCTCGTCGAACAGCTTCAGGTGGGCCTCGTTGGAGGTCCAGATCGTCATGCGCAGCGGCTGCGGGCCCTGCGCGGCGGGGGTGGCCCCGCCTCCCGCGCCTCCCCCGCCGCACGCCGTCAGGGTGAGCAGCGCCGCCAGCGCGACGGCCGCGGGCTTTGCGAATGGTTTCATGATCCGATCTCCTTGCTGGGAATCCCCCGGCGGTCGTGGTGGGTGACCGGTCGCCCGGCCGGTGCCGCTCGTGCTGCAGGTGACCGGTCAGTAACCGGTCACCTGCGGCCAGCGCAGCTCGACGCCGTCGCGGGTGAGCCGCCGCTGGAAGTCGGCGAGCAGGCCCTCGTCCTCGCGTACGGCGTGCGGGGTGGTGGCGTTGTCCAGGCAGAAGGCGGCGAGGGCGCCCGCGGCCTCGCCGACGTTCCACTCCACCGGGTGCAGCCGGTAGGCCCCGTTGGTGATGTGGGTGGTGCCGATGTTCTTGGACGCGGGCAGCAGGTTGGTCATCCGCTGCGGGACGAGCGCGCCGAGGGGGATCTCGAACGGCGAGCTCGCCACGTCGATGTAGTTGTCGCCCCCGGTGGAGGGGTGCAGGTCGATGCGGTACATCCCCACCCCGACGGAGTCGGCGTAGCTCACCGCGCCCTTGTCGCCGCGCACCGCGAGCGACAGGTCCTGCTCGGCCACGGTGTACAGGGCGCGGACGCGGCGCGACTCGCGGATGTAGGGGGCCTGGGCCAGGCCGCCCTCGCCGCCGCCGGTGACGTCGCCGCGCAGGCGCAGGCCGGGAAAACCGGTCCCGCCGTCGGCGCGCGGCGCCTCGGTCTGCATCCAGTACAGCACCGAGCGCGACAGCTCCCGGGCGGCGGCCACGTGCGCGGCGGCGTCCGGCACGTCGATGACCGGACCCTCCAGGTAGTCGATCATCGGCCAGTTGACCAGGGTGATGTCGCTGGCGTAGGCGCCGTCGGCGAAGTTGCGCCGCGCGGCGATCCTGCGGAACGTCCACAGGTTCGCGTCGCCGGGGTTGAGCCGCTGGTCGGCCTCCACCAGCAGCGGGTCGTCGTCCGGGTTGGGGGTGAAGGAACGTTCCACGATCTCCAGCGTCCTGGGGTGCGGGCAGCGCCAGGACAGCAGCCGGTCGCCCCAGAAGTCGGGCTGGTAGCTCTTCCAGAACTCGTAGGCGGCGGGCCTGTCGATGGTGTGGTCGCCGTCGACGTGGTCGATCGCGAAGCACACCGAGACGGCCTGCATGTTCATCGGCTGGGCCTCGGCGGGCGCGCTCGGCTCGCCGGTGTCGCCCTGCGACTCGAACCCCGTCACGTACTCGGTGCCGGTCAGCGGCAGCAACTCGCCCGTCTCGGTGGCGTCCAGCACGTACGGCGCGACGGCCGTGACCTCCCCGCCCCCGTCCCGGTGCTCCAGGCGCACGGCCCGCACCCGGTCGCCGTCGACCTCCGCGCCGACCGGCCGGTACGGCTGCAGCACGCGCAGCCGCCCCGAACCCCGGTACGGCGCGAGCATGGCCTCGATCACCGCGACCGCGACGCGCGGCTCGTGACACAGGCGGCTCACGTGCCCGGCGCCCGGGTTCAGCTCCCGCCAGGCCCGCGACCGCGCGGTCAGCGGGTAGTGGTCGCGGTAGTAGCCGCGGATGCCGTCGCGCAGCGCCCGGTAGGAGGCCGTGACGCCGAACCGCTCCACCCAGGAGTGCTCGTCGGGCGGCACGGCCTGGCTGGTCAGCTGCCCGCCGAGCCAGTCGTACTCCTCGGTCAGGATCACGGTGCGCCCGGCCCGCAACAGCGCCAGGGCGGCGGCGACGCCGCCCAGCCCTCCGCCGACGACCACCGCGTCCGCCGAAATCTCCACCACGTCGGGGGTCTCTCCCATCATCGTCGTTCTCACTGCCTTCTCGCCGTTCCCGGCACTCTTGTCGGTCTCACTGTCAGGTCAGCTCCGGGCCGGCGCGAGCGTGCATCCCTCGACCAGCTCGCAGGCCAGTAACTCCTGCGGCGTCCCCCCGCCGCCCTCCAGCACCTCCGCCAGCAGCTCGACGGCCCTGCGGCCCATCTCCTGCCGGGGGATGCGGAAGCCGGTGAGGTCGACGTCGACGCGGACGGGCCTGGTCGGCGCGCCCAGCGCGAGGATCGACAGGTCGCCGGGGACCGTGAGACCCCGCTCGCCCGCCGCGTGCATGATCGCCACAGCGTCGGCGGGCTCCTCGACGAAGGCCGCGGTCACCCCGGTGGCCGACAGCTCCCCCAGGATCTCCTCGGGAGTCCTGCCGGTCACCGGCACGTGTGACCCCTCCGCCCCGACGGCGGCCACCGCCTCGCGGAAGCCGCGCATGCGGTCGGCCGGCGACTCGGCGCCCGCCCCGGTGCCGACGTAGGCCAGCCTCCGGTGGCCGAGCCCCGCCGCCCGGTCGACCAGGGCCCGCACCGCGGGCGAGTAGTCGGCGCCCACGTACGGAACCGGGCCGCCCGCGTCGTCGCGGCGGCCGATGGAGACGAAGGGGATGCCCTCCGCCAGCAGCCGGGCCAGGTCGTCACGGTCGACGGTGCGCCCGAGGAGCACGCAGCCGTCGGCCAGCCGCACCCGGCTGTCCTCGTTGAAGATCCGGCGCCGCTCCCCCGCGGCCCTGGCGCTGGTGAACAGCAGCAGGTCGCAGCCCATCTCCTCGGCGCACTCCTCGATGCCGAGCAGGAAGGGGTGGTAGAAGTCGGCGCTCGCGGTCGGGAAGACCGCCTCGTAGGTGAAGACGCCCAGGATGCGGTTGCGCCGCTCGGCGAGCCGCCGGGCGATCGGGTCGGCGACGTATCCGGTCTCCCTGATCACCCTCAGCACCCGCTCGCGCGTCTCCGGGGCGATGCGGACCTCGGCGTCGGTCCGGTTGTTGAGGACGAGCGACACCGTCGTCTGGCTCACCCCCGCGATGCGGGCGATGTCCTGCTGGGTGAGTCGGCGGCCGGGGGAGGTCACGATCCGTAGCGTCCCATCTGGTGATAATGCGCATTATCGAGGTTGGGACGTCATCCTGCAATCAGCCACCGGATCCTGTCAAGAGCCGGAGGCCGAGATCATGAAATGGAAATTTCGCCGGTGATAATTCGTATTAGCACCTTGACGGGCGAGCGTGTCCGGCCGAACCTTTGCGATCAGAGAGATGTCCTCACCATCACTCACGGTGAAAGTTGTCGCGAAGGGACGGTCAATGTCTGAACCCCTCCTGGACCGCCGCGGACTCCTGCGCGCGGCGGTCGGCGCCGGTGTGGCCGGCGGTCTCGGGCTCGCCCTCCCCGGGACGGCCACGGCGGCGATCGCGGAGACGTCCGCGCCGGCCGGCACGGCGGCCGCGCCGGGACCCGCCGGCTTCCCCACGTACCAGTACGTCGGCACGCCGTTCGACAAGGCGAGCCTGCGCTACAACCCGACCAACGAGCTGATCTTCCCCTGCATCCGGGGCATGTACGACAAGATCGCCGGCCCGCTGGGGCGCTACTACCTCTACTACGCCCCGCACGACGCTCCCGGCGGCATCTGCCTGGCCTACGGCGACTCGCTCGGCGGCCCGTTCACCGAGTATCCGAACAACCCGATCATCTCCAACACCTGGTCACCGCACTACTCGGTGAGCCACGTCTCGTCGCCGCACGTCATCTGGAACGCCGCCGAGCGGCGGTTCCACATGTACTTCCACGGCGAGAACACCACCACCCGGATGGCCTGGTCGACCGACGGCGTGCGCTTCACCTACCACGGCACGGTGCTGACCACCGCGATGATCCCCGGGTCGACGGAGACCTCCTACGCCCGGGTCTTCGAGCACGCGGTCCCGGGGCTGGGCAACAGGTACGTCATGCTCTTCATGGGCGTCACCGGCGGCTCCCGGAAGATCTTCTGGGGCTGGTCGTCCGACGGCGGGGACTGGCGGTTCGACCCGGTCCCGCTGGTCTCGCCGGGTCCCGACGGGCAGAGCGACCTGTCCGGGCCGCACCTGCTCAAGCGCAACGGCACCGCGTACGTCGTCTACCACGGAAACAGCGGGAACATGTTCCTCACCGAGGTGGGCAACGCCTTCGACCGGGAGATCCACCTCGGCGTCTTCCACCGGCCCCTGACCGGCGCCCCCGACAGGGGGCGCAGCGCGGCGCCCTCCTTCGGCACCGACGGCGGCGTGGAGTACATGTTCTACGAGGCGGGCCAGCGGAGCGGGTCGACGATCGCCGTCGCCCGCGCCGTCTAGGAACCCGCGCTCCCGAACGGCACACTCCCGGACAGCGCGCTCCCGGACGGCGCCCCCTGCGGAGCCGGCCGGGCCGGGCTCGCGCGGCCCGGCGCGGGACCCGCGGAACCCGCCGGACGCCACGCGGCCCGAGGCGCGAGCCGCCGGCCCCCCGGGAAGGGGACCTTCCCGGGGGGCCGGTGGGAGCATGGAGGGATGAACGTGGTGGTGCTGTCCGACACCCACGCGCCCCGGCGGTGGAAGTCGTGCCCGCCGGCCGTGGCCGAGCATCTGCGGGGCGCGGACCTGATCCTGCACGCGGGCGACGTCTGCGTCGCCGGGGTGCTGGACGAGCTCGCCGCCTACGCCCCGGTGCGCGCGGTCAAGGGCAACAACGACGGGCCGGACGTGGTGGCCCCCGAGACGCTGGAGCTGGATCTCGGCGGGCTGCGCGTGGCGATGATCCACGACAGCGGCGCGGCCCAGGGGCGGCTGGCCCGGATGCGGCGCCGGTTCCCCGGGGCCGACCTGGTGGTGTTCGGGCACTCCCACATACCGCTGGACCACGGCGAGGACGGGTTTCGCATCTTCAACCCGGGATCGCCCACCGACCGCCGCCGCCAGCCCCACGGCACCCTGGGCACCTTGCGCGTCGAGGGGGGCCGTCTCGTCGAGGCGAGGATCGTCCCCGTCACCTGACCCGCCGGTGGCGCGGGGACCGCGAGCGGCCTCCGGGAGGCGGGGCCTGACCGGCCGAACCGCCCGGCCCTGCCGAACCAACCGGTCCTGCCGAACCAACCGGTCCTGCCGAACCAACCGACCCGCCCGGCCGGCCAGGCGGCGAGACGAAATATCCGGCGCCCACCTGCGCCACCTTCGCCGGGCGGCCGTTCGCCACCTTCCATCAGGGTGCGCGGCACGATATACACGTGTTACGCACCGGTTAATTGCTGTTGGAGACAAATAAAGCACCGAGCACCACGGCAACCAGCGCGGCGGCGCGCGCCTTGCCTGACTTATCCCCCAGGTCAGGAAAGGAACCCCATGTCACAACGTTCTCGGCTCTGGAGTCGGCCGCTCTCCACGACACCCTCGATCGCGGACGACAGCGCGGCGGCTCCGGCGGCTCAGGCACGGCGATCCCCAGGAAGGACGGCCGGGCGGAGGGTCGTCCGAAGCGGCCTGGCGGCCTCCGTGGCCGCGATGGCCGGCGCGGCCATGTTCGTCCCCACCGCGGCCCAGGCCGCCGACCCCGCCTACCAGGTGCTGGTCTTCTCCAAGACGGCCGGCTTCCGGCACGACTCGATCCCCGCGGGCCTCCAGGCGATCCGCGACCTGGGCTCGGCCAACGACTTCACCGTCACCGCCACCGAGGACGCGGGAGCCTTCACCGCGTCCAACCTGGCGCGTTTCAAGGCGGTGGTGTTCCTCAGCACCACCGGCGACGTGCTCAACGGCACCCAGCAGACCGCCTTCGAGTCCTACGTCAACGGGGGCGGCGGCTACGTCGGCATCCACGCCGCCGCCGACACCGAGTACGACTGGCCGTACTACGGCAACCTGGCGGGCGCCTGGTTCAAGGGGCACCCGGCCATCCAGCAGGCGACGGTCAGGACCGAGGACCGCGCGCACGCGGCCACCGCCCACCTGGGTCCGGCCTGGTCGAGAAGCGACGAGTGGTACAACTACCGCACCAACCCGCGCAACAGCGCGCGAGTGCTGCAGAACCTCGACGAGGGCAGCTACAGCGGCGGCGACATGGGCGACCACCCGATCACCTGGTGCCGCCCGATGGCGTCCGGCCGCTCGTTCTACACCGGGCTCGGGCACACGGCGAGCTCGTACACCGAGACGGGCTTCCGCTCGCTGCTGCTCGGCGGCATCCGGTACGCGGCCGGGATGGCCAGGGCCGACTGCCGCCCGGAGACCGGCTACACGAGCCTGTACAACGGCTCGACCACCGGATGGACGCAGAGCGGCCCGGGCGGTTTCACCAACACCGACGCCACCCTCACCTCCACCGGAGGCATGGGCGTGCTGTGGTACTCGGCGAAGAAGTACTTCTCCTACTCGCTGAAGCTGGACTGGCGGGTCGCCGGGGACGACAACTCGGGCGTCTTCGTGGGCATGTCGGCCTCCGACCCCACGAACACCTCCAAGGGGTACGAGGTCCAGATCGACGCCACCGACGCCGCCGACCGCACCACCGGGTCCGTCTACGCGGTCAAGTCCGCCGACATCGCGGCCCGCGACGCGGCCCTGAACCCGCCGGGCACGTGGAACACCTACGAGCTCCTCGTCCAGGGCGAGCGGCTCCAGGTCTTCCTCAACGGCGTCAGGATCAACGACTTCACCAACACCGACCCGGCCCGCAGCATCCGCGAGGGGCACATCGGCATCCAGAACCACGGCACGGGCGACGACGTCTCCTTCCGCAACGTCCGGATCAAGGAGCTGGGCGGCACCGGCCCGATCCAGACCACGGCCGAGGCGGAGTCCTACACCTCGAACTCGGGCGTGCAGATCGCCGACCACGGCCCGGCCAGCGGCGGCAGGACGGCCGGGTTCATCGAGAACGGCGACTGGGCCGGCTACTCCTCGATCGGCACGGCCGGCGCCACCGCCTTCGGCGCCCGCGTCTCCTCCGCCGGATCCGGCGGCACCATCCAGATCCGCTCGGGGTCGGCCACCGGGACCGTCCTCGGCTCGGTGGCCGTGCCGAACACCGGAGGATGGGAGACCTTCCAGAACGTCTCCACCCCCCTGACCGGATCGGCCTCGGGACCGCTGTTCCTCACCTTCACCGGCGGCGGCGGGTTCCTGTTCGACGTCGACACCCTCACCCTCACCAGGTGAACCGCGGCCCGTGGCGCGCCGGGCCGGCGCGCCACGGGCCCTGCCCGGCCGGAAAGACCCCAGGCCGGAAAGACTCCCGGCCGGAAAGACCCCGGAACCCGGCGATCCACCCGGCCGGAGGCGCCGGTAGAAGGCCGGGAAAGCCCCTCCCCGGCCGTCCGCCGTGACCGTCAGACGACCAGGCCGGCGAGGCGGTCGACCTGGTCGGCGTCACGGGCCCAGCAGTAGAGCATCACCTCGTCGGCGCCGAGGTCCGTGAACGCGGCGATCACGTCGCGGATCCGCTCCGGCGTGGTGAGCATGTTCTCGACGACCCGGGTGGTGTCGCCCAGGAAGCCGTAGTAGGAGGTGATCGCCTCCGTGGCGTCCCGGACGGTGTCCTCGGGGCCGAGGGCGACGTTGACCTGCGCGACCATGCGAGGCCGCCCGTGCCGTCCCGCCTGGGTCCACGACCTCTCGACGTCGCGCATGAGCCCGCCGGCCATGCCGGCGGGCACGGCGCACAGGTACCCGTCCCCCCATCGGGCGACGCGCTCCATCGCGGCGGGGGCGAAGGCACCGATCAGGATCTCCGGGCCGCCCTCAAGGACGGGGGCCGGGCCGATCGGGCCGACCTCCTCGCTGTAGGGCTCGCCGGACCAGACGCGCCGCAGCGTCGCCAGCTGCCGGTCGAGCCGGTGCCCGCGACCCCGGACGTCGACTCCCGCGGCGAGGTAGTCGTCCTGGCGGGTCCCGATCCCGATCCCGAGGGTGAAACGGCCGCCGGACATGCGGTCCAGGGTCGCGACCTGCTTGGCGAGCAGCGCCGACTCGCGAAGGGGACCGAGCAGCACCTCGGTCTGCACGCGGATCCTCGAGGTGGCCCCCGCGACGGCCGCCAGCGTGATCAGGGGCTCGGGGTTCGAGTAGACGAGACGGTCGAGCAGGCCAAGGGTGGTGAAGGGGCCGGCGTCGGCACGCCGGGCCCAGGAAAGCAGCGACAAAGGATCGCCGATGGGCAGGCCAAGACCTACGTTCATGGAATCCAACCTCCAGAAGGGCACGCGAGAACAACTGCCGCCCCTCCAGCACCGGGCACGGTCACCGTGCGCGGCACGCTCCCGTACTGCGACGTCTTTCCGGGGAGCGCGATCCTTGGAGTTCCACCATTCTACCCACCGCCCCTCCCCGAGCTCAGGCCCGCCCGGGATGCACGGTCATTCCACCACCTTCGCGTCGTGCCCGTGATCGTCCTCATCGTCCTTCCTGGCGATGATCTGCCGGAACCCGCCGACGATCGTGAGGACCGCTGCCGCGCCGGCCGCTCCCGGCCGGCGAGGACGCCCCTGGAGCCGGCCGCCAGGGGCGGACCGGCTCCAGGGTCGCGTCACGTCGTGGTCATCCCCGGGTCCACTTCTGGTTGTTGGCGCCCAGGCAGGTCCAGATGTGCACCTTGGTGCCGTTGGCGGTGCCGTTGCCGGACACGTCCAGGCACTTGCCGCTGCCGATCGCGGTGATGGTGTTGTCGGAGTTCAGGCGCCACTTCTGGTTGTTCTGGCCGTTGCAGTCCCAGATGAGCACCGCGGTGCCGTTGGCGGTCCCGCCCCCGTTCACGTCCAGGCACTTGTTGCCGTACACCCGCAGCTCACCCGACGCGGTCGAGGTCCACTGCTGGTTGGATCGGCCGTTGCAGTCCCAGATCTGCACCGCGGCCCCGTTGGCCTGCGAGGCGCCGGAGA
The DNA here is from genome assembly GCF_040639575.1 of Streptosporangium sp. NPDC023825. Classification (NCBI taxonomy): domain Bacteria; kingdom Bacillati; phylum Actinomycetota; class Actinomycetes; order Streptosporangiales; family Streptosporangiaceae; genus Streptosporangium; species Streptosporangium sp. NPDC023825. Next base: position 7,064 of record NZ_JBFAAE010000012.1, on the reverse strand, counting down.
CGTCCAGGCACCGGCCCGACGCCACGCCCCGCAACGCGCTCGTGTTGGCGGTCGGGGTCGGCGTCGGGGTGGGGGTCGGGGTCGGGGTCACGCCGCCCAGTTCCTTGATGCGGATGTTGCGGAACGACGCCACGTCGGGGGACCCGTGGTTCTGGATGCCGATGTAGCCCTGCTGCAGCGAGCGGACCGGGTCGGTGTTGGTGAAGTCGTTGATCTTCACGCCGTTCAGGAACACCTGCAGCCGCTCACCTTCCACCAGCAGCTCGTAGGTGTTCCACTGACCCGGCGGGTTCAGCGCCGCGTCGCGTGCGGCGATGTCCGCCGCCTTGAAGCCGTAGATCGCGCCCGTCGTCTTGTCCGCGCTGTCGGTCGCGTCGATCTGCACCTCGTGCCCGGTGTTGAGCGCCGTGTTCGGGTCACCGGTGGCCGGGAACCCGACGATCACCCCGGAGTTGGAGTCGCCGTTCACCCTCCAGTCGAGCTTGAGCGAGTAGGAGCCGAACTCCTTGGCGTTGTACCAGAGCATGCCCATGCCGCCCTGGGAGCTCAGCGTGGCGGAGCTGTTGGTGAACGACCCCGGCCCGGCCTGCGTCCAGCCCGTCGTCGACCCGTTGTACAACGTCGTGTAGCCGGTCTCCGGGCGGCAGTCGGCGTTGGTCGCCTTGGCCGCGTACCGGATCCCGCCCAGCAGGAGCGTGCGGAAGTTCGAGTCCGCGTACGACTCCTGGGTGTGCCCCAGGCCGGTGTAGAACGAGCGGCCGGACGCCATCGGGCGGCACCAGGTGATCGGGTGGTCGCCCATGCCGCCGCCGCTGTAGGTGCTCTCGTCCAGGTTCTGCAGGACCCGCACGTTCGGACGGGGGTTGCTCCGGAAGCTGTACCACTCGTCGGTCCGCGTCCAGGTCGGCCCCAGGTGGGCGGTCGCGGCGTGCGCCCGGTTCTCGTTGCGCACCGTGGCCTGCTGGATCGCCGGGTGGCTGTTGAACCAGGCGCCCACCAGCTGCCCGTAGTACGGCCAGTTGTACTCGGTGTCGGCGGCCGAGTGCACGCCCACGTAACCGCCGCCGCCGTCCACGTACGACTGGAAGGCGTTCTGCTGGCTGTCGTTCAGCACGTCACCGGTGGTGTTGAGGAACACCACCGCCTTGTACCGGGCGAGGTTGGACGTGTTGAAGACACTGGCGTCCTCGGTGGCCGTGACGGCGAAGTCGTTGGCGGACCCCAGGTCGCGGATGGTCTGGATCCCGGCGGGGATCGCGTCGTGCCGGAACCCGGCCGTCTTGGAGAAGACCAGCACCTCGAAGGCGGCGGCCTGGGCGGGAAGCGCGGAGATCACGGTCGTGGCGGCGGCGGCGCTGAGCGCCAGCGCGGCCACCGACAGGCGTCGCAGCACGGAGGTCCTCCGGCCGCCACCCCCGGTGCGCCCGAGCGCGGCGGGGGTCAGATGTCGAAGCATGGGTGTCCTTCCGTCGTGGCGCCCGGTGCGGCCCTTCCGGTGATGAGCCGGGCCGCGCCGGGCGCCACATCGATGACGTGCTCGTGGTGTGGTCGGGGTCGCGTGGTGTGGCGGATCGCCTAGACGCGGGTCCACTTCTGGTTGTTGGCACCCAGGCAGGTCCAGATGTAGACCTTGGTGCCGTTGGCGGTGCCGTTGCCGGACACGTCCAGGCACTTGCCGCTGCCGATCGCGGTGATGGTGCCGTCGGAGTTGAAGCGCCACTTCTGGTTGTTCTGGCCGTTGCAGTCCCAGATGAGCACCGCGGTGCCGTCGGCGGTCCCGGCCCCGCTCACGTCCAGGCACTTGTTGCCGTACACCCGCAGCTCACCCGAGCTGTTGGAGGTCCACCGCTGGTTGGTGCCCCCGTTGCAGTCCCAGATGTTCACCGTGGCGCCGTTGGCCTGCGAGGCGCCGGAGACGTCCAGGCACCGGTTCGACGCCACTCCCCGCAACGCGCTCGTGTCACCCGAGGGCGTCGGCGTCGGGCTCGGCGTCGGTGACGTGCCGGTGTCGAAGGTGTAGGCGTCCAGGTCGAACAGGTAGCCCTGGCCGGTCGCGCCGCGGAAGACGAGGTACAGCGTCGTGGCGCCGCTCGGCGCGCCGCTCAGGCTCGCCGAGACGTTGGCGAAGGTCTCCCAGCTGCCGGTGCTCCCGACGTTGACCGTGCTCAGCAGCGTGCCCGTGGCCGAGCCCGCGCGGACCTCGATCCGGCCGCCCACGCCCGCCGAGGACACCCGCGCGGTGAACCTGTTGGCGCTGCTCAGGTTGTACGGCGTGAAGGAGACCCAGTCGCCGTCGTCGACGAAGCCCACGGTCTTGCCGCCCTCGGCGCTGGCGTGGTCGGCCGTCTGCACGCCCTGCTGGGCGCCGAAGTGCTCGGCCTGCCGGTGCCGTGGCTGCAGCGTCCGGCTGCTGGTGGCGGTCAGGCCGCCCGCGTCGGTGTAGGAGGCCACGAAGACGCCGTAGATGTTCGCCGCGGTGTCGTGCTCGCCGTCGACCGGTACCGCGATGGAGCCGCTGCAGCCGGTCTTGGAGGTGATCTCGTGGGCGTGGCTGTCATGGCCCAGCGAGTAGGTCACCTTCACCTTGGAGCAGTCGATCGTGCCGTCCTCCGGGTCGCTCACGGTGACCTGGAACGGCACGGTGTCCCCGAAGGAGAACAGCTGGCCGTTGCCGGGGTTCGTGAGCGTGACGGACGGGGCGGTGTTGCCGACGGACACGGCGACGCTCGAGCCTCCGGGCAGCCCCTGCGGGTCGCGGACGGTGAGCGTGGCGGTGTACGAGCCGTTGGTGGTGTAGGTCTTGGTCGGGTTGGCGGCGGTGGAGGTGGTGCCGTCGCCGAAGTTCCACGAGTACGACAGCGCGCCGCCCTCGGGGTCGGAGCTGCCCGCCGAGGAGAAGTTCACCGTGAGCGGAGCCGGTCCCGAGGTCTTGTCGGCCGAGGCCTTGGCGATCGGGTTGCGGTTGGCGGCCTGGCCGATGTACTCGATCCGGTACAGCGCCTGGTTGTTGCTTCCGGTGCCGTAGTCCAGCACGTACAGCGCCCCGTCGGGGCCGAAGGCCATGTCCATCACCTGCGTGCCCGACCAGGGGAACGCGGAGATCTCCCCGTAGCCGCCGTCGCTCTTCACCTCGATGGCCTTGATCCAGCGGCGGCCGTACTCGCCGGCGAAGAACCGTCCGTCGAGCACCTGGGGGAACTTGACGCTGGAGCTCGAGTTCGCGTCGAACCGGTAGACCGGGCCGCCCATCGGCGACTCCGAGCCGCTGCCGAACTCCGGCGGCGAGCCGGAGTCACCGGCGTACCTGATCCAGGCCGGCTTGGCGGGGGGCAGCGTGGTCAGGCCGGTGTTGCGGAAGGAGTTGTTGGTCGGGCCGCCCGAGCAGTTGTACTTCGGGCCGGTGCTGTTGGAGGCGAAGTTCCACTCGTTGTAGGTCTCGTTGGTGGAGTTGGAACCCGTGCAGTACGGCCAGCCGTAGTTGCCGGCGCTGGTGATGCGGTTGAACTCCACCTGCCCGCTCGGACCCCGGCTGGAGTTGGTCGACCCCGCGTCCGGCCCGTAGTCGCCCAGGTAGACGACGCCGGTCGCCTTGTCGACGCTCATCCGGAACGGGTTGCGCAGGCCCATCGCGTAGATCTCCGGCCGCGTCCTCGCCGTACCCTGCGCGAACAGGTTGCCGCTGGGGATCGTGTAGGTGCCGTCCGCCTGCGGCTTGATCCGCAGGAGCTTGCCGCGCAGGTCGTTGGTGTTGCCGGCCGAGCGCTGCGCGTCGTACTGCGGGTTGCGGTTGGTCCGCTCGTCGATCGGGGAGTAGCCCGCCGACTCGAAGGGGTTGGTGTCGTCGCCGGTGGTCAGGTACAGGTTGCCCTGGGCGTCGAAGTCGATGTCGCCGCCCGCGTGGCAGCACTGGCCGCGGTCGTTGGCGACCCGCAGGACCACCTTCTCGCTGGCCGTGTCGAGCGTCTCGTCCGACTTGAGGGTGAAGCGCGACAGGTAGAACTCGCCCTTCCACTGGTCGAACTGCGCCTGGGTGCCGGTGGCCGGGGCGTCGCCGGTCGGCGTGCTCAGCCGGGGCGAGTAGTACAGCCAGACGTGCCGGTTCGTGGCGAAGCCCGGATCGACCGCCACCCCCTGGAGGCCCTCCTCGTCGTGGGCGTAGACGTTGAGCCTGGCGGCCACCTTCGTGTTGCCGCCGGCGTCGGTCACGCGCAGCGTGCCGTCGCGGGACGTGTGGAGGACCGACCGGTTCGGCAGCACGGCCAGTGACATCGCCTCACCCAGTTCGCCGCCGCCCGTCGCGAGCGGCACCTGCTGGTAGTCGGACGCCGGGATGTTCAGCGCGAGCGCCTGGGATTGCGCACCCGCCCCGCCGGCGCCGGACGACGCGTGCAGGGCGGGGGTGGCGGCGAGGGTGGAGGTGGCCGGGGCGACGATGGCGAACGCCGCGGCCATCGCCGCGGCGACGATGCCGGTCAGGACCGGTCTGCGCGCCACGGCGGGCGAAGGTGGTTGCACGGTGGTTCCTTTGGGGGGTGGGGATGCGGGTCAGGTCACGCCTTCCTCAGGGGGGTGACGCCCTCCCGAGGTGGAGACCGTGGAGGGCGCGGTGAGGCGAGGCTGTGGACGACGACACGGCCGGCCACGACGCGGAGTGCCGCGAAGCGCCTCCACATCCCGTTCATGTGATCCAGCCGCGGAGGCACCGGAGGGATCGCCCCCGGGACCTCACTACCAATTACGTTCCGACCACTTATCCCAGTCAAGGCCTTAAGCCTACTTATTTCACAATATGCACACCGCGATTCTGGCCACGGTTAGCCGCTTAACGCTGCTATCTGCGGTGATGTCCGGAACGAGGTTTCCTGCACCAAAACTTCCCGTATGAAACGTTCAGATGTATCGTACTGATCGAGCCCCGCACGATCCGCCGCGAAGGCGACCCCGACGATCGCCGCGGCGAGATCCGGCAGCGCCCCTTTTCCCGGCCTCCGGCCGCAGCCGCATCCGAACCGGTTCGACCTCGAGGCGTTCGGGCGGATCGCGAGCAGGCGGGCGGGACGAACGGACGTTCCTTCTGGCCCGGCTCCCGGCCACGTGCGAGCATCGCCGACGAGAGCCGACCAGGAGGAGAATCCGGCAGGCAGCCGGGCAGGACTGAGTCTTGACAAGCGGTCCGACCGTCGTATGTGCTTCGCTGTACACCACCGCCCGCTCCTCCCCGGTGGGTTCAGAACCCTGTCGAATCGATTCGCATTCGTAGTGGCGACCGGCTTCCCGACGAGCCTCGCGGTCTTCCCAGCGCGCCTTTCTCCGCCAGGCTCTACTCCCAAGGAGCACGACATGCAGGATTCACCCGTTCCCTTATCGGTCCGTACGACCCGTGGACGGCGCTCTCGAACGGCCGTCATCGCCTCTGTCGTAACGGTGCTGACGACCCTCCTGGCCACCGGCCTGACCTGGTGGGCACCGGCCTCGGCGGCGACCACGCCACTGGTGGGCACGGCGTCGGGCCGGTGCCTGGACGTCAGCGGCGCCTCGCAGGCAAACGGCGCCGCGGTCAACATCTGGGACTGCAACGGACAGTCCAACCAGCAGTGGACCACGACCGCCTCGGACGAGCTGCGGGTGTACGGCGGCAAATGCCTGGACGCCTACGGCGGGGGCACCGCCGACGGCACCGCGGTGATCATCTGGGACTGCAACGGCCAGAACAACCAGAAGTGGCGCCTGAACTCCGACGGCACCGTCACCGCGGTCGGCAGCGGCAAGTGCCTGGACGTGTCCGGCTACGGCACCGCCAACGGCACCAAGGTGCACATCTGGACCTGCCACGGCGGCACCAACCAGAAATGGTCCACCGGAACCCAGCCCAGCCCGTCGCCGACCGTGACCCCGACGCCGCCCCCGCCCGGCGCGCGCCCGTGCGACATCTACGCCTCGGGCGGCACGCCGTGCGTGGCCGCGCACAGCACGACCCGTGCGCTCTACGGCGCCTACAGTGGCAACCTGTACCAGGTCAGGCGCTCCTCCGACAGCACGACCCGGAACATCGGCGTCCTGACCGCGGGCGGCGTCGCCAACGCCGCGGCGCAGGACTCGTTCTGCACCGGCACCACATGCGTCATCACGGTCCTGTACGACCAGTCCGGCCGGGGCAACGACCTGTGGTACCAGGGATCCAGCGTGGTCCCCGGCTCCCCCCAGAGCAGGCCCGCGACCGCGACCACCGAGTCGCTCACCGTCGGCGGCAACAAGGCCTACTCCCTCTACATCAACCCCGGCAACAGCTACTGGCGGGACGGCCACCTGACCGGCGTCCCCACGGGCAGCGCACCCGAGGGCATGTACATGGTGACCAGTGGCACCCACGTCAACAGCGGCTGCTGCTTCGACTACGGCAACAGCGAGACCACCAGGAAGGCCGACGCCGCCGGCGCCATGGACGCCATCAACTTCAGCACCCAGTGCTGGTTCGGCGGCTGCTCCGGGACCGGCCCCTGGGTCCAGGCCGACCTGGAATGGGGCCTGTTCCCCGGCGGCAGCCAGGCGTGGAACCCCAACCAGCGGGCCTTCCCCCACAAGTTCGTCACCGCCACGCTGAAGAACAACGGCACGACCCGGTTCGCGATCAAGGGCAGCAACGCCCAGTCCGGCAGCCTGTACACCCTGTACGACGGCCAGCTCCCCAACGGCTACAGCCCGATGAAGAAGCAGGGAGCCATCATCCTGGGCAGCGGCGGCGACTGCTGCAAGCCCGACGGCGGCGCCAACCTCAGCGCCGGCACCTTCTACGAAGGGGCCATGGTCGCCGGCTACCCCACCGACGCCACCGAGAACGCCGTCCAGGCCAACGTGGTCACCGCCGGCTACCGCTGACCGGTCCCGGCATACGCAGGATCGATTCGGGGGCACTGCGGCACCCCTTCCTTCCACGGCCACCGGGCCGCCCCGCGTCGGGGGCGGCCCGGTCGGCTCAGTACTGGCGGGTGGGCAGGGCTTCCTTGGCCTGCTCCTGGGTGAAGGTGGTCTCCTCGGTCACCACGCGGGCCGGCACCTGCTCGCCC